>CAYFPX010000018.1:53198-59275 GCA_964344945.1 uncultured Enterobacterales bacterium
AGGGACTCCTGCTGCCAGATCCGGGACAGGGTGTCCAGGCCCTCGATCCCGGCGGCGTCCGCCTCGGTGTAGAGCACCCGTGCGTCTCGCAGGACGGCGTCCTGGGGCGCAGGCAGCGCGTGGTCGAGGGGGATGGGCAGGTGGCAGGTGCCGACCAGGTGGGAGACCTTGCCCTTGGAGGAGACCTCCCAGGCGAGCAGCGGTCGCAGGCCGTCGTCGGCGTCGGACGACGACTGCGCCGTCGACTTCGAGGCGCAAGCAGACAGGAGGAGTGCGGCGACGGGGAGCAGGGTGCGCATGGGGCGATGCTACACGGGCCGCCTGCGACCCACCCCGTAGAACCCCAGGCAGACCGCGATCAGCAGAAAGGCCCGGTCCACGGGGGGCATCGGCGACTGTCATACAGAGCTACAGCTCGGGCCTGATCGACCGGGTCACCTGGGGTGATCCGGTCAATGAGGCCCCGGCTGGCTGCGGGCCACGGGCTGCTGGGGTGCCGCCGCCCCCCGTCGGGATACACGCGCCGCCGTGTCCCGCGTCGACAAGATCCTCGCCGTGCTGGCCGTCCTCTGCGGGGCCCTCACCTTCGTCGCGCTGCCCCAGCTCTGGCCGCTGCCGGACATGGACCTGGACGCCGACCGGGGCGAGCTCATCGCCGACGCCCGGGTCTTCCTGACCGAGCGGGGCTTCGACGTGGACGAGGCCTCGGCGTCGGTCAAGCTCAAGGTCGACGCGCGAGACCTGGACTACGTGGAGGAGAGCTTCTCCCGGGAGCAGGTCCAGGACTTCATCCGCGACGGCGCCAGGCTGTACTGGTACGAGGTGCTGTTCAAGCAGCAGGGCACCAAGGTCACCTGGCGGGTCGACGTCAACCCGAACACCGGGGTCATCGCCTGGCGCAAGGGCATCCAGGACGACACCCCGGGCGCCCGGCTGAGCAAGGACGAGGCCAAGGAGCTCGCGCTCGTGGCGATCCGCGACGGCCTGCAGCTGGACGTCAGCGACTTCCGCGAGGTCCAGGCGTCGAGCACCAGGCGCGGCAGCCGCACCGATCACGTGATCACCTGGCGGCGCCGGATCGCCAAGAGCCCACGCCTCGACGAGCGCCTGTCCGTCAGCGTGAGGGGCGACGAGGTCACCTACGCCGGGCTGGACTACGAGATCCCCGCGAAGGCCCGCCGCGCCATGAAGGCGTCCGAAGCGCCCCGCAAGCTGCTCGAGGCCATCGGCTTCACCCTGCTGGCCATCGGCGCGGTGATCGCCTTCGTGGTGTTCCTCAAGCGGCTGCAGGCGGGCGACGTGAAGCTCACGGGCGCCTTGCGCTGGACCGCCGTCGCGGCCTCCTGCCTGATCGCCACGAGCCTGCTGAGACAGGGCTGGCTCTTCGGGCTGTGGGAGACCCTGTGGCCCCGCTGGGTCTCCGACGTGGTCGAGCTGCTGCAGTACCACGTGCACATGGCCTGGGTGTACATCGTGATCCTTGGCGTGATCGCCGCCGGCGACGCCATCGACCGCGAGGCCGGGCACAACCGGGGCGAGTCCCTGTGGCTGATGTCCGCCGGCAAGCTCCACCACCCCAAGGTCGCCGCAGCCAGCGCCCGGGGCTTCGCCGTGGGCCTGCTCTGCGGGCTCGTGCTCGCCGTGGTGATCGCGGCGGAGGTGTTCTTCTTCGACGGCCGCATCGACCTTCAGCCGCGCTTCTACTTCATGACCGTGCTGAATGCGGCGTCCCCGGCGTGGATGTCGCTGCTGATCTTCCTGCCGATCGCGATGGGCGAGGAGATCGGGTACCGCCTGTTCCTCGGCACATACCTGGAGAAGAAGACCGGCCTGCGCTGGCTGGCGATCCTGGTGCCGGCCGCGATCTACGGCATCGTGCACACCGACTTTGCCTTCCTGCCCCCCGAGCACCCGTGGTGGGGGCGGGCGGTGGCGATGACCGCCATCGGCGTGGTGTGGGGCTGGGCCTTCTTCCGCTTCGACGCCCTGACCGTCGTGCTCTCCCACTGGACCGCGGACCTGTTCATCTACAACTGGCCGCGGCTGGCCTCCGACGACCCGCTCACCCTGGGGGCCACGGTCCTGACCTTGCTCGTGCCCCTGATCCCGGTGGCCGCCTGGGCTCTGTTCGGCCGTATGGCCCGGCCCGCGCCCAGCGGATAGCCCAGCCCGCATGGACACGACCATCGACGGCGTGCTCGTCAAGCCGCTCGTCTGGCACAACGACCAGCGCGGGTCCCTGGCCGAGCTGGTCCGCGCCGACGACCCCGACCTGGTCGGCGACTTCGCCGGCTTCGGCCAGGTCTACGTGACCACCCTGTACCCGGGGGTGGTGAAGGGCTGGCACCAGCACGAGCAGCAGTGGGACCGCATGGTCTGCCTCCAGGGTCGCGTGCTGCTCGGCCTGGTCGACGCTCGCGAGGGCTCGCCCACCCAGGGCGCGAGCATGCGCGTGGTGCTCGGCGACCGGCACTTCTGCGTGGTCCGCGTGCCCGCCGGGGTCTGGCACGGCCTGAAGAACATCGGCACCGCCGAGGCGATGGTCTGCAACATCGTCAGCGAGCCCTACGACCGCGACGACCCGGACGAGCTCCGGATCCCACCCCACGGGGTGCTGGACTTCGACTGGAGCCGGATCGACTCATGAGTCGGGTCCTGTTGACCGGCGGCGCGGGGTTCATCGGCTCCGAAGTGGCCCGGCAGCTGGTGGCAGCGGGTCACCGGGTCGTGGTGCTGGACAAGCTGACCTACGCCGGGCGTCGGGCGCACCTCGACGGGGTGGACGTCGAGCTGGTGGTGGGCGATGTCTGCGACTCCGCCCTGGTCCGGGAGCTCTGCGAGGGCCAGGACGCCGTGATCCACGCCGCCGCCGAGTCCCATGTCACCCGCTCCCTGGACGACGCGCGGGTGTTCATCCAGACCAACGTCGAGGGCACGCGGGTGGTCCTGGAGGCCGCCGCCGTAGCCGGCGTGCCCCACGCCGTGCACGTGTCGACCGACGAGGTCTTCGGCTCCTGTCCCGGTGACCACGCCCCCTTCGAGCCCCTGGACCGCCTCGCCCCCGGCAACCCCTACGCCGCGACCAAGGCCGCCGCCGAGGCCTTCGTGCACGCCACCCGCCACACCTTCGGCTACGCCGCGACCATCGTGCGCAGCACGAACAACTACGGGCCGCGGCAGCACGAGGAGAAGGCGATCCCCTCCTGGATCGGGGCCGCCCTCGGGGCGGGCCCGCTGCAGATCCACGGCGACGGCTCGCCGATCCGCGACTGGGTGCACGTGGCGGACTTCGCAGCGGGGCTCGTCTCCGTCCTGGACCGGGGCGAGCCCGGGGGCATCTACCACTTCAGCGGCGGCAGCCCCTTCCAGAACCGGGAGGTGGCCGAGCGCATCCTGGACCTCTGCGGGCGGCCCCGCGAGGCCCTGCAGCCCGGCCCGGATCGGCCCGGCCAGGACATGCGCTACGCGCTGGACGACAGCGCCACCCGCGCCCGGCTGGGCTGGCGGCCCAAGGTGGCCTTCGACCAGGGACTCGCCGCCACCATCGCCTGGTACCGGGAGCACCTGGCCGCCGGGTAGATTGCGGAGGCATGGAGCTCTCCAGCCTCGACGCGGCCGCCCGCCTGCAGCTCGAAGCCGCCCTGCGGGCCGGGGAGCCGGTGAGCCTGGCCCTGACCGCCTGCCCCCGCGACCGACCGGCCGACGAGCTGATCCCCCTGCTCGACGACTGGACCTGTCCGGACCCCGGGCTGCGACGCTCCCTGGAGCACCACCGTGCCCCGCCGGCCCGCGCGGGCCGCACCCACCGGGTGACGGCCGTGATCCCCACCAACCGGGGCACGCCCCTGGGCCTCGCTGCGCTGCGGGACCAGGACTGCGACGTCGAGGTGCTGGTGCTGGCCAACGGCGGGGCGAGCCCCGAGGGCGACCGGGTGCTCGAAGTGGCCTGGCTGGGCCACGGCCCCACCCGGCAGCGCGGGGTCGAAGCCGCCTCGGGCGACTACGTGCTCTTCACCGTCGACGACGCCCTGCCCCGGGGCCGCGGGGTGGTGAGCACCCTGGTCGAGGCCCTGGAGGACGGGGGCTACGACGCCGTCTTCGGGCGGCAGCTGCCGTGGCCGTCGGCGGATCCAGTGACCCGCGACCGGCTGAGGCGGTGGACGCCGCCCGGGCTCGGTCACCGCAGGGTGGACCGCCACGACCACGTCTTCGCCCTGGCCCGGCGCGAGCTCCTGCTCCGGGATCCCCTGCCCGACGTGCCGATCGCCGAGGATCTCCACTGGGGTCGGGCCCACCGCATCGGGTACGTGGCCACGGCGCCCGTGGTGCACAGCCATCCTCGCCGTCCCCTCGCGCTGTACCGGCGGACCCGGGCGATCCACCGCGAGCACCGCGCCCTGGGGGACCCCGCGCGGGTGCCCTCGCTGCCGGCCCTGGTGAGGGCACTGCCGGGCGTGGTCTCCCCGGTGCTGCAGGCCGGGGCCCAGGAGCTGCCGAACCAGCTGGCGGAGCTGCTCGGGCAGTGGGCCGGGGGGCGCTGACAGGGGACTACGCCGCCAGCGCGTACACGACCTGCTGCAGCTCGTACGGCGTGGCCCGGTCGAGCTCCGTGACCCGCAGCCCCACCCGGGTGCCGTCCAAGCTGGTGGTGAGGTGGCGGACGTTCAACCGCAGCTTCACCAGCACCTCGTCCTCGAAGACCAGGTCCCCTTCGAGCTCGTCGCCCAGCGCCGGCACGGCGTCGCGGCCGACCACCAGCATGGCGATGCCGCTGTTGGACACATCGAGCACCATGAAGTCGTGGTCCCGCCCGTCCGGGCGGAACACCAAGCCCAGCTGCTGGCGCCCCTCGACCAGGCTCCTCCGATCCGTGCCACGGCAGTCGTACTGCTCCAGCGAGGTCGGGATGGCGAGCCGAGCGAAGCCGTGCTCCACGGCGTCCACCGAGGTGATGAAGGAGACCTGGGAGCCCTTGCAGCGGAAGAAGACCTGGACCGTGCCGAGCTGGACCTCTTCGCCGTGGGTGACCCGCAGAGCCAGCACCTCGCCGTCGAAGCGCAGCAGCCCATCGCTGGCCCGCTCTCCGCGCTTGACCGTGGCCGTGACGGGCACGTCGAGCAGCTCGACGAGGTGTCCGGCGACGTCGAGACGGTTGCGGCGGCGACCGACCAGATCGGGCTCGTGGGTCACCCAGCGCAGCATGTTGGCGCGGCTCGCCAGGGCCTTCAGCGGGGAGTCCTCGGGCACGTCCGCCAGGGAGCACCGGTCGCTCTCGGCCTTCGGCGGCTCGACCACTTCGGCCGCGCGGGCGACTCGAGCCACGGTCTTCATCATGACGGACCGCGTGGCTGTGCGCTTGTGCCTCACGACCAGGATCACCTCGACCAGCACGACGCTCGCGACGATCCGGATGATCACGGACAATTCCACGACGCGGACTCCTTGGGCGGGGGACCTCCTGCTCCCCTCAACGGACCAGCGGACCCCAGACTCAAGCCAAGCGCGGTCGTTAGACCCCACCTGGAGGATCCCCAGTGGCCGCAGCCCGTCCGCAGACCGCGCTCCCCGTGCTCTGGTGCCTGGGATCCGCGGCGCTGTTCGGCGCCTCGACCCCCGCCTCGAAGGCCCTGTTGGATGGCGCGGTCGGGCCGCTGAGCCTGGCCGGGCTGCTCTACCTGGGCGCGGCCCTCGCCACCCTCCCCAGCGCCCTCGCCGGGGGCACGAGCGAGCGGCAGCGGGACCCCGCGAACCTCCGCCGCCTGGGAGGCGCGATCCTCTTCGGCGGCGTGCTGGGGCCGGTGCTGCTGCTGCTCGGGCTCCGGGCCGCCCCCTCGGCGAGCGTGTCACTGTGGCTGAACCTGGAGACCACGGCCACCGCGATCCTGGCCTGGGCCTTCTTCCGGGAGAACATGGACCGGCGCACCTGGGCAGCCAACGCGCTCGTGGTGGTCGCCGGCGTCCTGCTGGCGGCCCCCCAGGACTTCAGCGTGGCACCCGCGGCCCTGCTGGTGCTCGCAGGCTGTGTCTGCTGGGGCCTGGACAACAACCTCACGGCGGTCATCGACGGCTTCACCCCG
>CAYFPX010000019.1:0-6912 GCA_964344945.1 uncultured Enterobacterales bacterium
GAGCCGGAGCCCGAGCCGGAGCCCGAGCCCGAGCCCGACTTCGAGGAGACCGTCCAGGCCACTTCGCCGTTGGTGCAGCCCACCCTGGCCGACGTGATGGCGGCCGACGAGGCCCCGACCCAGCTGGCCACGGCCACCACCGTCGCCGTGGTCGAGGCGCACTTCGACGACGAGCCCTCCAGCGTGTCCTTCATGCCAGGGCCAGAGGAGGAGCCGACCCAGCTCGGCGGGCAGATCGACGTCATTCCGCCCAAGCGGCTGCTGGACCCGGGCACGCTTCCGACCATCCGGGACGGCGGCGAGCAGCGGCCGATGCCTGCAGCGATCCAGGTCTCTCCCGACGGGCGGGCCAAGGCGGTCAGCCCGACAGCGGCGACCGTCGGCCACAGCGGCGCGGCCATCCAGGGCGAGATCGTCATTCCGATGGGCGAGGTCGACGACACCTACGACGGCGACCTCTTCGACGAGGAGGACGGCCTGTCCGTCTCCGCCGAGGAGCCCCTGGAGGACGAGCGGGAGGAGCTCGCGCCGGTCCTGATGGACGAGGACTCGATCCTCCCGGGCGTGGCGCTGCCCGATCCGGTGGAGTCCAACCAGGCGCCGGTCGAGGCCGGGCGGGTCGAGGAGCTCCTCGAGCTGGCCGAGCGCTCGATGTCCAAGGGCGATCTGAAGAACGCCGCCCAGGCCTACTCAGAGCTGCTGGAGTACGCCCCGGGTCACCTCGCTGCCTGCATCGGCCGCGGCCGCTGTCACCTGGATCTCGGCGACTACGCCGCGGCGATGAGCGACTTCAAGAAGGCCGAGGACCTGGATCCGAACAGTCCCGAGCCCCTGGTCGCGATGGGCGACCTGTACTTCGCTCGCAAGGACTACACCCGAGCGATCGAGCTCTTCGACGCCGCCATCGAGCTCGACGGCAGCCACGCGATGGCCCGCTGCCGCCGCGGCATCAGCCACTACTACAAGAAGAACTACCGCCAGGCGTTCAACGATCTCCAGCGGGCCTACAACCTGGACCCGGAGATCCCGAACATCCGGAAGTACGTCCAGATGGCGATCAAGAAGCTCGATCAGGCGGGCGAGAGGTAGGGCGCTAGTCTTCCGGGCGCGAGGCCGCTCCGGCCTGCGGCCTCCGCGGTCGCGCGCGGGACCGGGGCCCTCTGGCCCCGGTCGGGCCTGTCGGCTCTCCGAGACCCGCTTCGGGGCACCCAGGTGCGAAGAGTCCTTCGCACCCAGGGATCACCCTGCGT
Organism: uncultured Enterobacterales bacterium; assembly: GCA_964344945.1. Classification (GTDB taxonomy): domain Bacteria; phylum Myxococcota_A; class UBA796; order UBA796; family CAJQPC01; genus CAYFPX01. Next base: position 1,251 of record CAYFPX010000019.1, read on the forward strand.
ACCCACGGTGACACCTGTCGGCTTCCGGCGACGGTCTCATGCGGATCCACGGAGATCGGAACGGTGGCACACCCCTTGCTTGGTGGGGTGGTGGATTCACAAGGAACGGTTTCCACATGCCCCCGCAGACCGACATCCAGCAGCTGTACCAGAACCGCAACCGCACCCTCGCTCGCAGCTTCTACCGCCAGCTGAAGTCCGAAGGCTTCACGCACGAGCAGATCATCGAGCTCAGCGCGACCCTGCTCGACCTCGTCACCGAGGATCTGCAGGACGCTGGCCGGCCGGCCGCGAAGTAGCTCTTCGCCCTCGCGGCGCTCGGCGAGGCCGACCCGCTCCCCGGGCCAGAGGTGCGTCCTCTCTACGTCTGAGAGGTGCGCAAACCAGAGTGAGTGGCCGTTCAGTCCGGGCCCCGTGCCTCGAGTCCTGGGCGTAGCCGCCTCGAGCTGCCGCTCCGCCGAGCGTAGCCGCTCTCAACTGCTGCTCTGGCGGTGGGGACCCCGTGTGTTGGGCGCATCGAGGCGCCTGCGCCGCCTCGACGGGCCCAGAGAGGCCCTCCTACACCCCCTGGGCGGCAGTCGGGGATGGCTACGCCACGCAGGCCGGCAGCTCGGGCCGGCTACTCCGCCAGCGACGCGAGGGTGGGCGGCGCCCCCGCCGGCCGAGCCCGCGGTCCGCTTAGTCTCTCGGACGGACCCAGCTCATCAGCTCTCCCCACTCCCGGCGAGACAGACCGCTCGACTCCTGGTCGATCTCCTCGCCACGGACCAGTGCCTGGATGACCTCGACCCCCAGGCGGCTCACGAAGCGCCCGCCAAGGCGGTAGTCGGCGAAGGCCTCCCAGGTGTGCGGGACCCAGTCCTTCACGAAGTCCGCGATGGCGTCGGCGTAGACCCGGATCTCGTACTGGGCGTGCCGGTCCATGCGCAGCGACAGGAAGTGCATCAGGTTGTGCAGGTCGACCTTCCAGTACCACTGGGTGTAGTAGTTCAGGGTCAGGTCGATGCGGGCCAGCTCCCGGGCCAGGTTGTGGTCGTTCATCAGGCCTTCGTAGGTGTCGTAGGTCTGCATGGCGTCGCGCCGCAGCAGCTCCAGCACCTGGGCGGCCTGGTCCTCGGTGAGCACCTGGCCGCGGCCCTGCTTGTTGTTCTTGGCCTGGACCGCCAGGTCCTCGGGCTTCGGCAGGTAGAACTCGCGGTCGAGCACGCTGTAGCGAGCGCTGTACTCGTTGACGTTGGCGGTGCGGTGCCGGATCCACTGGCGGGCGACGAAGATGGGGAGCTTCACGTGGAGCTTGAGCTCGGCCATCTCAAAGGGTGTGGTGTGTCTGTGACGCAGGAGGTACCTGATCAAGCCCCGATCCTGCAGCACCTTCTTCGTCCCGCGGCCATACGAGACCCGGGCCGCCTGGACGACGCAGCTGTCGTCGCCCATGTAGTCGACCACCCGGACGAAGCCGTGGTCCAGGACCTCGGTCGCCGTGTAGAGCCGCTCCTCGAGCGCCGGCACCGTGGCCCGGCGCGTGGTGTGGGCCTGGGACCGGGCGTCTTCGATGGCCGCCAGCATGTCGGGGTCGAGGGTCACTCTGCGCCTCCCTGAAGGGTGCAGTCAGCTATCCCCTCAGACGCAGCAGCACCGCTCCCGCGGGCACCAGGGTGAGCGAGGCCAGCAGGCAGATCGGCAGGCCGATCAAGAGCACCAGCGCCATCGCCTCCAGGCTGGGGTTGTTCGACAGGGCCAGCCCGGCGAAGGAGGCGCAGGTGGTGGCGGTCGTCACGACGATCGCCCGGCCCACCGAGACCGCCGCGGCGTCGGCCGACAGGGTCGGATCCTCGTCCAGCCGGTGCACCACGTGCAGCCCGTCGTCGACCCCGAGGCCGAGCAGGAGCGGCACGCTCACGACGTGCACGATGCCCAGTCCGACGTCGAGCCAGCCGAGCAGGCCCAGGGTGGCGACCATGCCGACCCCGGCCGGCGTGATCGCCAGCGCCACCCGCTTCGCTGACCGCAGGTCGACCGCCAGCACCACCAGGACCAGGGCGGCGATGCCCAGGCCCAGCCGAGGCGCCCAGGGCCGGGCCGGCGACACGATCGCCTCGACGAACAGGCCGTAGCCGGCGGCCTCGGGGGCGATCGCCTCGGCCCGCAGCCGGTCCCGACGGAGCTGCTCGGTGTCCAGCCCGGCGTAGTCGGTGTACGCCCAGGTGAGCCAGCGGCCGTCGACGGTCTGGAGCTGGGCAACGAGGGCCTGCGGGTGATCATCGGGCAGGGCGAGGGTCCCCGGGGGCAGCCAGTCAGCGGCGCCGTCGACCCGGACGAAGTGCGGGTCGACGGTGAAGGCCTGGTGCACGTCCCGGGCTTCGGGCAGGGTGTCCGACGCCACGAGCCAGGGGCTGGAGTGGGTGCCGAAGAGCGCCTGGAGCCGGGTGTTCACGGCCTGGGCCGGCACGTCCCGATTCACGATGTTGTTGAAGTCGGTCTCGTAGCGCAGGTGCTGCACGCCGCTGCCGGCCGCGACGACGAGGAGCAATCCCAGGAGCAGCGTGTGGGCCGGCCGGGCCGCCGCGGCGCGAGCGAGGGCGCCCACCCCCGGCACCCGGAAGCCGGTGGCGGGCCCCGCGGTCCCGCCCCTGCGGGCCAGCACCACCCAGGCGGCCGGGAGCCCGGTCAGCACGACACCCAGGCAGAGCACCATGCCCCCGGCCCCGATCACCCCCATCCGGCGGGGCAGGGTCTCCGGCGCCAGGGCCAGCACGGCGAAGGCCCCGGCGGTGGTCAGGGCGCCGGCTGTGATGGCGGGACCCGCGCCACACAGGGTCCGTCGCAGCGCCGCGTCGAAGTCCATGCCCCCGTCCCGCTCCTCCCGCAGCCGGACGACCAGGTGGAGGGCGAAGTCCGCCCCCAGCCCGGCCACCACGACCACCAGGAAGCCCTCGTTGAAGGTCAGGCTGCCGAAGACCAGGGCGCTCAGTCCGACCGTCGCCAGGGCGGCCAGGCCCAGGGCCCCGCCGATGACCCCCAGGTGCACCAGGCGCCGCTCGACCGTGCGCAGCAGCAGCAGGACCGCCACGAACCCCAGGGGCGTGAGCCACAGCATGCGGCCCATCGTCGCCTCGATGTCCTGGATGGTCTGGGCCGGCACCCCCGCCCAGCCGAGGCTCACCTCCCGCGACGCCAGGGCCTCGGCGACCGCGACTTCCACCAGGCTGAACGAGGTCTGCCCCCGGGCGATGTCCTTGCCGGCCAGCCGCATGGGGTCGTCGACCAGCGACACGACCAGGACCCGGGCGCCGGCGGCCTTCGCCGGCTCCAGGGCCACCCAGTCCACCTCGGCGTGGCCCGACAAGACCGCGTGGGCGACCGAGGCCGCCTCGTCGACCGCGCCGTCGTCGCCCTCCAGGAGCAGGATCGCCCGGTGGCTCAGGCGGGTCGCCTCGTCCATCGCCAGGTAGCGCTGGACCAACGGGTCGTCGGCGTTGAGCACGCTCAGGAAGCTCGTGTCGGCGGGCACGGTCAGCGAGACCGCGGCGAGGGCCAGGCAGCTGGCCACCACACCCGTCAGCACCCGCCGGGGCCGGGCCAGGACCCGGTCCACCACCGCACCGAGCAGGTGGGCCAGGCTCACCCGCGGGACAGGCCCAGCTGCACCAGGTCCCGCAACAGCACCGCCGGCGCCTTGGTCTCGGGCATCGCCCGCATCTCGGCGTCGATCCGAGCGGCCTCTTCCGGGTCGTCGGCGTAGTGGTCCAGGTAGTGGAGGAAGCGGGCGTAGGTCGTGGCCTTGTTCAGCTCCGGGTGGAACTGGCTGGCCCAGAAGGGCGCGGCGTCGACCTTGAAGGCCTGGTGGTAGGAGCGGTCCCCGGTGGCCAGCAGGGTGACCCCGGCGGGCAGGCGGTCCACGTGATCGTGGTGGCCCAGCTGGGCGAAGAAGGACTGGGGCAAGCGCCGGAAGAGCGGGTCGTCGTAGGCCTGGGGGGTCAGGGAGATCTCGTAGGCGCCGAGCTCCTGGCGGCTGTCGTCGCGGTTGACGTCGCCGCCCATCGCCAGGGCCAGTCCCTGGAAGCCGAAGCAGCTGGCATAGGCGGGGATGCCGGCCTCGGCGGTGTGGACCAGCAGGTCGAGCATGCCCTTGATCCAGTCGTGCTCGTCGAGGACGGAGTAGGCGCCCGAGCCCCCGAAGAAGACCGCCGGTCGATCCTCGAGCACGTCCCGGGGAACGATGCGGCCCACAGCCGAGCAGAGCGCCACCGGGTGGCGGGCTGTCTCCGCGAAGCACGCGCGCTCCTGCTCGGCCATGGGATCCGTGGGGTCCCGGAGGGAGATGAGGAGAGCTTGGCGCATCCGCTCCGATCCTACCGCCGCGTGCTCAGCCGATGGCGGCGACGAGGCGGCGGACCCGCTCCGAGTCCACGGGGTTCCGCCAGTCGCCGCCCTCCTTGAGCCAGCTCCCCACGATCAGGGCGTCGGCGAGCCCCGCCAGCTCGCCGGCGTCGAGGTCGTCGACCCCGGAGCCGACCACCACCGGCAGGCCCGCGGTGCGGGCGTCCTGGAGGTCGCCTGGGTCGGTGCGGGAGCCGGTGGACGGGCCGGTGATGACCAGGGCGTCGGCGCCGCAGAAGGCGTGGCCCTGGCAGAGGCCCGCCAGGCTGAGGTCCCCGGTGGCGGCGTGGGCAGCGTGCTTCTTCTGCACGTCGGCCCAGATCGCGACTTCGGCGCTCAGGGCCTTCCGGGCCCGGAGCAGCTCTCCTGCGCTCGCTTCCAGCCAGCCCTCGTCGGCCACGTGGCCGTAGGCGAAGGCTTCGGCCCGGAGGAAGCGGGCGCCGGCGGCCACGGCCACGCCCAGAGCCTGGCGATTGGCGCCGGCCAGGACCTGCACGCCCGTGGGCAGGCCCAGCTCCACCACCGCCGCTGTCGCCACCGCCATCGCGGCGGCGGTCTCCGGGTGCACCGCGCCCTTGAGGTAGGGCACGTCGCCCATGTTCTCGACCAGGAGCGCGTCGCAGCCGCCGACCATCAGCGCCTCGGCGTCGGCGAGCGCGGCGTCGAGCACCGCCGCCATCGAGCCGCCCCAGCCCGGGCTGCCGGGCAGGGGCTTCAGGTGGACCATGCCGACCAGCGCGCAGCGGCGCTGGGCCTCGAAGAGCGGCGTCACCGCTCCACCGGTGCGTAGAAGCTCAGGCCCCGCACGTGCTCGTCGATGCGCATCGGCCGCGCGACCGCCGGGAAGGCCCGCTCGGCGCAGTCCAGCCGCTCGCAGAGCCGGCAGCTGACCCCGACGGGCACCGGGGTCGGCGTGTCCAGGTCGATGCCGTCGCTGTAGACCAGCTCCTTGCCGTGGCGCAGCTCGCAGCCCAGGCCGATGGCGTGCACGGCGGTCGGCGCGTGCCAGCCGCCGCGGCCCTTGCGCAGGGTGCGGGCGAAGCAGAAATAGACCGTGCCGTCGGGCATCTCCGAGACCTGGGTGCGGATGCGGCCTGGCGTGAGGAAGGCCGCGTGCACGTTCCAGCGGGGGCAGGCGCCGGAGAAGCGGGCGAAGTGGATGCCGCTCGCGGAGAAGCGCTTGGAGATGTTGCCGGCGATGTCCACGCGGATCAGGTGGAAGGGCACGCCCTGCTCGCCGGGGCGGCTCAGGGTCGTGAGCCGGTGGCAGACCTGCTCGTAG
>CAYFPX010000019.1:7020-27963 GCA_964344945.1 uncultured Enterobacterales bacterium
AGTCGCGCGTCGCCGGTGATGGTCTCGAAGGTATCCTCGTGGGTCAAGAGCCCGATCATGTGGGCCAGCTGGAAGTTCACGCTGCGCGGCGCGAGCACCTCCGAGAGCTCCAGCATGCGCCGGTCCGGGTCGTAGCGTCGGACCCGCTGATCGCCCGCGTGGAAGGGGACCGAGCGCACCTCGATGCCCAATTCCGCTTCGAGCCAGGTCGCCAGCCGGTGTCGCAGGTTGGGGATGTCCAGGTTGGCGTCCCGCCACAGCCGAGCCGCCCCGTTCTCCAGGGCGGGGAAGTGGTTCATCGCGTCCTGCAGGACCTGGGAGACCTCCTCCGCCGGGCTGCGGAAGCGCTCGTTCAGGCCCGGCGTGCCGCCTGCGTCGTTCACCCGCTCCAGCAGGTCCCGCGCGGTCTGCTTTGCCTCGTCGTAGTGGCGGTACAGGGTCGCCAGGGCCCGGGCGAGCTCCGGGGAGCGGGCGACCACGTCGCGGACCTCGTTCAGGCTCACCTCGTGGGCTTCGAAGAGCGTGTCGCCGAGGATCTCCCGGAGCTCTGCGGTGAGCCGCGCGCCGTCTTCCTCGGCGAAGGCGTCCAGATCCACACTGAAGCGTCTCGCCAGCTTGATCAGCAGCGGGGCCGTCAGCGGGCGGCGGTTGTTCTCGATCAGGTTCAGGTAGCTGGTGGAGATGTCCAGTTCTGCGGCCAGCTGCGCCTGGGTCAGGCCAGCCTTTCTCCTCAGAATTCGGACCTTTCCACCCATGCGGGGGGACTTGGCCATGTCCGCCTTTACAGCATTTACAAGTTGACGGCTTGTAGGTTTTCCCGAGTCAACCTGTTTACATGAGTATTTTAGGGGACTTGGAAAAACCTTGAAGGATGGGTCAACATCTTCACACCGGATCCCCGGTTGCACGGAGTTGTTGATGAGCCCCTTCTCGTTCTTCGGTCTCGAGGACCCGCCGCGTCGCACCTCCACCCTCGACGGCGTCGAGGTCCTGGGCGAGGTGCCCGCCGGTGCCGAACACATCCTGAGCGACGCCGCCCTGGGCTTCGTCGCCGACCTGGTCCGCGACTTCCGGCCGTCCCTGCAGAAGCTGCTCGAGGCCCGCGAGGTCCGCCAGCAGGCCATCGACGACGGCGTGCGCCCGGACTTCCTGCCCGAGACCCGCAGCATCCGCGAGGGCGACTGGGTCTGCGCGCCCCAGCCGGCGGATCTCCAGGATCGCCGGGTCGAGATCACCGGGCCCGTGGACCGCAAGATGATCATCAACGCTCTGAACTCCGGCGCCCGGGTGTTCATGGCGGACTTCGAGGACTCCAACTCCCCGACCTGGTCCAACAACCTCGACGGCCAGGTCAACCTGTTCGACGCCGTGCGCGGCACCATCACCTTCGAGCACCCCAAGAAGGGGACCTACCGGCTCAACGAGCAGGTCGCGACGCTCATGGTCCGGCCCCGCGGCCTGCACCTGGCCGAAGCCCACATCGTCGTCGACGGCCAGCCCGCGCCGGGCAGCCTGGTCGACTTCGGCCTGTTCTTCTTCCACAACGCCCAGGCGCTGGTGGACAAGGGCAGCGGCCCCTACTTCTACCTGCCCAAGCTCCAGGACCACACCGAGGCCCGCTGGTGGAACACGGTGTTCCTGGCGGCCCAGTCCGCCCTGGGCCTGCCGAGCGGCACCATCAAGGCCACGGTGCTCTGCGAGCACATCCTGGCCGCCTTCCAGATGCACGAGATCCTCTGGGAGCTCCAGGAGCACTCCGCCGGTCTGAACTGCGGTCGCTGGGACTACATCTTCAGCTTCATCAAGACCTTCCGGACCGACCCGGCCTTCGTGGTGCCCGACCGCAGCGTGGTGGGCATGGACCGCCGCTTCCTGAAGTCCTACACCGAGCTGGTCATCCAGACCTGTCACGCACGCGGCGTGCACGCGATGGGCGGCATGGCGGCCCAGATCCCGATCAAGTCGGACCCCGTCGCCAACGAGCGTGCCCTGGCCAAGGTGGTCGCCGACAAGCAGCGCGAGGTCGTGGACGGCCACGACGGCACCTGGGTCGCCCACCCGGGCCTGGTCCAGCTGGCCCAGGACATCTTCGACACCCACATGCCCCAGCCCAACCAGCTGGACCGCAAGCGGCTGGACGTCTCGGTCACCGCCGAGGACCTGCTCGCTGTGCCCGTGGGCCAGGTGACCCCCGAGGGCCTTCGCCTGAACGTGAGCGTCGGCCTGCAGTACGTCGAGGCCTGGCTGCGCGGCAACGGCTGCGTGCCCATCGACAACCTGATGGAAGACGCCGCGACGGCGGAGATCAGCCGGTCCCAGATCTGGCAGTGGCTGAAGCACGGCGTGGTCATGACCGACGGTCAGACCGTGACCACCGGCCTGATCGAGCAGGTCCTGGACGAAGAGGTCCGGGCCCTGATCAGCGGCGGCGGCCCCTCCGCCAGCTCGTTCGGTCGCCTCTACGAGGCCCGCGAGCTCATCTTCGCAGTCATCACCGCCGAGCCCCTTCCCGAGTTCCTCACCTTGCCCGCGTACGCGCGCATCACCACCCTCCTGGAGCAGAGCTGATGTTTGAGCACGAGAACGAGACCGTCGAAGTCCCCGTCACCCCGGACGAGGCCGTGCGCCTCGTGGCCCCCGAGGTCGGTGAGCTCCCTGACGGTCGCTTCGACAGTGTCCAGCGCCCCTACAGCGTGGAGCAGGTGCTCCGGCTTCGCGGCCCCATGCGCATCCGCCACACCATCGCCGAGCAGGGCGCGATCAAGCTCTGGAACCTGATGAGGTCCGAGCCCCCCGTCCGCGCCCTGGGTGCGCTGACCGGTGGCCAGGCGGTCCAGCAGGTCAAGGCCGGCCTGAAGGCCGTCTACCTGTCCGGCTGGCAGGTCGCGGCCGACGCGAACCTGGCCGGTGAGACCTACCCCGACCAGTCGCTCTACCCGGCGAACTCGGTGCCCCAGGTGGTCAAGCGCATCAACGCCGCGCTCAAGCGGGCGGACCAGATCCGCTGGGCCGAGGGCGACACCACCACCGACATGATGGCGCCGATCATGGCCGACGCCGAGGCCGGCTTCGGTGGCCCGCTCAACGCCTACGAGCTCATGAAGAGCATGATCGCGGCGGGCGCCTCGGGCGTCCACTTCGAAGACCAGCTCGCGGCCGAGAAGAAGTGCGGCCACCTGGGCGGCAAGGTGCTCGTGCCCACGAGCCAGTTCGTGCGCACGCTTGTCGCCGCGCGGCTCGCCGCCGACGTGATGGGCGTGCCGACCGTGCTGGTCGCTCGCACCGACGCCAACTCCGCCAAGCTGCTCACCAGCGACATCGACGACCGGGACAAGCCGTTCTGCACCGGCGAACGCACGCCTGAGGGCTTCTTCCGGGTCAACTGCGGCCTGGACCAGGCCATCGACCGCGGCCTCTCCTACGCGCCCTACGCCGACCTGGTGTGGTGCGAGACCGGTCACCCGGACCTGGACGAGGCCAAGCGCTTCGCCGAGGCGATGCACGAGAAGTTCCCCGGCAAGATGCTGGCGTACAACTGCTCGCCGTCGTTCAACTGGAAGAAGCACCTGTCCGACGTGGACATCGCCCGGTTCCAGCGCGAGCTGGGTGCGATGGGCTACGCCTTCCAGTTCGTGACCCTGGCGGGCTTCCACCAGCTGAACCACGGCATGTTCCAGCTGGCCCGCGCCTACCGGGACCACGGCATGACCGCCTACAGCCAGCTCCAGGTGGCCGAGTTCGACGACGAGGTGAACGGCTACACCGCGACCCGCCACCAGCGCGAGGTGGGCACCGGGTACTTCGACTCCGTGCGCAACGTGCTGAGCGGTGGTCTCAGCTCGACGGGCGCGATGGCGGAGAGCACCGAGACGGAGCAGTTCACCGCGGCGAAGTAGTTTGTGAGAGACGTTCATGCTGAACGGGAATCAGGCCGGCCCCGACGACGCTCCAGGTCGTCGGGGCCGCGCTCTGTTCGGAGGGGTGAAGGTTCTTGGTGGCTGTTCTTGGGGGTGTGCCCGACTTCCAGTCATGTCTCGGCCCAGACGATCCGATTTCCTGGGAGAGCCCGCCCGAGGTCCCCATGTCCATCCAGCCCACGCTGCACGGGTGTCATCCACGCCCCGTCCATCGACCGTGCCCTCGCCGCCCTCATCGACGAGGGCGACACGGTGAGTCTTGTGGACGCAGAGGGGAGCGTCCACGAGGGCCTGCTCTGGGGCGATCTCGCCGAAGGCGAGCTGGCCTTCCTGCCCCAAGGCGTGGACGTCGGGGGCGTGTCTCCGGACTGCTGGGTCCGCATCGAGACCCCCCGGCGCCCCGGCGCCATGAGCTTCTACGCCCGCACCACCGGGACCAGCACCGAAGGCTGGGGCCTGGTGGTGCCCACCGTCATCCAGGTCGTGGAGCTGCGACACAGCGCCCGCACCCTGGTGCTCGGCGACCTGAGGCTCCGGCACTGGGCCTTCGGAGACTGCGAGGTCATCGACATCTCGGCCTCTGGCGTGGCGTTCCGGGTCCGGGACGAAGGCACCCTGGCGCCCCGGGATCCGGACACCGCCGGCTTGCTGGAAGGCTGCAGCATGCGATTCCCCGTGCGGATGCACCTCCGAGCGGAGCGCAGCTGCGGGCAGCGGGCGCTCCTGATCGGCGGCCGCTTCACCCGCGCGAACCTGGAGCTGGTGGACTGGCTCGAGGCGCAGCAGGGAACCCCGCGGTCCCCGGCGGTTGCGGAGGCCGAGGCCGCCTGATCGACCGGGGCTGACTCTCGTTCATGCCGCGTCCCGCGTGGCGGGGCTCTCCACGAGGGACCGCCTGGACAGCCGCTCCAGCGCCGCGATGAACAGGATCACCCCGGCCATCTCCAGCCCCTCTTCCAAGGCCGTGGTGAGGTTGTAGAACAGGCTGTTGAGCTCCTCCCGGGTGGCGCCGTCCGTGGACCGCTCCACGCCGAGGGCGCCCCCCAGGTAGGCCAGGCCGGCGACCACGAAGCGGTTCCGGGTGCTCCGCTCGAGCCGGGCCAGGAAGGGCAGGAAGGCCACGCCGACCAGCCCGGCGCCGACCGCTCCCACCAGGGTCCAGGAGGTGTCGCCGAGGGAGGTGTTGAGGTACTCGTGCATGCCGGCGACCTCGTCCACCGAGAGCACGCAGAAACCCGCGGCCAGCACGAGCCACCAGCCCCGCAGCCGGTCGGCAGCCTGAGCCTGCAGGTGGAGCAGGCGGGCGGCCTGGAGCAGGATCACCGCTGCGAACCAGGTGCCGAAGGACTCCTCGGCGTCCAGGTCCAGGATCTCGATCTGCCAGTAGCTGCAGTCCAGCCAGCCGCCGAAGAACAGCGTCACCGCCACCAGGTGCACGATCAGGAGCGCCCCTGCGGCGAGCCAGAGCCGAGGGGCGAGGGTGCGCGGGGCGGTCGGGGACATGGGCGTGCCGGGTGGGGGCTGCTCCCTCCATCGGCACATCCAGGCCTACTTTTCAGACTTGTCGCTCTTGCCGGACTTGTTGCTCTTGTCGGACTTGTCGCTCTTGTCGCTCTTGTCGCTCTTGTCGCTCTTGCCGGACTTGCCGGACTTGCCGGACTTGCCGCTGTCAGAGGAGCTGGAGGAGCTGCTGCTCGAGGAGCTGCCGGAGCTGCTGCTGCCGGAGCTGCTGCTGCCGGAGCTGCTGCTGCCGGAGCTGTCGCCGGAGCTGCCGGAGCCGGAGCTGCCGGAGCCGCCGTCGCTGGAGCCCGAGCTGCCGGAGCTGTCGCCGGAGCCGCCGGAGCTGGAGCTGCTGTCGCTGCTGGAGCTCGAGCTGCTGTCCGAGCTGCTGCCGCTGCCGACCCGGGACAGGGTCTCGGAGACCACGCCGTTGGCGCCCGAGGCCGTGTCGACCCCCTCGATCCGGAAGCGGTGCAGGTTGCTGGCGCCGGCGGCGTAGGCGGGGGACACGAGCCAGTCCAACGGACTCGGCTCCGTCGGCCAGCTGCTGTTGAACGCCACGCTGTCGCTCAGGGCGATGCTCCAGGCCTTGCCCGTGCCGTCGGCGTCCACGTCGATGATGCCGCCACAGACCAGGGCGGTGGTGGCGCTGGGCTCGATCTCGCAGAAGTAGGCGCCGCGCACGTCGCCATCGGGGCGCCAGCCCAGACGCTCGAAGCCCTCGGCCGTCTCGTCCCAGACCACGGCCTTCTTGTCGAGGGCCGAGCTGGCCCGCGGGGCCTCGGGGCAGTCGATGTACTCGTCGAAGGTGCCGTCGTAGGCGATCTGGGTGGTCATGATCCCGTCGACGTTGGTGGAGACCTCGGCCTCCTTGGCGCTGTACTGCATCTCCACGAAGTTGGAGATGGCGACGGCGGCCAGCAGGCCGATGATCGCGACCACGATCATCAGCTCGATCAGGGTGAAGCCGGAACGACGACGAGGCATGGAGCACTCCGCAAGACGGGGACGCGCAGGGGATCGGATCGAGCGTGGTGTGTCCTGAGGGGGTGCCCGCAGATCCTCTTCAGCGGGAGACCTGGGCCGGGCTGTACTACATTCGCCGCGCCCGTTGGGTAGGAGTGAGGTGTGATTCGACCCGGGGACGGCATCGCGGACTGGATCGTCGGGGAACCCCTGGGTCGCGGCGGCATGGGACATGTCTTCCGCTGCCGGCACCGCGACAACCCGCGGCTCGAGGCGGCCCTCAAGGTGCTGCTGCCCCACGAGCTGGGCGACGCGCGGATGCGCTTCGCCCGCGAGGTCGAGGCCCTGTTCAGCCTGCGGCACCCCAGCGTGGTGCGGGTCAACCAGTGGGGGGAAGACACCGAGCGCGGTGTGCTCTGGATGGTCATGGAGCTGGTCCGGGGCCAGACGATCGACGACCACCTCGACCGCACCGACCGCTCGCCGGAGCGTGTGCGCAGGCTCGCGGTCCAGGCCGCCGACGCCCTGGCCCACGCCCACACCCACGGGATCGTGCACCGGGACGTGAAGCCCGCCAACATGATGGTCACCGACCACGGCCGCCTGGTGCTGCTGGACTTCGGCATCGCGGTGGACGAGAAGTGGACCCAGCTCACGGAGACCGGGGTGCTGCCCGGCACGCTGGAGTACATCTCGCCCGAGGTCTTCCGCGGCGCCGAGCGCCTCGACCCGATCCTGGGCGATGTGTACGGACTCGGACAGGTGATCTACGAGGGGCTGGTCGGGCGCCCGGCGTTCCGGGTCCCCGAGAGCGTGCCGAGCCACCAGCGCATGGTCCACGTGCTCGGCGCCAAGGTGCGCACCGAAGCCCTGGACCCTGGACCCCAGGTGCCCCAGCCGCTGCGTGAGGCCGTGATCGCGGCCACGGAGCCCGATCCCACGCGCCGCCTCCAGACCATCGCCGAGCTCCGGGATCGGTTGCGAGAGGAGGCGAGGCCTCGGCCGGCCGCGGGGGTGCAGGCGGCGGCGGTCGGCGGCGGCCTGCAGACCCACGGCGCGAGCCCGGTCGCGCCGGGACCCTCTCCGAACGTCGCCCCGCCGCCGCCGCGCTCCCAGACCCAGCCGACCCTCGAACCGGGTCTCAGGCGCCCACCGCCGCCGCCACCCCCGTCGACGCCCGAGCCGGCCGGCGGCCGACGCTGGCTCGGCCTGGCGGCGGCCGTGCTGCTCGTGGGGGCGGTGGGGATCGGCACCCTGGCTTGGCAGGCCAGCACCGAGGCCACCCCGACGCCCGCACAGCCAAGGGTCCAGGAGGCCCCCGCGGCGGCTGTGGAGGCGGCGACCCCGCCGGAGGCGAGCGAAGAGGCGTTCGAGGACAGCCAGGCCGCAGACGAACGCCGTCAGGCCGAGGAGGTCCGGGAGCGACGGGAGAAGGCCGAGGCCGCGCAGCGCCTGGCCGAGCAGCAGGAGGCCGATCGCGAGGCCGCGAAGCAACGCCGAGCAGCGGAGAAGCGGGCCCAGCGGCGAGAGGCGGCGCGGGTGGAGGCCGAGCGCAAGGAGGCCGAGCGCAAGGAAGCCGAGCGCAAGGAAGCCGAGCGCAAGGAGGCCGAGCGCAAGGAAGCCGAGCGCCAGGCCGAGGCCGCAGCGGACCCTTGGGGTGCCACGCCCGCGAGGACCTCGGGGCCCGTCATCATCTACGGAACACTCGGTGCCAAGGTCTACATCGACGACAAGCTCATCGGGCCGATCCCGGTCTCGACGACCCTGGCCGCAGGGACCTACACCTTCACCGTCGTCCAGGAGGGCACCTTCTACAAGGTCAGGAAGACCATCTCCTTCGAAGGGGTCTCGGGGACCCTGACATTCACCCTCACGCCCCAGTGACCCCTACTCCACCACCTCCGGCGCCTCCCCCTGCACCACCCGGTACCGGTACCCCCCGCCCACCGTGAAGCTCTGCTCGCTCAGCTCGGCGTCTGGCCAGCGGATCGACACGTCGGCCTCGCAGTCGGCCCCCAGGCCGAAGGTCAGCACCAGGTCGTCCTGGTTGCCATAGTGGCCGTGGCCGCCGTCGATGTCCTGGGTCTGGGTGGTGCCGGCCGCCGTGACGCTCACCCGGGCTCCGATGGCTGCGGCGTTGGTGCCCTCACCCCCCACCAGGTGCAGCTGCACGAAGTTGGCGTCTGAGTCGATGCGGTTCTCGAAGAGTCGCACGCTGAACGTGTCGTAGCACTCGTCGTCGCAGCGGCTGCTGGAGTGGCCCACCACGATGTCCGGGTCGCCGTCGCGGTCGAAGTCCGCGACCACCGAGCCGTGGCTGCGGAAGTGGTCGATGCCGTCCTCGGGGGGCACCGCCTGCCAGGCGCCGGGGTTCTGCTGGTGGTAGAGCAGGCCCTGGTTGCCCGGGTACTCGCTGGCCCCCAGGTAGAGGTCCGGCCAGCCGTCGAGATCGAAGTCGAAGACACTGGAGCTGATGTCGCCTTCGTTCCAGTCCACGAGCTCGTGGGTGCGGGTCAGGCCCGTGGCGTCGCGGCCGGGGCGGCTGAAGGTCACGTCACCGCTGCCGGTGTTCAGCAGCACCTCGCTTGGATCGGAGCTCTGGCCGACGTCCCAGTGCACGATCTCGGTGGTGACCAGGTCCATCCAGCCGTCGTTGTCCAGGTCGTCGCAGGCGGTCTTGCCGGAGTTTCCACCGAGACGGAAGGGCTCCCGGTCGTAGCGGTGGTCCCAGCGGAAGGCGTCGTCGTTGCTATAGCAGGCGATCAGCTCGGGCTCGGGGACGCCCTCGCAGTCGTCGTCGTCGGGGTTCAGCTTGCACCAGCAGCGGGCCGACTCGTTGTCCGACCAGTCCTGGTTGTCGTCGAAGGCGTACCCGCTGGCGATGCTGCGGTTGGTGAAGGTGCCGTCTCCGGCGGCTTGCCACAGGTGGTTCGGGGCCCGGCCGTAGCTCGAGGCGAGCAGCTCCGGGTCGCCGTCGTTGTTCAGGTCACAGGCCAGGGCGGACCAGGCGTTGGTGTGGGCCAGGGCCTCGTTGAGATCCTCCACCCGATTCCAGGCTTCGGTCTGCAGGCCTCGGGCATAGGTCTCGTCGCTGAAGTCGCCGTCGCCGTCGCCCAGGTACAGCCGGTCCTGGCCGATGTTGTACTCGGCGACCCACAGGTCCAGGTGGCCGTCCCGGTCGACGTCGACGAAGGCCGCGCCGCCCGGGCTGCTGTCGTAGCGCAGGTCCCGGCCGTTCGGCCCCAGGCTGAAGGTCCCGTCGCCGTCGTTGAGCAGGATCTCGTGGGACTGGCCATCGCAGCTGACCACCGCTCCGGGGCAGCCGGTGAACAGGTCCAGGTCGTGGTCGTTGTCGACGTCGCCGAAGGCCCAGATCTGGCCGGGGCGGCCGAGCTCGCTGTCGTCGTCGCGCCGCTGGAGCACCTGGCTGGACTCGGTCACGTCCTCGAAGGCGCTGCCGGTGTTTCGCAACAGCCAGGTGTTGCGGGTGCCCCCGTCGGAGAAGTCGTCGGCGCCACGGTGGTGGCGGATGGCCAGGTCGGTCCAGCCATCGCCGTCGAAGTCCACGGCGTTGATCACCACGCCGACGGCCTCGAAGTCGGGCAGCCCCCAGTCCTCGGAGGCGTCGTGGAAGGCCTGGCGGCCCGGAGCCCAGGTGCGGCCGGGGTTGCAGATCGCGGGCAGGCCCCCAGAGTCGGTGGTCGGCTCGTCGGTGCAGGCCATGAGCAGCAGGACGGACAGAGTCATGGTGCGCTCCCCAGAGAGCGGCAGTGTAGCGCTCTGGGCCACGGCCCGGGCCTACACTGGGGGGGATGTGGCTCCTGCTGCTGGCGTGCAACGGTGACGACGAGGGCTTCGGCGCGGACCCGGAGCCCCTGGCGCCCTGTCCGACACAGGTGGAGGGTCCCGAGCTGGTGCGCCTGCCGATGGAGGAGGAGGGCGTGCGGGCCTGCGTCGACCGCACCGAGGTGACCGCGGCCCACTACCAGCTGTTCCTGGACGACACCGCGGGCGACCCTGGGGCGGTCAGCCACTTCCGCTCCGAGCTCTGCGACTGGAACGCCACCTTGGAGCCGTCCACCGACCTGGGCACGTGCACGGCGGAGACCTTCGACCCGGCGGGTCACCCCGACAAGCCCGTGGTCTGCGTCGACTGGTGTGACGCGGTCACCTTCTGCGCCTGGGCGGGCAAGAACCTCTGCGGCGAGGTGGGCGGCGGTCCCCTGGACGAGGAGGAGCGCTCGGACGAGCGCCTGGACGCCTGGTTCCTCGCCTGCTCCGCGGGCGGTGCCAATGCCTACGTCTATGGAGACACCTACGAGCCCGGCCGCTGCAACGACGCGGGGTCCAGCGACGACAGCGTGGTCGCGGTCGGGTCCTACCCGGACTGCCGCAGCCCGGACCCGGACTGGTCCGAGCTCGAGGACCTCAACGGCAACGCGGCGGAGTGGAGTGACAGCTGCGAGACCGACACCGACACCGGGGGTCCCTCGGCCGACGACTGGTGCCTGCACCGGGGCGGCGGAGCCTGGGAGCAGAACCTGAACGAGGAGATGGTCTGCGGCGAGCTCGACGACCCCGAGGCGCCCCGAGGGCCCTACACCTCGGTAGCCAGGGACAACGCCGGTAGTGCCTCGCTTGGCTTTCGCTGCTGTGGCAATTGATGGATCACGGCGTCCCCGGCTGACCTGACTGCTCCACGACCTCTCGCCAGTCCCGCTCGCCGACCAACAGGTCCCCGATCGCCACGGGCCGCCCTGAGCCGACGGTCACCTCGACCGTGGCCGATCGGTCCTGGACCAGGCGCTCCAGCGCCAGGGCGCGGTCTTCGGGCACGAAGTGCCTCAGCGGGGGCGTCACGGTCGGCGCGAAGGGGGCCGCCGACGGCCCGATCCCGGTGGTACGCTGCTGTGCTCGGCACGACGGGGGTCTCTTGACAGGGTTGCTGCTGCTCGCAGGGCTCGCCCACGCCGGGGACCTCGTCGTCGACGGCACCACCCAGACCCTCAACGGCAGCCACAGCTACACGAACGTCCAGGTGATCAACGGCGGCCAGCTGGTGGTCACGCCGTACGACGGCGCCAGCCCGACCACCGGCATCCTCACCCTGGTCGCCGAGCGCATCGAGGTGGACAGCACCTCGAGCATCGTGGCCGATGGGGCCGGCTACCGGGGCCAGAGCAACGCCGACGGTGAAGGCCCGGGAGCCGGCCAGGGAGGCGCCAGCTGGAGCGACGGGGGTGGTGGCGGTGCCCACGGCGGCGACGGTGGCGACGGCACCGGCGACAGCTGCAGCGGCACCCAGGGCCCGGGCGGGACCGCCTACGGCGACGCGGGCTCGATGGACATCGACATGGGCTCTGCCGGTGGCGCCGCCGGCAGCGCTGACGGCTCTGACGGCGGCCAGGGCGCGACCGGCGGCGGCGCGATCTGGCTCGAGGCCGAGGTCATCGTCATCGACGGCCAGATCTCCGCCCTGGGACACGACGGCACCGTCCAGGGCGACGACGCCACCGGCGGGGGCGCCGGTGGCGGCATCCTGCTCTTCGCCGCGGAGCTCTACTGCTCGGGAACCCTGGTGGCCCGCGGCGGCGACGGCGCCTTCACCGACGACGGCGGTGGCGGCGGCGGCGGCGGCGTGGTGAAGCAGTTCTACGACATCGCGGGCACCAGCTGCACCGTGGACCTGGTCGGCGGCGTCGGCGGCTGCAGCGGCGCCGACGGCAGCAGCGGGCTCGAGGTCTACGAGGTCCAGGACTGGGACGGCGACGGCCTGACCTCGGCCGACGGCGACTGTGACCCCCTGGACGCCTCGGTCACCACCGGCACCACCGAGACCTGCAACGGCGTCGACGACGACTGCGACGGCACCGTGGACGAGGGCACCACCGGCTCCTCGAGCTGGTACGCGGACTCCGACGGCGACGGCTACGGCGACCCGGCGGTCTCGACGGCCAGCTGCAGCGAGCCCAGCGGGTACGTGTCCAACGCCGACGACTGCGACGACAGCAGCCCCTGGGTCCACCCCGAAGGCGAGGAGCAGTGCGACGGTGTCCTGGACGAAGACTGCGACGGCACGATCGACGAGAGCGGCGCCTCGGATGCGACGACCTGGTACGTCGACAGCGACAACGACGGACACGGCGACGACGCGACGGCCGTGACCGCCTGCAGCGACCCCGGCGGCATGGTCGATGTCGGTGGCGACTGCGACGACGCCGACGTCGACATCAACCCCGGCGCGACCGAGACCTGCGACGGGGTCGACAACGACTGCGACGGCGAGACCGACCCCAGCACGGCCAGTGGCGCCACGACCTGGTACGCCGACGCCGACCTCGACGGCTACGGCGACCCGGCCGTCGACACCCGGTCCTGCAGTGGCGTCAGCGGCTACGTCAACAACCACGGCGACTGCGACGACTCCGACAGCGCCATCAACCCCGACGCCGACGAGTACTGCGACGGGCTGGACAACGACTGCGACGGCACCGTCGACCCCGACTCCTCGCTGGACGCGCCCACCTGGTACATCGACGGCGACAGCGACGGCTACGGCGACCCCAAGAACAACAAGACCGCCTGCTCGGAGCCCGCCGGCTGGGTGAGCGACGACAGCGACTGCGACGACGCCGACCCCACCATCCATCGCGACGCTGCGGAGATCTGCGACGGCATCGACAACGACTGCGACAAGATCACGGACCCCGACGACAGCGTCGACGCCACCTGGTGGCACGTCGACAGCGACGAGGACGGCTTCGGCGATCTCGACGCCACGGTGTCCGCCTGCACCCAGCCCAGCGGGACCGCCATCGACGGCACGGACTGCGACGACACCGACGACGAGGTCAACCCGGACGCCGACGAGACCTGCAACGGCAAGGACGACGACTGCGATGGCGTGATCGATCCGGACGACAGCGTGGGCGCTCCCAGCTGGTTCCCCGACCTGGACGAAGACGGCTGGGGCGACGCGGTGGCTGTGGCCGTGAGCTGCTCCCAGCCCGAGGGCCTGAGCCCCGAGTCCACGGACTGCGACGACGGCGACCCCACCGTGAACCCCGCCGCCGACGAGCTCTGGTACGACGGCATCGATCAGGACTGCGACGGCAACGATGCCGACCAGGACCTCGACGGCTACGACTGGGACGGCGTGCCCGGCGGCACCGACTGCGACGACGAGGACGACACCATCCACCCCGCGGCGGAGGAGGTCTTCTACGACGACGTGGACCAGGACTGCGCCGGTGACAGCGACTACGACGCCGACGGCGACGGCCACGAGAGCGCCACCTGGGGCGGCGACGACTGCGACGACGCCGATCCCGACACCTACCCGGGCGCCCCCGACACCCCCGGGGATGGCGAGATCCAGGACTGTGACGACAGCGACGAGTACGACGGCGACGGCGACGGCTACGACAACGTGGCCTGGGGTGGCGACGACTGCGACGACGCTCGGAGCGACGTGCACCCGGGCGCGGAGGAGGTCTGGTACGACGGGGTCGACCAGGACTGCGACGGCCAGGACGACGACCGCGATGGCGACGGCTGGGGCGTGCGCGAGGACTGCGACGACGACGATCCCGAGGTCTACCCGGGCTCCGAGGGGCTGGACGAGCAGTGTCTGCCCACCGAGGAGGCCTGGTGGGCCTTCCTCGGCGACGACGACGACGGCTGCGGCTGCACGGCGGGCCCGCGACCGAGCTCCGCCGGCTGGGCCGTGCTGGCGCTGCTGCTGGGCGTCAGGCGAAGGGCGGACCGAGTCCCGCGAGGCCAGCGGGCCGACAGGTGGATTCCCGAGTGAGGGGTCCGGAGGACGGGCGAGAGCCCCCGCGCAGCGGGGGACCGTACGGCGTGCTTCGGCACGTGACGAGCGAGGGGAGCCGCCTGTCGGCTCGCTGGTCCGCGGGGCGACAGGAGACTCGTTGGTCGGCGCTCCAGGCGCGTCTCGGTGGGCCTGCCGGGGGATCGGGTGCCAGCGATCCTCAGCGCCAGCGGGCCCGGTGGGCTATCCGACCCTCGGATGAGCACGGTCAACTCGCTCCGCCGCTTCTGGGAGGGCCTGGGCGCCTTCCGGCCCAGCCTGTGGCCGACCCTGGGGGCAGGCTTCGTGGTGGTCTGCGCCCTGGGGCTGTGTGGCTGGCAGGTCGCGCGCGACGGCGAGCGCAACGCCTGGCTCGACGTGGCCCGGGCAGCCTGGGACCTGCCAGGGGTGGACGAAGCCGCGCTGGCGGCCCCCGAGTCGGCCTATTTCCGCGACATCATCCTCACGGGAGAGTGGGTGGAAGGCGCCCTGCTCGAAGGCGGCCGGCGAGTCGTCGGCGGGGTCGGCTACGGCGTGTTCCAGGTCTTCGAGACCGCCGGCGGGCGGCGCCTGCTCGTGAACCGGGGCAACCTCCGCCGGGCGGACCGGGACGAGGGCCTGGCCGCCCTGACCCACGGCGAGACCGTGACGCTCCGGGGCCAGCTGCGGCCCCTGCCGGACAGCCGAAGCGATGCGCCGGTCGAGTCGCCGGACCTGCCGCCGGTCTGGGGCCGGCGCAACATCGCGGCGATCCATGGCTGGGTCGGGGACCTGGAGCCCGGGGTGTACGTGTGGGCCGGCGAGCGCCTGGCCGAAGGCGAGGAGCCGGTGCCCGACCCCTTGCTGGCGACCGGGTATGGCCGCGTCGTCCGGGACAACACCAGCCTGCACTATGCGAAGCAGTGGCTGGCGTTGGCGCTCATCATCGGGCTGCTCTGGGGCTGGGCCTCGTTCGAGGCGAACCAGCGACGTCGATGACCGGGGTGGCCGGCTCGGGCTGACTGGCGCCACAGGAGCCGCTGGCAGCCCCCGACCCAGGACCTGACGCCCCGTTGACCCGCGCTCATCGGCGGTCACGGCCGGTCACCCGATCTCCTCCCGCAGAAGTGCCGGGGTGCGCTCCACACCCAGGGGACGTCTCACTCGGGAGGTCCCCATGTCCCTCACGCTCGCCCTCGCCGTCCAGCCCGTGCTCGCGGGGTCCCCCAAGATCGTCGGAGGTTCCGAGGCCGGCCGCGCCTG
This sequence comes from uncultured Enterobacterales bacterium, assembly GCA_964344945.1. Taxonomy (GTDB): domain Bacteria; phylum Myxococcota_A; class UBA796; order UBA796; family CAJQPC01; genus CAYFPX01. Next base: position 22,456 of record CAYFPX010000019.1, read on the forward strand.
GCCAGAGGTCGCCGCGCTGCTCCAGGGCGGGGAGGCTGTCTGCACCGGGGTGCTCATCGCACCCGACGTGGTGCTCTCGGCCGGCCACTGCGGCAAGCGCGTGGACGAGGTGCTGCTCGAGGCCGAGAGCCTCAGCGGTCCCGGCGAGACCCTCGCCGTGCGCGAGGTGGTCCGCTACCCCCAGCACTGGACCAGCTACGACCTCGAGGTGCTCCTGCTGGAGCGGGCGTCCAGCGTGACCCCTGCGGTGATCGGCCAGGACTGCGTGCTCGACGAGCTGGTCGACGGCGCCACCGCGACCATCGTGGGCTACGGCGCCGTCGACAAGCACGGCGCCAGCTACGTCGACGAGCTGATGATGGGCACGGTCTCGATCACCGATCACGACTGCTCCCAGACCGAGCGCGGCTGCATCCCCGAGGTCAGCCCGGGCGGTGAGCTCGGCGCAGGCGGCGACGGCACCGACACCTGCTACGGGGACTCCGGCGGGCCGATCTTCCTGGAGTCCGACCACGGCAGCTACCTGGTCGGCATCACCAGCCGAGGCTGGGACGACGTGACCGTCGACTGCGGCCAGGGTGGCATCTATGTGCGACCCGACGCGGTGCTCGACTGGATCGAGGAGGCCAGCGGCTGGGCCCTCGCGGAGCCCGACTGCAGCGGGGGCGCCAGCCCCGCCGAGCCCACCGAGGACGGCCCCTTGCCCGTCGGCGGGTGCAGCAGCGTGCCCGGAGCGCCCTGGGCCCTGGGCTTCGTGATGCCCTTGGCTCTCCTCGTTAGGAGGAACAGGTGCGCCCACACCACGTCGTCGCGGTCTCGACCCTGCTCTACGCCTTCGCCGCCGAGCCCGCCTATGCCCAGTGAACGATGTGAAGCGACGCGAGCCTGCCGGTCGGCAGGTCTGAGTACGACGGGGGCCTGAGAGAAGGCCAGAGCACGGTGGCCGGGGGCCTCTGGGGCGCCTGGACGGCCCAAGGCCCGGTGGGCGTGGGCATGGCTCGGCTGGATCTGGCGATCCGCCCCAGGGTGGCCGGTGCCTTCGTGGCCGCCGGCCAGCGCTGGCACGACGGCACCTGGGCCGTCCGGGATGGCTACCTGCTGGCCACGATCCACGTGATCGACGAGCCCGACCGGGTCCTGCGCGTGCGACCGGGTCTGACCCTGCCCATCGGTGCGGTGTCCAGCGGCCTCAGCGTGAGCCCCCTCACCACGGGCAGCTTCGATCCCTGGTTCCAGGCCGAGGCCCTGATCGGGGGCACCTGGCTCGGGGGCGGCACCCTGACCCTGCGGGCACCGGTGAGCCGGGGCTCGGACGGTGTGCGCCAGGGCGGGCGTGCCCGCCTGGACCTGAAGGGGGCGCGGCGGGCGGCCCGAGGGGTCGGCTGGGCCGGGCTCACGACGGTGGCCCAGGGGGGCGGCGAGCTGTCCGCGGACACCTCGCTGGAGGTCAGCGTGGCCGGAGGCTGGGTGCACGAGGTCTCGGATCGCTGGATCGTCGCCGGGGACCTGCGGGTGCCGCTGTGGAGCCAGGGCCTGGGGGGCACGGGGTACGCGGTGCTGGGTGGGGTGACCTTCGCGCGGGCGAGCTCGCCGGCCGAGGAGCCGGACGAGGAGGTCCATCACGGTGGCGAGAAAGAGGACGAGCACGGACACTGACTCAAGTCAGTTGATCACGATCTCCTCCGGGTCATTGGCCGTGTTGTTGTTCTCGTTGCTCTCGTCGAGCTTGCGTTCCGGATCCACCCAGGCTCCGAAGTAGTAGAGCAGGCCCGTCAGGCAGGGAAGGCGCTCATCGAGCGCCTGAGCGGCCGCGCCGAAGTCCTGGGGGCGGTTCTCCTCGGTGGTGTCCATCACCTCTCGGTAGCTCGCCTCGCAGATGGGCTCTTGTGCCAGCAGGGTCGGAACCAGCGCAGCGAGGATCATGGCGCCGCAGTCTACTCCCCGCCTGTTCAGGACAGCCGTAGCCCCTCCCGCCCCCCGGTCAGACCTGCAGCGCCGCCCGCGCCGCGAGCCGACCGTAGACCCGCCGGTAGGGCCCCTCCGTGGCGAGCAGGTCGCGGTGGTCGCCCACCTGGGCGATGCGCCCGCCGTCGAGCACCGCGACCCGGTCGGCCCGCTCCAGGGTGCCCGGCCGGTGGGTCACGACCAGGGTGGACAGCCCGGGAAGGTGGTGGGCGAGACCGTCCCAGAACGCGGCCTCGGTGTCGGCGTCGAGCGCGGCGGTGGCGTCGTCGAGCACCAGCACGCCGGGCCGCCCGGCCAGGGCGCGGGCCAGGGCCACCCGCTGTCGCTGACCACCACTCAGGGTCACCCCCCGCTCGCCGACCAGGGTGTCCAGGCCCGCGGGCAGCTGCGGCAGGTCCTGGGTCAGACGGGCCAGCTGGACCGCGGTGTCCACGGCCGTGTCCTCCAGGTCCCGACCCAGGGTGATGTTCTCCCGCAGGGTGGTGCTCAAGAGCACGGGATCCTGGGGCACGTAGGCCACCAGCGCCGCCAGGGACGCGGGCTCCGCCTGGTCCCAGGGGACCCCACCCACCGCGATCCGACCGGTCCGCGGCAGCTCGCCCAGCAGGCCGCGCAGCAGCGAGGTCTTCCCGCTGCCCACCTCGCCCACCAGCGCCACCCTCTCCCCAGGGGCGAGTCTCAGAGTCGCGCCGTGCACCAGCCGAGTCTGGTCCGGGGCGTGCACGTCCAGGTCGGAGACCGCGAGTGACGGGCCCCGCGGCTCCTGGGGTGAGGTCGGCGCAGCCAGCTCCGGCAGGTCCATCACCTCCTGGAGCCGGGACAGGGCCACGCCGGCCTGCTGGTACCGACTGAGGAAGGTGCCCACGTCGAACATCGGCCAGATGAGGGTCATGGTCAGGCCCTCGAAGGTCACGAGCTGGCCCAGGGTGATGGTGCCGTCGAGCACCCCCTGGCCCCCGGCCAGCAAGAGCGCCACGATCGCCAGCTGCCAGCCGTAGCCGAACGCCATGTACATGATGTGCTGCAGGAGGGCGGCCTGGATCTCGGCGGTGCGCTGGGACTCGGTGGCGGCGTCGAAGCGGGCCGCGGCGGCGCCCTCCAGGCGGTTGGCCTGCAGCACGCGGATGGCCGAGAACAGGGTCGCGAGCTGATCGTTGATCCCGCTGATGGCCTGCTGGACCGCCCGATAGCGCTGTCCGAGACCGCCCTGGAGCCGCGCCTGGGCCACGATCAGCAGGGGCAGCGGCAGCACCACCCAGAAGGTCAGCGCCACGTCCATGTGGAGCATGGCGACCAGGCAGGCCACCACGATGAGCGTGGCCTCGAAGGCCCGGAAGATGCCGGAGCAGAGGAACCAGACGGTCTTGTTGCCGGCGTCGTCGCTCAGGCGCGTCACCAGGTCGCCGACCGGCCACCGGGCCAGGGCCACCGGGGTCACTCCGCTCAGGTGATGGAAGAGCCGGTCCCGCAGCCGCAGGCCGATCCAGGCGTTCATCACCGTGCGGCTGCCCTGGAGCACCACATAGAGCCCGGCCTGGGCCACGCCGATGGCCAGCATCCACAGGGCGACCTCGCCCAGGTGCTCCGGCCGGGCGTCGCCCCGGACCTCGTCGACCAGGAACTGCCAGAGCCAGGGGAAGCCGGCGACCAGGGCGGCGTTCACCGCGCTCAGCCCCACGATGGCGGTCAGCCAGCCGGGGCTTCCGGTCCAGACGTAGCGGGACCAGGCCCACACCAGGCGGCGGTGTTCCCGGCCGGTCACGCGGCCTCTCCTTCCTGGAGCTGGAGCATCGCCGCGTAGAGCCCTCCCGAGGCGACCAGGACGTGGTGGGGGCCCTGCTCGGCGACCCGGCCCTGGCGGTCCAGCACCACGATCCGGTCGCAGTCCCGCACCGTGGACAGGCGGTGGGCCACGGTGAGGGTGGTGCGCCCGGCCTGGAGCTTCGCCAGGGCGGTCTGGACCCGGGCCTCGGTCGCCGGGTCCACCGCCGAGGTCGCCTCGTCTAGCAGCAGCAGCGGCGGGTCGTGGACCAGCGCTCGGGCGAAGGTGAGCAGCTGGCGCTCCCCCTTGCTCAGGTTGCGGCCGGCCTCTTCGATGGGGTGGTCCAGGCCCAGGTCCACCCCCAGCGCCGCCAGCGCGGCCGCGGCGGGCTCGGGCTCGCCTCCGAGGTTGTCGAGCACCGTGCCCGGCAGCAGCAGCACGTCCTGGAGCACCAGCCCGATGTGTCGGCGCAGGTCGTCGCGCACCAGGTCCCTCAGGTCCACGCCGTCCACCGTCACCCGACCCTCGACCGGGTCCCGGAAGCGCAGCAGCAGGTTGAGCACGGTCGACTTGCCGCTGCCGGTGACCCCGACCAGCCCCACGTGCTCTCCGGCGGTGATGGCGAGGTCCAGACCCTCGAGCACCGGCGCCTCGGGCTCGTAGTGGAAGTGCACCCCCTCCAGCCGCACGCCGTCGTGCAGGCCTGGCCAGGGGCGAGCCCCCGGCCGGTCGGTGAGGGTGGGCGCCTCCAGCTCCAGCTCCATGAGCCGGATCGCGGCCGCCCGGGCCCGCTCCAGGGTCGTGAGGTTGTGGCTCAGCCGCATGAGCGGGTTGAACATCTGCCGGAGGTAGCCCAGGCCCATCAGCAGGGCGCCGACCGTGAGCACCCCGGCGCCGACCGCCTTGGCGCCGAAGTAGAGCATGCCCGCGGTGCCCAGCGTGCGCACCAGGAACACCGCGTTGAGGTAGTAGACCGGCACCAGGTGGGCGCTCTGCTCGGCGGCGCGGATGGTCTCGTTGGTCTGGTCCGCCAGGCCCCTGGACCAGGCGGCGCGGCCCATGCGCTGCAAGGTCGGCATGACCCGCAGGTGCTCTGTGGCGAACCCGGTCCAGGTGGCGGTGAGCTTGCGCAGCGCGAGGAAGCGCGGCGGCGACACCCGGCGGAACCAGAGCAACAGCACCACGTACGGAGGGATCACCCCCGCGACCCAGGGGATCAGCTCGGGGGCCTCGGTGGACATCACGGCGAACATGCCGGCGAGCAGCAGCAGGTCGGCGGGGATCGCCAGGATCACCTCGCTGAACAGCATGCGCAGGGCCTCGGTGTCGCCCTGGACCCGCGTGATCAGTCGACCCGAGGTGTGGCGGTCGTGGAAGGCGAGATCGTGGTGCACCAGGTGCCGGAACAGGCGCTGCTTGAGCCGGACCATCGCGCCCTGGCTGGTGATCTCGAGGCCGATCCGGCTGGCGTAGGTCACCACCAGGTTGGCCACGAGCACGGCCAGGTGGAGCAGGGCCGTGCGACGCAGGCCCTCGCCGTCGCCGGCGGCCAGGTCGACGTCGATCGCGCGGGCGACGAGCCAGGGGCCCGCCAGGCCCAGGAGCGTGCCCAGCAACAGCCCGACCTGGCACACGCCCAGGAGCCGGAGCTGTGGCCGGAACAGTGGCGCGAGGCGGAGCAGCGAGCGCATGGAGGGCCCCGTATCCCCTGACCGGGCCTTGACGAACCCGGCCCTGGGGGCGCTGTCCGGACCCCCACACCCCCGCCTGGAGTCCCCCAT
>CAYFPX010000019.1:27973-32240 GCA_964344945.1 uncultured Enterobacterales bacterium
ATGAACACCCTCCCCGACTGGTTCCTGCGGGAGCCCGCCCCCGGCCCCGGCACCCCCGTGCTCGAAGTCGCTGCCCTGTGGGGCGACTGGTTGCTGGATGTGCGCCACGTGCCCCTCGACGCCGACCTGTCGATCGGCGAGGGTGGCCTGCCCGGCCCTGTCGACGACCTGTTGCTCGACGGTGGGGAGATCCTCGTGCCCCGCGGCTGCGCGGCAGAGGTCCGGGTCGGGGATCGCTGGGGGCCCTTCCAAGGGGGTGACGTGGTCTCCGGTGAGCGGGTGGTCGTGAGGACCGCGGGCTTCCGCTGGCTGATCCGCCAGGTCCCGCCGGGCACGAAGCTGCCCCTGGCGCGGCAGCCGGAGCGGGACCACGGACTCTGGGCCTCGCTGGCCATCGCCGGGTTCATGGCGGTGATGCTGTGGGTGGTCGCGGTGACCGCTCCGCCGTCGCCGGAGGTGACGGTCGAGGAGCTCTCGGACCACTTCGTCGAGGTCCTCCTGCGCGAGCCCGAGCCGCCAAGGAAGGTCGTGGAGGTGCCGTCGAGCGCGCCCGAGGACAAGGTCGAAGGCGCCGCGGCCAAGCGCAAGGAGGGCAAGCGCGGTCAGCGGGACGGCAAGCTGCGCAGGGCCATGGAGCAGCGCCGGAGCGATCGACAGGTCGCCGACGGGGCCGGCTTCATGGACGCCATCAACAGCCGCTTCGGCGAGATGTTCTCGGCGACCGGTGTGGGTGGCGGCGCCCTGGACGCTCTGGGTGGTCTGGAGGGGCCGCGGAGCGATCGCCAGTTCGGCACCGGCCTCGGGTGGGACGGAGACGGCCCGGGCGGCGGCGGCGAGGCCGAGGGCCTGGTAGGCGGCACCGGCACCACCGGGCGCGGCGGTGACGGCAGCTCCCTGAGCGGTGGCGGCCCCACCGGCAAGAAGCGCGAGGGCAACCTGCGCAAGGGCGGGCAGGTCATCCAGATCGGCAACATGGATGCTGCACTGATCGATCAGGTCGTGAAGCAGCACCTCAACCAGTACCGCTACTGCTACCAGCGGGAGCTCCAGAAGAACCACGCGCTCAGCGGCAAGGTCACCCTGAAGTGGGTCATCGCCAGCGACGGCTCCGTGAGCACCGCGAGCGTGAAGCGAGAGACCCTCGGCAATGCGGCCGTCACGGGCTGCCTGCTGAACGTCGCTCGCCGCATGCACTTCCCGCAGCCCAAGGGCGGGATCGTGATCGTCAGCTACCCGTTCTTGTTCTCGCCCGGGTGAAGTTCACTCGATCAGCTTCAGCGCCGGGCCGGCGTGCAGCACCACCTGGCCCTTGCCGCTGTGCTTGGCTTCGTACAGCGCCCGATCGGCCTGGTTCAGCAGGACCTCGACGTCGTCGATGTCCGGGTGGATCAGGCAGACTCCGGCGCTGCAGGCGACCGGCAGTTCACCTCGGGTGGTGCCGGCGCGGATCCGGGACAGAGACTCCTGGATGCGTCGGGCGACCTGGATGGCCGCCTCTTCGTCGGTGGCCGGAAGGACCAGCAGGAACTCGTCGCCGCCGTAGCGAAAGGCCAGGTCCGAGGCCCTCAGCAGCAGGGCCAGCGCTTCGGCGACGGCCTTGAGCACCCGGTCGCCGCCGGTGTGGCCCATCGCCTCGTTGATCTCCTTGAAGTCATCCAGGTCCACCAGGATCAGGCTCGTGGTGGCCCCGTACCGACGTCCCATGTGGATCGCCTCGGACAGGCGCTCCTCCAGGTCTCGTCGGTTCCGCAGACCGGTCAGGGGATCCCGGGTGACCTCCTCCTCCAGGCGGCGGTTCATCTCCTTGACCGCGGTGTGCAGGGCGCCCAGGGCCCGGATGCGCAGGAAGTCCATGCGGGGCGTGCGCTCCATCACGTAGCTGGCGCCCATGCCCAGGACGTTGCCCGCCGCCAGGAAGAACAGGTTCTGGCCCAGGCCGTCTCGGCCCACCGCGTCGGTGGTCAGCGCGAGCACCGCGTAGGCCAGGGTCAGGCCCCAGCCGGTGCCGGTGGCGCTGATGAAGCGGAGCTGACTCAGGTTGTAGCCGTACACGATGGTCAGCACGAGGCCGGTGAAGGCCACGCTGGTGACCGGCGGCTCCAGGAGCCCGATCATCGCCAGCAGCCCCAGGCCCGAGGTGAGCACCAGGGCGAGCATGATCTGCTCCATCCACCGGGCCAGGCTGGGCAGCCAGGACGAGGCCAACAGGCCGACCCCCATCGGGAACACGATGGCGATGCGCAGGAAGCGCAGGGAGGCCTTGTCGTCGGGGGCGATCAGGGTCTCGAAGCTGCCGAAGAGGGCGAAGAACGCCAGGCCCACGAACAGCCCCAGCCGAATGAAGGGCATCGCCAGCTTGCGCCGCTCGGTCCGGAACGCCTGCTCCTCCTCGGGATCCGAGAAGCGCAGGGTGACGGGACTCACGGCCGTGGTGGGCTGGACTGCGGGCAGCTGCACTCGCCCCTCCTTCAGGGAGGGTATCGGCACATCGGCGCGAGTCTGTGAGACAGGGAAAGCCCCCCCAAGGGGGTCCTCAGTCGGCCAGGAGGTCCTCCACCAGTGCGCCTCGGACGGCGCCACCGACCGCGACTTCGGCCTGGTACGCAGGGTGGTCCGCCCGGACTCGAGCGGACCGACGCAGGTCCGCAAGGGCGGCCACCTGGTACTCGCCAAGGGGGAACCGCACGAATTGGACCGCGGAGATGCGACCCTCCTCGTACTGGTCGGGGTCGAAGACCCCCTGCACCGTGCCCGCGCCTTCGAGGGTGAGGGACACGCTGTCCTGGAGGCCCACGAGCCTTGCCAGCATGCGGTCCCGCTCCGCCGGGTCCGGGTACTCGACCAGCAGGGTCGCCGAGAGCTCAGCGCCCTTGGGGATCAGCACGTTGTAGGTGTCCAGCTCGTGCTGGACCGCCTCGGGCTTCGTGATGTTCTCGACCCGGCACATCTCGAGGATCTGCCACCGCGCGGTGACACGGTTCTCGAACAGGAAGGTGAGGTTCGGTCCCAGGCCGAGTCGGCGGACCCGCCGGGCGGCCAGGGCCTCGCGCTGGAGGGCCGGGCGCTGGGCCAGGAACTCCTTGAGAGGCAGCAGATCGGCGGTGGACAGGGGTGTCACGTCAGACCTCGATCCCGTACGCCCTGGCCATCAGGACGATCGGGTGTTCGACCTTGCGGCCGGTGTTCTCCTCGATCTGGAGCTTGGCGATCAGGCAGTCGCTGCTCACGTGCGCCGGATCGTCCTCCACCAGCTCGTCGAGGAGCTTGCCGGCCCACTTCTTGGAGAGCTCGTAGTACTCGGTCTTCATGCCCCAGGTGCCGTCCATGCAGCTGCAGCGGTCGACCAGCTGGACCTGGGTGTCGGGGATCTTCTTGAGCACGTCGCGGCTGCGGAAGCCGATCTTCTGGACCTTCAGGTGGCAGGGCACGTGGTACGCGATCTTGCCCAGGCCGTCCTGGTAGTCCTGGTCGAGCTCCTTGGCCCGCCGCAGGTTCCACAGGAATTCCATCAGGTCGAAGGAGGCCTCGCTGACCCGTTCCGCGAGCTCGGAGCCGGTGTACTCCGTCCACTCGTGCTTCATCATGTAGGAGCAGGTGGGGCCCGGGATGACGACCTGGCAGCCTGCGTCGAGGTAGGGCGCCAGGACCTGGAGGTTCTGCTCGGCCCAGCGGGTGGCTCGGGGGACGTCGCCGCCGTCCAGTGCCGGCATGCCGCAGCAGCGGAATTCCGGGGCGTAGACGGTGAAGCCGTTGCGCTCCAGGACCTGGACCGCGGCGCGGCCGACCTGGGGTTCGTTCCACTGGACGGAGCAGGTGTAGAAGAGCACGACCTTCTTGTCGCCGGCCTGGTCGGGCGGGGGCGGGGCCGGGCGCTTCTTGAACCAGGTGCGGAAGGTCTCCGAGGCGAAGGGCGGCAGCTGGCGATCCCGGTGGATGCCCGCGGTCTTCTCCATCAAGAAGCGGTTCAGCGGGTTCTTGTTGGCCCAGTTCGACAGGGGCGCCACCAGCGTGCCCAGCTTGCCGACCCGATCCGGGTCGCCCAGGACCTGGTCCTGGAGCTTGACGCCGTGTTCCCGGGCGTCGACGGCCTTGTGGCGGAGCATCAGGCGGGGGAAGTCCACCGCGTGCTCGTGGGGCGGCGTGAACGGGCAGATCGGGTCGCAGAGCTTGCACTGGTAGCAGAGCTCGACGACCTCCTGGTTCACGCTCAGGGGCAGGCGCTCCAGGGCGTCCAGCCGTCGTCGGCGCACCGCCGCGTCTGCGCGCC
>CAYFPX010000019.1:32250-32996 GCA_964344945.1 uncultured Enterobacterales bacterium
CAGGCGCTCCAGGGCGTCCACCTGGCCCTTGACGTCGTCCTGGACCTCGGCGATGTGGCCGCCGCCGTGGTCTTCGTAGTGGCCCACGTCTTCGGCGTCGGGCACGCCGGTCTCGTCCAGGGCGTCCACCGCGTTGAACAGCGCCGGGAAGCTCGGGCACAGGTTCCAGCACAGGCGGCAGCCGTTGCAGATCTCGAAGACCCGCTTCTCTTCAGACAGCAACGCCTCGCGGTCCCAGTACTCGGGATCGCGAGGCGTAGGCAGGTTGCGGTCTGCCAAGGGTGGCTACTCGACCTCTTCCAGGGCGCGCTGGAAGCGACCGGCGTGGCTCTTCTCGGCCTTGGCGAGCAGCTCGAACCAGTCGGCGATCTCGTCGAAGCCCTCGTCGCGCGCGGTCTTGGCCATGCCCGGGTACATGTTGGTGTACTCGTAGGTCTCGCCGGCCACCGCGGCCTTGAGGTTGGACTCGGTGTCGCCGATGGGCATGTCGGTGGCGGGGTCGCCGGCCTTCTTGAGGTAGTCCAGGTGGCCGTGGGCGTGGCCGGTCTCACCCTCGGCGGTGTCGCGGAACAGACCCGCGATGTCCGGGTATCCCTCGACGTCCGCGAGCTTCGCGAAGTAGAGGTAGCGCCGGTTGGCCTGGGACTCGCCGGCGAACGCGGCCTTGAGGTTGTCGTGGGTCTTGGTGCCCTTGAGGTCAGCCATGCTCGGAGTGCTCCTGGGGTGGGTTTAGACAGGGTCTAAAT
>CAYFPX010000019.1:33006-35179 GCA_964344945.1 uncultured Enterobacterales bacterium
AAATGGGGGGGGGGAGAGGGGCAAGGCGACCGGGGTCTGGTAGCGTCTCCCTCCTTCGCGGCGGGCGGTGTGTTTCTCCCGGTCGGGCGCGAAGAGCCAGGGAGTGGGACATGATCTGGATCCTGACGGCAGTCGCGCTCGCCCAAGAGGCGGAGGCCCCTGCGGAACCGGCCCCCGAGGGGACCGAGGAACCGGCCGAGGCGGAAGGGCAGGAACAAACCGCGGAGCAGCCCGGGGAGGGGGCGGCGGAGCCCGAGGCCGAGCCCGAGGCTGCGCCCGAGGCCGAGCCTGAGGCGGCGCCCGAGGCCGAGCCTGGGGCGGCGCCCGAGCCCGCGCCAGAGCCAGAGCCCGAGCCCGCTCCAGAGCCCGAGCCCGCCCCCGTCACCAGCGTCGTCGGCGAGGCGGGCGCCGCCCTGGCCACGGGCAACGCCTCGTACCAGACCCTCTCGGGGTCCCTGAAGGCGGATCGGTCCCTCGGCCAGCACAAGGTCTCCGGCGGCATGGCGGCTCTCAGCGGCCGCTCCAAGCTCGACGTCGACGGCAACGGCCGCATCGACGAGACCGAGCGGGAAGCCGAGTCCGTCGAGACCGCCCGGAACCTCACCGGTGAGCTGCGGTACGACTTCCTGCTCAACGACGTGAGCTCGATCTACGTGCTCGCCGTGGGCCTGCACGACCCCTTCGCTGGCTACACGCTCCGCACCAACGAGCAGCTCGGCTACGCCCGCACGGTGGTCACGACGGAGACCACGAGCCTGGCGCTGAACGCCGGTCTCGACGCGGCCCAGGAGCTCTACGTCGAGGGCGTGGACCCGTCCCGGGCCTTCCCGCTCTCGGTGACGGGGGGGGTGCTGCTCACCACCCAGCTCAAGGACACCCTGGGCTTCAGCTTCAAGCTCGATGCCTATCAGAACCTGCTGGACCGCGAGGACCTTCGGGTGCTCACCGAGACCTCACTGACCAGCCAGGTCAGCGGCCGGGTCAGCCTGAAGCTCACCCACAAGCTCATCTACGACAACCAGCCGGTCGAGGGCTTCTACCCGGTCGACCAGTTCCTCACCGCTGGCGTCGTCGCCACGTTCTTCTAGGAGTCCCCGATGCCTGAAGCTCTCGCCGCTGCCTGGCCCTTCGCGATTCCCGTCCTCAAGGCCCTGGCCACTCTGGTGGTCGGCTTCTTCTTCGCCGGAAAGGCCGAGAAGTGGGTGGTGGCCGGCCTGGAACGCGGCAACGTCGACAAGGCGCTGCACGGTTTCCTGGGCGGCATGGTCAAGTACACGGTCATCGCCGCCACGATCATCGCGACTCTGGGGGCCTTCGGCATCAAGACCACTTCGGTGGTCGCCGTCTTCGCCTCGGCTGGACTCGCCGTCGGCCTGGCGCTCCAGGGCACCCTGGCCCACTTCGCCAGCGGCGTGATGATCCTCTTCTTCCGTCCGTTCACCATCGGTGATCGGATCCAGGCCGGCGGCTTCCTGGGCGACGTCGAGGAGATCGGCATCTTCGTGACCAAGCTCCGGCTGCCGGACCGGACCGTGATCATCGTGCCCAACGGCGAGATCATGAGCGGGGCCATCCTCAACCACACCGACGGCGCCAACCTCCGCGGCACCGTGGAGATCGGCGTCGGCTACGGGGAGGACCTCGACAAGGTCCGCCAGCTCCTGGCCGAGGCAGCGGCGTCGTCGGAGTACGTGCTCGCCGAGCCTGGCGTGGTGGTCTGGCACGCGGGCTTCGGCGCGAGCAGCGTGGACTTCCAGGTCCACTGCTGGTGTGTGCAGAAGGACTACCTGGACATGCTCGACGACGTCCGGCAGCGGTTCTACGACACCTTGAACGCCGCGAACGTGGAGATCCCCTTCAACCAGCTGGTCCTCCACAAGGCCGAGGCCTGAACCGGCCGGGCACCGGGTACGATGGCGGCATGAGGATCATCCTGATCAACAGCCCCATCGACTCGGTGCTGCGAGACGGACACGTCGATCCCGTCACCAGCTACCTCTTCTACAACTCCGCGCCGCTGGGCCTGCTCTACATCGCGGCGGTCCTGGAGCGCGCCGGCCACACGGTGGCCTGCATCGACGCCCCCGCGGAGAGCCTGGACATCCCGGCGACCATCCGGCGCTGCGAGGACTTCGAGCCCGACTGGCCCGACTTCGAGGAGGAGCGGGCCAGC
>CAYFPX010000019.1:35216-56828 GCA_964344945.1 uncultured Enterobacterales bacterium
GTTCGAGAGCGCCAAGGAATTCGGCGATGCGCTGAAGCGGGCGATGCCCGCCATCCCCCTGGTGCTGGGCGGCTACCACGTCACGCTGCTGCCCGATGAGGCGATGCAGCATCCCTGCTTCGACGTGGGGGTCATCCACGAGGGCGAGTTCACCATGCTCGACCTGGTGGACCACTACGCGGGCCGCAAGCCCCTGGCCGACGTCGAGGGCATCGTCTACCGGAGCGACGACGGGCAGGTCGTTCACACCAAGCCCCGGTCCAAGTTCCGCAAGCTGGACCAGCTGCCCTTCCCGGCGCGGCACCTGCTGCCGGCGAACCTGTACAAGCCGGTGCCGGTCGACCAGCACGGGCTGCCCAAGTTCTCGATGGTCACCAGCCGGGGCTGTCCCCATGCCTGCGGCTTCTGCCAGAAGTCCCGCTCCGGGTACCGCTCGCGGACGCCCCAGTTCGTGGTCGACGAGATGGAGCACCTGATCCGGGACTTCGGCGCCAAGGACATCGCCTTCGTCGACTCGCTCTTCTGCGCCAACAAGAAGCGCGTGATGGCCATCTGCAACGAGATCATCCGCCGCGGCGTGAAGATCTCCTGGACCTGCTCGAGCCGGGTCGAGGTCGTGGACAAGGAGATGCTCCAGACCATGGCCGACGCGGGCTGCTGGCGCACGCGCTTCGGGGTCGAGAGCGGCAGCGACCGGGTGTTGGAGTTCATCTCCAAGGGCATCACCAAGGAGAAGATCCGCCACGCCATCACCTGGGCGGACGAGGTCGGCCTCCGGCCCAAGGCCTTCTTCATGGTGGGCCACATGCCCGACACCCCGGAGACCATCCGGGAGACCATCGACTTCGCCAAGTCGATCCCGCTCCACGACGTGACCGTGCAGATCAACACGCTGTTGCCCAAGACCCCTCAGATGGAGACCTGGGAGCGCGAAGGCGAGAAGTGGGGCCGCGTGATCAACAAGACCACCGACGAGAAGTCCTTCTGGGAGCCCACCTTCGTGCCCTGGGGCATGGAGCCCGAGGACCTGATCGAAGCCCACCGGAGCTTCTACCGGGAGTTCTACTTCCGGCCCATCACCATCCAGCGGCACTTCGACGCGCTGTCGAGCGTGAACGACGTCTACAAGTACATCCAGGCATCGAACCTGTTCAGCTTCCTCTTCTACAACGCCGAGGAATTCGCCTCGATCGGCTTCGCGAAGAAGGCCCTGGGGGACCTGCGACGGCGGCTGCTGGGTGGGGGTGCCCAGGGCGTGGCCGCCAAGTAGGCTCGAACTTCCGCCGGGCAACGCCGAGTCTGGCTGAGATTCCGCTTCGTTGTCCTGGATGGCAGATCCAGGCGGAATCCGGCCCCGATCCGAGTAGGCCGGGGGTGCTCCGCGCTCCAGGCGGAAGCCCGAAGGGACTTGACGCGACAGCCTTGCTGACCATGCAGGGCTCACGAGCCGCGCCATCCGGCTCATCGATGATCGCCCGGGACCGGACCTGGGCGTGGTTGCCCGAGCGGCCGGCGACGACCGCTTCCCGGGCCTCGTCGACGGTGACCTCAGACGACAGCGCACCTGGCGCCGGTACCGCTGGCTCGGATGACCCCCGCCTGCTGTAGGGTCCACCACTCACCGGAGGCAGACATGTCCCTGCAGGGGTTGTTGGTGGAGCTCACCCTGGTCGATGACGTCGATGAGCGCGACGGCCCGCTGTACGTCGGCGTGTTCGGCAAGCACGGCGGGCGGGAGTTCCTGCTCCAGTCCGGGGGCCTGAAGGCGGGCTCCCGGCGCTTCGTGCTCGGCACGATCTGGGAGGCCTACCTCGACGACGTCAGCGCCATTCACCCACCGGGCACCGACGCGGGCCAGGTCTGCGATCCCGCGGCTGCGGCCATGCCGCTCGACTCACTGGAGTACGTCTACATTCGCCGGGACAACGGCGGGGCGGGACTGGCGCTGGAGCTGACCCACCTGGAGGTACGCCTCTATGGCACCGGCGGCGCCAAGCAGGAGTACGTGCTCGATGACCAGATCGTGGTGCTCGGCGGCGCGACCGGCGGCGGCGAGAAGGTCTGGATCCCCCCACGGTAGGACCTCAACCCACCCGACTGGTCACCACCCCCAGCACCCCCTCCAGGGCCACCGGACCCCACTGCCGGCTGTCCGTCGAGGCCTCGCGGGCATCGCCGACGAGCACGAGTCCCTCGGGGGCCAGCTCCGCGACCCGCTTCACCACGATCAGCTCGGGCTCCCTCGGGTGTCGGGCCACCACCACGTCACCGACCCCCGGCGACCGGCCGGGATCGGCCAGCACGAAGTCCCCGTCGGCCAGGGTGGGCACCATGCTCGGGCCCTGCACCCGGTACCGGCGGCGGCGGCGCAGCCCCCACCAGAGCAGCTCGGCCGCCCCCGTGCGAGGCACGGGCGCGGCCGGGGTGGTCATGGACAGTCAGCCTGCTAGGACGCGGTGTACCAGGCGATGTCCCGGTTCTTGATGCCCCAGAAGATCCGGTGGACCTGCTCGCAGGCGTCGAGCAGCGCCTGGGCGTGGTGGAGCGAGACCTCCTGCTTGGCGGAGCTGGCCTCCTTGGCGGCCTTCCAGAAGATGTCGTGCAGGTCGGGCACGGCCTCGAGGTGCTGCGGCTTGAAGAAGTCGGTCCAGAGGACGAGCAGCTCTTCCTTCGCCTGGTGGGCCTGCTCCTCCTTGATCTTCACGAAGCGGGCGACGGTGTTGTGGTACGCCTGCACGGCTCCGGCGTCTCCGGGATCCGGCAGGGGCAGGGCCTGGATCTTCTTGGTCATCGACAGCACGGCTTCTGCTGCGATGCGGGCGCTGGCGGGATCGTAGACGCCGCAGGGACCGTCGCAGTGGGCGCTGGCCACGGGTGCCGGAGAGACGGTGTCGAGGGCGGCGAAGAGCTTGCTGAGCATCGGGAACGGCTCCGGGATCGATGGGGTGGGACCCGACCGATATCCGTCGCCCGGGCCGTGTCAACTCGCACACCGGCACACCGGTTAGAGGCCGGCCCCTCCCAGGAGCGCCCCATGTGGACCGTCGGTGAGCACCAGTTCTCCTCCCGCTTGATCGTCGGCACCGGCAAGTACGCGGACCTTCCGACCATGCAGGCCTGCCACGAGGCCTCGGGCACCGAGATGATCACGGTGGCGATCCGCAGGGTCGATCTCAACGCGCCCAAGGGCGAGAACATCCTCGACTTCATCGACCGGGACCGCATCACGATCCTGCCCAACACAGCCGGCTGCTACACCGTGGACGAAGCGGTCGTGACCGCCCGGTTGGCCCGGGAGCTGCTGGCCACGGACCTGATCAAGCTCGAGGTCATCGGCGACGAGAAGACGCTGTTCCCCGACCCCGAAGGCACCCTCGAGGCCGCCCGTGTGCTGGTCCAGGACGGCTTCACGGTCCTGCCCTACTGCATGGACGACCCGATCGTCTGCAAGCGGCTCGAGGAGATCGGCTGCGCTGCCGTGATGCCCCTGGCCGCCCCGATCGGCTCGGGGCTGGGCCTGCGCAATCCCTACAACCTGGCGATCATCCTGGAGCACGCCGGGGTCCCGGTCATCGTCGACGCCGGCGTGGGCACCGCGAGCGACGCCGCCCTGGCGATGGAGCTCGGGGTCACCGCCCTGCTCATGAACACCGCCATCGCGGGCGCCGACGACCCGGTCAAGATGGCCACGGCGATGAAGGCGGGCACCGAGGGAGGGCGCCTGGCCTACGAAGCCGGCCGCATCCCGCGCAAGCTCTACGCTTCGGCCTCGAGCCCGATGACCGGCCTGATCGGGCGGGGCTGAGGAGCCGGCCGATCTACGCTGCCCCGGTGCAGCGCCTGTTGCCCATCAGCCCCGGCACCCACCGGATCTCCTCGGACCTGGAGTGGCTCTGCGAGGGCCTGCACCGGGCGGGCTGTCGCCAGCTGGTCCTGCGCGAGCCCCACCTCGACGAGCGGTCGGTCATCCAGCTCGCGATGCGCGTGAGCGTGCGCCTCCCCGAGCTGATCCTGCACGCACGCCTGCCAGGCGCCCTGGCCCTGGCCACCACGACCGGCTGGGGCCTTCACCTGCCCAGCGACGCCGACGTGCGCGCCCTCCGGAGCGGGTTCCCGCACCGGCTCGGCGTGTCCTGCCACAGCGCCGGCGACGCCCTGTCCGCCCAGCAGGCCGGCGCTGACTACGTGTTGCTCTCCCCGATCTGGCGGCCGACCAGCAAGCCCCGAGACCGTCGGACCTGCCTGGGCACCTCCGGGTTGCGGGCGGCCACGGCCGGTCTGCGGATCCCGGTCTTCGCCCTCGGTGGCGTGCGGCCCGACCGGATCGAGAAGATCCGCCGCAACGGTGCCTTCGGCGCGGCGGTGCTCGGCGGACTCTTCAGCGGTGACCCGGTGGTGGAGGAGATCGAAGACCGGGCCCGGAGCTACCTCCAGCCCCTCACGGGCCAACTACCCCTCACCAGGCCTCAGCGCGGTCGACGCGCCAGGTAGAGCTGCAGCCTGCGACCGTCGGCCCGCCGCCCGGGCACCGCGCAGTTGTGGACCTCGTACCCGATCAGCTCCAGGTCCTCGCGGTTCAGCAGACAGGCGGAGTGCCCCGCGATGAGCACCAAGCCCCCGGGCGCCAGGTCGGCGAACAGCCCATGGGCCACCCGCCAGGCCTCGGTGGGCGCCATCACGTGCAGGTTGAGCAGGCCCACCGCCAGCGCGAGGTGCACCGGTCCCCCCGCCACCGCGCCGAAGTCCGGGAGCTGGCGCACGTCGCCCTGGTGGATCTCGAAGCACCGATCCGGCCGGGCGTCGGCCATGGCGACCTGGCGGGTGTTCCGCTCCACCAGGTGCGCCCACTGGCCGAGCTGCATCAGCAGGCTGCCGGAGCCACCGCCTAGATCGAGGATGCGGGGCTTCTCCGGCAGGGCCCGGAGCAGCTCGCGGCACACGAATTCCCCGATCAGCGGGTGCAGGACCGTCTTGTACCAGGCCCCCAGGGTGCCGCCGTGCACCCACTCGTGGTCCTGCCAGTGGTCCCACCAGCGGTCCTGGAACACCACGGTGCCACGCTCCGCCAGCGGCTGGCGTGCGGCCAGGGTGCGGTCGAGCTCGACCTCGTGACCGTGCAGGACGTCTGCCGTGGACTCGACCCGGCGAGCGAGGGCACCCCACGCGCCCGGGCCGAGGCAGTACCGGCGGGTGCCGCCGGCGCTCCGGTGCACCGCGACCACGGGGCTCTCCGCCCCCGGTCGGTGGCTCAGGGAGAGCTCTTCGCCCAGCACCCGCAGGCGCACCCCGAAGAATGACTCGCCGAGGGCGGCGTGGTCCGCGAGGAAGGGCCCGGCGCGCTCGGCCACGCCGGTCAGCAGGGCTTCGAAGGCCTGCCGCCGGAGGTCGTCGGTGGACACCGGGCTCTTGAGGTGCAGGGGCATGGGGAGGAAGCGGAGGAAGGCCGCTGCGGACAGCCTACCCCGCGTGATACACTTGACGTGTCAAGTCACCCGTTGGAATCGGTCAGGGAGAATCATGCGCAACTTGCTGAAGTCCGGGCTGCGACGTGTCGTGCGACCCCATGGCGGGGAAACCCCTCGTCGGGCCCTCGGGCCCCGTCAGGCCGTGGTGATCGCGGTCGCCGCTCAGAAGGGAGGGGTGGGCAAGACCACCACGAGCGTGAACCTGGCGGCCGCCCTGGCGCGCCACCACGGCAAGCGCGTGCTCCTCATCGATCTGGATCCCCAGGGCCACGTGAACACGGCCTTGAGCGACCAGATCGAGCTCGGCGGTGGTGCCCTCTCCGACGTCCTGAGCCACGAGGGTGGCGAGGTGCTGGACTGCGTCACGACCACGTCCGTCAAGGGCCTGGACGTCACCCCGCTCGATCCCCAGCTGGTGCACACCGAGAGCCTGCTGAGCACGCGCATCGGCAAGGAGCTGCTGCTCAAGGACGCCCTGCGCGTGACGCGGACCTTCTACGACGTGATCGTGATCGACTGTCCGCCCAACCTGGGCAACCTCACCGTGAACGGGCTTGTGGCGGCGGACCAGGTCTTGATCCCCTGCGACCCGAGCCCGCTGGCTCTGGGTGGCGTGCACGCCCTGGTCGACGCCATCCGTGGCGTGTCCCGGCTCAACCCGGAGATCGACGTGCTCGGTGTGCTGCTCACCCGGGTGGACGGCCGCACGACCATCCTCAACGAGGCCATCCTCAACGAGGTGGAAGGGGTCTACGGCGAAGCGGTGATCCCGGTGCGCATCGGCATCAACAACGCCCTGAGCAAGGCCCAGCACGCCGGTCGGGACATCTTCGGCTTCGACGGGGAGTCCCGCGGGGCGGAGCACTACAAGGCTCTCGGCGACCACGTGGTGGAGGCTCTGGGTCTCTGAACGGAGGTCCTGGGGACGCCCTCGGCCCTCCCTCTCTCCCTGCCCCGATCACATCCCCCGGGTACGGGCTCGGCGCGGCCGAGGACGAGTACCTCGTGGGTCGCTGGTAGCCAGGTCCGGGTGGGACGGGGCCCGCGCTGGCTGCGGGCCCCGCTCCCCCCACCGGCTCAGACCACGAGCTCCCCCGCCAGGTCCATGCCCCAGGCCTCGCCCAGCTCCTGCCGGTCCCGGGTCCGGGCCAGCAGGTACATCAGCTTCACGACGGTGGCCTCCCGGGTCATGGGCCCGGCACTGAGCGCTCCGGCGGCCTCGGCGGCGGCGCCGTTGTCGTAGGCCCGCAGGGTCACGCGGCCCTTGTGGCACTGGGTCCCCAGGATGACCGCGACCCCGGCCTGGGTGGCCTCGGCGATGGCCTCGGGCCAGCCGACCAGGGGGACGTTGCCCGAGCCGAACCCAAGCAGCACCACACCCTTGGCGCCCCCACCGACCGCCGCCTTGAGCCAGCTCGGGCGGCACCCGGGGAACAGGGACAGCACCGCCACCCGGTCGTTGAAGCCCGGCTGGAATTGGAAGTCCCCGGAGGGCCTGCGCGGCGGCGTGCCGTGCTGCACGTCGACCCCCATGATCACCAGCGGGGTCAGGTTCGGGGAGTCGAAGGCCGCGTAGGACTGGATGGACCGCTTGGTGGCCCGGTTGCCCCGGAGCAGCACCTGGCCGAAGTAGATCCCCACCTCGGGGATGTCCAGGGTGGCGCAGATCGCGCTGTGGATGATGTTGCTGCGGGCGTCGGTGCGGATCTCGGCGATGGGCCGCTGGCTGCCGGTCATGACCACGGGCCGGTCCAGGTCCCAGAGCATGTAGGACAGGGCCGAGGCCGTGTAGGCCATGGTGTCGGTGCCGTGCAGGATCACGAAGCCGTCGTAGGTGTCCCGCCGGGCGGCGATGCAGGCACCGATGTGCTCCCAGTGGGTGGGGGTCAGGTCGGTCGAGTCCAGGTTGCACAAGACCTCGGCGTCGATCTCGACCCGCTCCTCCAGCCCGCGCACATACGGCAGCAGGTCCTCGGCGATGTGGCTCGGGACCAGGGGACCCGGATCGCCGGAGGGCAGCATGCCCAGGGTGCCACCGGTGTGCACGAACAGGAGCTTCTTGCGCTCAGCCATGCAGGCTCACGCACCTAGAAGGCGTAGAGGGCCTCGTCGTAGCAGACGCCATCGGCGACATCTTCGCAGGTCTCGGTGACCACGCACCACTTGTAGGTGTTCCAGGCCTCGAAGTCCTCGACCCTGTCCTCGTCGTCCTCGAGGCGGTCGTAGTAGGTCTCCTGCACGTCGCAGAGGTCCCGGCACTCCTCGGTGGCGATGTAGTCGGCGGACTGCACCTCGTCGCAGCGGGCGAGCTTGCGGCACACCGAGCGGCAGGTGGGGTTCACCTTGTTGCAGGCGACCGAGGTGACGGCGAGCGCCACGGTGACGGCGAGGAGGCGCTTCACGGCCACCAGATCGGGGCGCAGTAGCCCTGGCCGAGGCGCTCGCAGCTCTGCTGGGCGACGCAGTCCATCCACAAGGCGGCCTGCTCCTCGTTCTCCAGCTCGATGCTGGTGGAGCTGCTGACCCGCTCGTAGGGGTCGTAGGTGCCCAGCTCGCCGGGCTCGGTGAGGGCTTCTTCGCAGTAGCCGATGCAGTCGGAGATGAGCTCGTCGCTCTCCTTGCCGGGCCGGACGATGCCGCAGTACTGCTCGTTGTAGATCTTGTTGCAGACCGACTGGCAGGTCGGGTTGCAGGCGATCTTGTCGTCGTCCAGCTCGTCCGGGGTGCAGAACGCGCCGCAGCTGATCAGGCCCGATGCGACCACGGAGGCCGCGAGGACGCGAAGGGGCAGGCGCTTGGCCATGGGACACCTCGAGACGGTCGCGTAGGGTATTTACACCGGTCTGGAGCGTCAATCGACACCCGGGAGACCTTTGCACGTCCTCCACGTCACGCCGTACTTCCCGCCCACCTGGGCGTACGGCGGCATCCCTCGCATCGCCTGGGGGCTGACCCGGGAGCTGGTGCGGCAGGGCGTGCAGGTCACGGTCTGGACCACCGACGCCTTCGACGCCCACAAGCGCTCCGCCGAGCCCCGATCCCGGGAGCTCGAGGGCGTGCGGGTCCTGACCAGCCCCAACCTGTCCAACGAGCTGGCCTATGGGCACCAGCTCTTCCTGCCTCGCCCGCCCTGGCTCCAGGGCCTCGAAGGGGTCGACGTGGTGCACCTCCACGGCCACCGTCACCTGCTGAACAACGTGGCGGTGCGAGCGGCCCGGGCCTGGGGCGTGCCCTACGTGATGACTCCCAACGGCACCCTGCCGCGACACGAGCGCAAGGTGGGCGCCAAGTGGGCCTGGGACGCCCTGGTGGCCGGGCGCATCCCAGGGAACGCGGCCCGGATGATCGCGGTCTCCAAGCCCGAGATCGGCCACTTCCGGACCGCAGGCATCTCCCAGGAGCGCATCGTGCACATCCCCAACGGGCTGATGCTCGACGAATTCGGCGACCTGCCCGAAGCCGGCACCTTCAAGGCCCGCTGGAAGCTCCCGAAGCGCCGCAAGCTGGTGGCCTACCTGGGCCAGGTCTCCCCGCGCAAGGGCGTGGACCACCTGGTCGAGGCCTTCCGGGACCGGGCCATCCCCGACGCAACCCTGGTCATCGCCGGCAACGACATGGGGGGCATGGACCGGGCCCGTGCGCGGGCCGACGAAGGGGTGCTCTTCACCGGCCTGCTGGCCGGACGGGAGCGGCTGCGCCTGCTGGTCGACGCCGACGTGCTGGTCTATGCCTCCACCGACGAGATCTTCGGGCTCGTGCCCTTCGAGGGGCTGATGTGTGGCACCCCCGTGGTCGTCGGCGGCGACTGCGGCTGTGGACAGCTCATCGGCGAGGCCGGGGCGGGGCTCCTCGTGCGCCACGCGGACGTCGAGGGCTTGCGGTTGCGCATCCGCACCCTGCTCGACGACCCCCGGGCCGCCGGCGCCATGGTCAGCCGCGGGCGACGTTACGTGGAGGAGCGCCTGTCGTTCGAGGTCGTCGCTGCCCAGCACAGGCGCCTCTACGAGGAGGTCCGGCCGTGAATGACCCCGGGGTTCGCAGGGTCCTCGCCTCAGCGCTGCTGGTGGTGCTGGTCCTGGTGGCCTGGGCCAACGGCCTGCACGGCGAGTTCACCTACGACGACAAGGTCGAGGTCATCGGCAACCGGACCATCCGCTTCCTCGACGAGTGGCGGTCGGTGGTCACCTACAACCTGTCTCGGCCCCTGGTGGTCCTGACCTGGTCGGCCAACTGGGAGCTGGCGGGGCCCGACCCCTTCACCTGGCACCTGGTGGATGTCTCGATCCAGGCCGTCAACGCGGTGCTCGCGCTCCTGGTCGGCGAGCGCATCGCCCGGCTGCTGGGCTTCTCCCAGCCCCTGCGCTTCGCCTTGATCAGCGCCGGCCTGTGGGCCCTGCACCCGCTGTCCACCGAGGCCGTGAGCTACGTGACCGGCCGCAGCGAGCAGCTGGTCGGCACCTTCTACCTGCTGGCCTGCCAGCGCTGGCTCGCAGGGCTCGAGGACCACGACACCAACGCCTTGATCCAGGCCTGGGGGGTGTTCGGCCTCGCCGCCTTCACCAAGGAGGTCGCGGCCACGATCCCGGTGGCCTTCCTGCTGCTGGAGTGGTTCGTGGTGCGCCGGGGCCGGCTGCGGGACGTCCGCTGGTCGGGCTATGCCCCGGCCCTGGTGCTGCTGGTCGCCTTCTTCGGCCTGCGGTGGTGGCTGTACGGCGCCCTGACCTCGCCCATCGCGCCCCAGCGGCCCTGGGACGTGCACGCCTGGACCCAGGCCGAGGTGCTCTGGCGCTATGTGCAGCTGTCCTTCGTGCCGATCGGGCAGACCCTCTTCCACGACTTCCCGGAGACCGGGGCCACGGGCCGCGCGATCGCTGCGGCGGTCGGGTTGGTGGCGCTGACCGGCTACGCCTTCGCCCGCCGCCAGCAGGCCCCGATGCTGGCGCTGGCCTGGGTCTGGTTCCTGCTCGTGCTGGCACCGGCGACGGCGATCCCGCTGAAGGAGACCCTGGCCGAGCACCGGGCGTACCTCTCCCTGCTCGGACTCTGCTGGGCCGCCGCCGCCGTGCTGGTGCGGCTCGGCCGCACCGGGGGAAGCGTGGCCGCCGCGGTGTTGGTGGCCGCCTGCATCCTGGGCACCCAGACCCGCAACCAGGCCTGGGCCACCGAAGTCGCCATCTGGGGCGAGGCCGCCGCCCGCAGCCCGGACAGCGCCGAGGCCTGGTATGGCCTGGGCGACGCCTACCGCCTGGCCGGTCGCCAGCCCGAGGCGGTCGCGGCCTACCGCCAGTCCCTGGACCTGGACGACTCCCTGCTCGACGCCTGGGCCAACCTGGGCATCGCCCTCGTCCAGACCGGTCAGACCAAGGCGGGGGAGGAGGCCTGGAAGGAGGCCCTGCGGCGCTCCCCGACCTACTGCAAGGCCCACAACAACCTGGCGCTGCTCTACGCCCGCCAGGACAAGCTCGACCTGGCCCTGAGGGAGTTCCGGACCTCGCTGATGTACTGCCCGGAGAACCTGACCGCCTTCTACTACCTGGGGCGGCTCTACGAGGAGAAGCTCGGGGACCTGGACCGTGCGGTGGAGCAGTACCAGGCGATCCTGACCATCGACGAGGCGAGCAGCTTCGCCGAGGATGCGCGGCAGAGGATCCTGAACCTGACCTGGTGAGCGCTCAGCGCTGCACGCTCCACCGCGCCAGCGAAGCCCCCAGCCGCACCCCCTCCTGCAGCGCCCCGGACCGCCAGGCGTCCCGAGCCAGTCGCGCCATCGGCCGCGGTCGCAGGTAGAAGCCGACCCAGGCCCGCCGCAGCAGCCGCGCCAGCTCGGCTGGGGAGAGGTCGGTCAGCACCACCCGGTGGTACTCGCTGTCCACCGGGTTGCTGCCCGCCGCCGACAGGAGCACCTGGTCGGCGTGGGCCGCGTGCAGGTCGGTGCCCGGGAAGGCGGTCAGGGAGCTGAACTGCACGTAGTCGGCGCGGATCTCCCGCACGAAGCGCAGGGTCTGCTCCACGTCGCCGGACCGCTCGCCCGGGGTGCCGAGGATGATGTAGGCCAGGCTGCGGATGCCGGCCTCGCGGGTCGCGGCGAAGGTCTCGACGACCCGGTCCAGGTCGACGTCCTTGCGCAGTCTCCTCAGCGTGTCGGCGTGGCCGCTCTCGACGCCGTAGGCGATGGTCCGGCAGCCGGCCCGGCGCATCAGCTGGAGCAGCTCCGAGTCGACCCCGTCGACCCGCCCCTCGCACTTCCACGCCACGTCGACCCCGCTCTGGAGCAGCTGCTCGCAGATCTCCGCGACCCGGCGTCGGGAGAGGGTGAAGTTGTCGTCGTAGAAGTTGATGAAGCCGACCCCGTGGTGGTCCACCAGGTGGGCCATCTCGGCGACCACGTCCTCGGCCGGGCGGGCCCGCCAGCGACTCCCGCTGACGCTCTTGTCGCAGAAGGAGCAGCGGAAGGGACAGCCCCGGCTCGTGATCATGGTGGCGAAGCCCGGGCGGGTCGCCAGCAGGTAGCGGTAGGCGCCCTGGGGGAGCAGGTCCCGGGCGGGCCACTCGATGTCCACCAGGTCCCGGCGCACGTGGTGTGCGACGAAGGGGTGGGTCCGGGACAGGACTCCCGCCGGGGGCCGGCCCTGCTGGCGGCGGGCCAGCCAGTCCAGGTAGGGCCCGATCACCTCCTCCCCTTCGCCCACGACAGCGTGGTCCACGGCGCGGCACTCCGCGAGCACCTGCCCCCGGAGGGCGGTGGCGTGGGGCCCGCCCAGGACCACGTGCTTCGCGGAGCCTCCGAGCTCCTCGGCGGCTCGGTAGGCGACGTCTGCCACCGGGGTCATGCAGCCCAGGCCGAGCACGTCGGGCCGGCGCCGTGCGAGCTCCTTGCGGGTCCGCGCCCAGGACCAGTTGAGCGCATAGGCGTCGATGAGCTCGACTCGCCGACCCTGGGCCCGTAGGGTCGCGGCGAGGTAGGCCAGGCCCAGGGGCGGGATCGGCAGCCCCCGGTCCCGCGAGTCCCGCCGTGGCGGACGCAGCAGGACGGTCTTCACGAGGCCAGTCTACCCGCGAAGGTGACGGAGATCAGGCGCTCGCCAGCCGGTCGCCCCTGACGGCGAAGCCGGCGGGGGCGGTGTCGGCCAGGGCCGCGGCGTGGTCTCCCAGGGACCACCGGCGGCCGGCCGCCACCTCGGCCAGGCGGCCCCGGAAGCGGGTGGAGTCCTCCTCCGGGTGGGTCAGGGCGGTCAGCAGCGCCGCCTTGATCGCCTCGGTCTCGGTGTTGTTGATGAGCACCTCGGCCGCGGCGTAGCGCACGCCCTCGTCGAAGTCCGTCAGCAAGGGCAGGGCAGCCTCTACCGCCGCCTCGTGGGTGTACTCCGCGAGCTTGATCAGCAGGTGGCGCTTCTTCTCCGGCCGCAGCTCCGAGCCGGCCTCCTTCTCCAGCAGGGCGATGACCACGCCCATGGCGGTGTCCTTGCTGGTCAGCTGCTCGTAGAGGTTGAGGGGGCGGGCGAAGTTCTTGCACCGGGGCAGGTGGCTCTCCAGGGGCCGCACGGCGTCCTGGCCGAGGTGGAGGATCAGCTCCGCGACCTCTTCTTTCTCGGCGGCGTCCTTCATGTGGTGCTCGTAGGTCATCTCGAACCGGCCGAGCAGGCCCACGATGGCCTCCGGGGAGCCGTGCTGGGCGAGCCAGATCGCCGACGCCTGCCGGTCCTCGCCCTGGGCGTCCTTGGTCTTGATCCGCTTGGCGTGGAGGACCAGCTGCTTCTCCTTGGAGCCGAATTGCAGCGTGATGAAGTCGAACATGCCCACGGGGCGCTCCTGGTGGCGTCGCGGCAGCAGGTAACCGCCGATCCCCGCGGTTCAAGGGGCTGGGGTGTCCTCGGTGCCTCGGCCCCAGGCATGACCGACCCAGACCCCCCCCGCCACGTCCGGCGCCGCGTGGGTGAAGCCGACGGTCAGCTGGGCTCCGACCCGCAGTCCGGGCACCTGCTGGGCCGGCGCCCACTCGGCGCCGAGCTGCCCGGAGAGGTCCGGGTCGTTCTTGGGCGACGGCAGTCGGCCTCCGACCCGGGCGAAGACCTCGACCGGCCCCACGGGTGCGACGCCGCTCACCCAGCCGACCGCCGCGTCGTCCTGGTTGGCGAAGGACCAGGGATCTCCGAGGATCGCCAGGCCCGCGACGGCATCGACGGTCACCGGTGCCAGGGCCCACCGCAGCCCGGCGCCCACGATGATGTCGGTCTCGTCGGAGCCCAGGCCGTAGACGTTCTGGCGGGGATCGTCGCCTTCGAAGTCGCTGGCGTTGGGCAGCTTGGCCTCCCACCAGACCCAGACCTGGGGGGCCGCGGTGGTGCCGGACCAGGCGCGGACGGCCGTTCCCAGGCGGAGATCCCCCGAGCCCGTGACGATCGTGCCGTCCGGGAACACCGCTCGCAGCGCCTCGTAGCGAGCCTGGAGCACCACTCCCTCGGCGGGGGCCCAGCGGCCGACCGCCTGGAGGTGACCCACGTCCCGCTCCTCGTCGTAGAAGGGGGGGATGACGCCGAAGGCCTGTCCCGCGCCGATTCCCACTGCGGATTCCGCGGTTGCGGGGAGGGGGGAATCGGGCCAGACTGCCGCTTCTGCCCGCCCCTGAGACCACCCGATGCCGATCGAGAACAGCAGGACCCCGGCCGAACCTGAGCAGGATGGCCTGATCACTCGATTCACAGCGGCTCTGGGCGCGTTGACGGGTACTCCCTGGACACAGTAGATTACCGCAGCCCGTTCACACCTCGCGTGCTCCGCGCGTACCTGGGGCTGACCTTCCTCTCCGTAACGGAGCCCTCATGTCCCACAGCTCCCTGACGCGGACGCTCGGCCTGGCGGTCGCGGCGGTCACGGTCCTCACGGCCTGTCCGACCCGCAACGACCTCGACGACACCGGCACGCCCTACTGCTCGCCGGTGCTCTCCGCGGGTGACGACGTCTCCATCACGCTGGGCAACCCGGTGACCCTGTCGGTGCTCGAAGCCGGCTACCCGAGCGGCTGCCGCGACGACCTGACCCTGGCCTTCCAGTGGCGCTTCGACGCCATCCCGCCGGGCTCCCTGGTCGACGAGACCGCCCTGTCGGACAACGACTCCGCCACGGCCATGGAGACCCAGTTCCTGCCCGACGCCACCGGCACCTACGTGGTGAGCGTCCAGGCCTGCGACGAGCTCAGCTGCTCCGAGACCGACATCCTGGTCGCGACGGTGAGCCACGGCGACGCCGCGCCGACCGCGTACGCGGGCGAGGACCTCGAGGTCCAGGTCGAGGAGCGCGCCGAGCTCGACGGCTCGGCCTCCAACGACCCGGAAGGCGCCGAGCTCGAGTACAGCTGGGCTCTGACCGAGGTGCCCGGCTGCTCGGCCCTGACCTCGGACAGTCTCTACAACCAGGGCAGCGCCACCCCGACCGTCATCCCGGACTGCGAGGGCCTCTACCTGGTCAGCCTGGTGGTGAGCGACGGCGTCCAGTGGTCCGAGCCCGACTACGTGAGCATCACCGCCCTCACCGGCAACCGGGTGCCCATCGCCGATGCCGGCGACGCCTTGACCGTGCCTCCCTGCGAGGGCAACACCGCCCAGCTCGACGGCTTCGGCTCCTACGACCCCGACGGCGACGAACTCACCTACGAGTGGTCCCTGCTCGCCGCGCCCAAGAACTCCCTGGCCGGCGACAGCAACTTCGACGACACCACCATCGCCAACCCCACCTTCACCTGGGACGAGGCCGGTGACTACACCTTCCAGCTCCAGGTCTTCGACGGCGAGTTCTGGTCCGCCCCGGACCTGGTCACCTGGGAGATGGTGGGACTCGACAAGAACAAGCGCCCGGTGGCCAACGCGGGCGAAGACGAGTCGGCCTCGATGAGCGTGACCTGCAGCTCCAGCGACTACGTCTGGACCTGCGACTCCTGCGAACCCCAGGACTTCGACCTGGACGGCTCCGGCTCCTACGACCCGGACGGCGACGACGTCCGCTTCAACTGGAGCGAAGAGACCGGCGAGCTGTCCCTCGAGGCGCCGTACTCGGCCCGCACCGTGGCTTGGACCCCGGAGATCGAAGCCGACTTCGGCGACACCACCAACTCCTGGGACATCAACCTCGACGTGTCCGACTGCGACAAGTCGGACTACGACACGGTCACCCTGACCTTCACCTGCACCGGCTCCAACTAGGCCCGGGAGCGAGACCATGCGCACCTCCCTCATCGTGCTGAGCGCCGCTGCCCTCGTCGCCTGCTCCGGCGGCGACGACACCGGCCTCCTGCCGGTCAACAACGCTCCCGTCGCCGACGCCGGTGCCGACCAGTCCGGTCCCGCCGACGCCGCGGTGAACCTCGACGGCCGGGCCTCCTACGACCCAGACGCGGACACCATCGCCTTCCACTGGTACTTCGACCACGTGCCCGAGGGCTCGAGCCTGGGCGAGACCGCGACCGAGCGCACCACCGGCTTCACCCGGAACGACAGCTCCGACGCCGGCCAGACCAGCTTCACCCCAGACGTGCAGGGGACCTACGTCATCGGCCTGATCGTCAACGACGGCAAGGCCGAGTCAGCCCCCGACTTCGCCATCGTCACGGCCGAGGCCCCCGAGGGCCAGCCCGTCGCGGTCGCAGGCGACGACATGGCCGCGAGTGTCGGCGACACCGTCGCCCTCGACGGCTCCCGGTCCTACGACCCCCATGGCAAGCCCATCACCTACGAGTGGCAGATGGTCGAGGCCCCCAACGGCTCCGCCGCCACCATGAGTGACAGCGAGACAGCCAACGGCTGGTTCGTCGCGGATCTGCGCGGGGTCTACGTGGCCAACCTCGTCGTCTCCAACGGCCTGAGCGAGTCGGCCCCGGACGCGGTGGTCGTCACGGTCACGGGCGACGACAACAGCCCCACCGCCAACGCCGGCGAGGACTCCGAGGCCGAGGACTGCACCAACATCCCGCTGGACGGCACGGCCTCGGCCGACCCGGACGGCGATGACCTCCAGTACTTCTGGGAGGTCCAGAACGTGCCCGAGGGCAGCGTCACGAACAACGACAGCTTCTCGGACCGCACCGCCGCCGAGCCCACCTTCTGGGCCGACGTCGCGGGTGACTACCAGCTGTCCCTGAGCGTCTTCGATGGGACCAACTGGTCCAACCCGGACCCGGTGCTGCTGACCGTCAACGAGCGCAGCTACAACACCGACCCCGCCGTGGTGATCGACACCATGGACACCGTCGACGCGGGCGAGGCGCAGTGCGAAGAAGACGGCTACGTCTACGACTGCGAGGAGTGCGGCGACCAGACCGTCGAGCTGGGCCCCAACGTCACCATCACCGACGCCGACGGCGACCCCTACACCGTGCTGTGGGAGCTCACCGAGGGCGAGGCCACCATCTCCGACGAGAACAGCCTCGTCACCAACGTGAAGCTCGAGGACGTCATCCCCACCGAGCCCGCGGTGTGCGACACCCTGGAGTACGAGTTCCGCCTGACCGTCACCGACTGCACCGGCGGCGTGACCAAGGCCTCGACCACCATCCGGGCCCAGTGCTGCGGCGTCGAGTCTTCCGGGACCACGGGCACCGGGTCCTGAGCTGAGCCTGTGGCTGGTGGCCGGCAGCCTGGCGCTCGCCGGCCCCCCCGACGTCCAGGTCCTGCCGCTGCCCTGGCTGGACGGCCCCTGCCAGGACGCCCGCTACCCCCGCCTGGCCGGCGAGTGGGCGGTCGGCTGTGGGCCCTCGGGGCGGGTGGACCGGGCGCTGCACCTGGAGAGCCGGCGGACCGTCGCGCTCGAAGGCGCCGCGGTGTCTCCGGCGGTCGCCCCCGGCGTGCTGTACGCGCCGACCCGAGACCACGGCCTGTGGCGCCTGCCGGGCGGGGACCCCGTCGAGGTGACCCTCGTGCCGCGGCAGGGGGTGGCGCCGCCGGCGACCGACGGCGAGCGGGTCGCGCTGCCGGTGGCGGAGGGCGTCCAGCTCTTCGAGCTCGACGAGCGGGTCCGCCGCACCCACGACGCGGTGCCCGCGCCCTGGTACCCGCCGGCGATCGACGGAGACCTGGTCGCCTGGGTCGACCGTCGCGGGGACAGCGAGGACATCTGGGCCCTGGTGGACGGTGAGCCGGTGGCGGTCGCCGCCGGGCCCGGGCACGAGCGCCACGTGGCGGTGGAGGGCCGCACGGTCGCGTGGATCGACGACCGCGGTGCGCACACCTGGGACGCGGTCAGTGGCGAGCGGTCGAGCTGGGCGGTGGACGCGCACACCAGCCGCCGCCTGGCGCTGGACGACGGCGTGCTGTGCCTCGAGGCCTGGAACGGGGTCGATGTGGACGTGGCGTGCAGCGACGGCGTGTACTGGGGTGGCCAGGGACACCAGCGGGCGCCGGATCGGCAGGGGCGCCAGCTGCTGGTGGTCGACCGGGGCCGCGCCCTGCTGCTGGAGTGGCCGGAGGGCGGGGAAGTGGCACCCTGAGCGGGCGGCTGGACGACGCCGCGGCGGCGGGGGAGCATGGTCGCATGAGCCGGGCGCTGCTGGGGCTGGTGGTGATCGCCGTGGGCCTGGCGGCCGCGGTGCTGCAGGAGGGTCAGCCCTGGACCAGCGAGGCTGCGGTCCGGGCGGTCCGGGGACTGT
Source organism: uncultured Enterobacterales bacterium (assembly GCA_964344945.1). Taxonomy (GTDB): domain Bacteria; phylum Myxococcota_A; class UBA796; order UBA796; family CAJQPC01; genus CAYFPX01. The sequence continues at coordinate 53,316 of CAYFPX010000019.1, forward strand.
GCGGGGCACTGCTGTGGGCCGCCGCTGCCACCGGGCTGGGCGGGGCGCTGCTCGGCCGGTCCGGGCGCCAGGTGGAGGCGGTTGCGGCCTTTGCCTGTGGCCTCGGCGTCTTCGGCCTGGCGCTGCTGCCCCTGGTCGGACTCGGACTCCTGGCCCCCTTCACCCTGGGGCTGCTGTGGCTGGTGGGCGTGCTCGGGTGGATGAAGCGACCGCGCTTGACATGGCCGCAGGTGTCCACGATCACGGCGGTCCTGCTCGTCGCTTGGGCCGTGCCGGGGCTGTTGGATGCCCTGGCGCCGCCGGTGGACACGGACGAGGTCTACCAACACCTCGCGCTGCCTCGGCTGATGTGGGAGCAAGGGGGGCTGGTCGGCGGCTTCCTCCAGCCGGACGGCTCCCGCCCCCTGCCTGTGCACCTGGTCTGGGCCGCGGCCTGGCTGACGGGCGGCGAGGCAGCGCCGAAGCTGCTGCACCTGCTGTGGGCCCTGGCGCTGGGGCTCCAGGTGGCGCACGTGGTGGGCCGGCGGGCGAGTCCCGAGGCCGGTGCTCTGGCGGTGGCGCTCCTGCTGGGCAGCTACACCTTCGTGCGCGAGCTCGGGCTGGCCTACAACAACCTGCCGGCCGCGCTCTTCGTGCTCCTGGCACTCCAGGCCGCGCTGGCCGTCGGCGAGGAGGACGACGCCCACTGGCGGGTGGCGGTCTTCTGTGGCATGGCCCTGGCCTGCAAGTACACGGCGGCCGGCGCGGTGGTGGGTCTGTACCTGGTGGCCTGGGGGCGGCTGGGGTGGAGGCGGGTCGGCACGATGGCGGTGCTCACCGCCGCCGCCCTGGCCTGGGTCGCCCCCTGGTGGCTGCGCAACGGCCTCGAGGGCCTGCACCCGCTGTTCCCCTACGCCGGCTGGCCCGACGACGTGCCTCTGACCTTCATGATGTCGGAGAAGTACGGGGTCGGGCGCGAGCCCCTGGACCTGCTGCTGCTGCCCTGGCACGCGACCGTGAGCGCCCGCACGGACAGCTTCGCCTTCCTGGGCCGGGTCACGCCGGCGGTGCTGGCCCTGGCGCCGGTGGCCCTGCTGGTGTTGGCCCGCCGCCGGGATCCGGTGCTGCTGGCGGCCGCCGTCGCCTTCCTGGCCTGGGGCGCGGGGCCGCACTGGCTGCGCTACCTGCTGCCGGCGGCGCCGCTGCTCGTGATCGCCGCGGCCGACGGGTACGCCTCGCTGGGCCGCCTGGGCCGCAGCGGTGCCTGGATGGTCTGGTGGCTGGGCCTGCCGGCGAACCTGGGACCCTGGTTGGTGGACGTGGTGGACCGGGCGCCTGCGGCGGTGGGGGCGCAGCCCCGAGGCGAGCTCCTCGCCCGGCACGTCCACGGCTACGACGCAGTGGCCTGGGTGAACGCCCACGTGCCGGAGGGCGACACCGTCGCCCTGCTCTTTGCCTGGCCCACCTTCTACGTGGAGCGTCCCACCCTGGTCGGCTCCGTGGAGGACCACATCCCCAGCCGCTACCTCTTCCTGCGCCACGGGGTCGACGCGCTGGACCACCTGCGGGACCTCGGCGTGACCCACGTGTTGGCCCAGCGGGTGCGCTTCCTGGAGAAGTCCTACCCCTTCCTGGAGGAGGCGCAGTTCCGGGAGGCCTTCGCCGCACCCGCCGACGTGCTCGAGCAGGCCCTGCTCCGTGACGGCGTGCTGGTCTACGAGGAGGGGCGCTTCGGTGTCTGGCGCATCGATGGCGACTGAGTCCTCCCGGTGGGTGCGTGGGGGCAGCTGGGCCCTGGACCTGGCGGTCGTCGCCAGCCTGCTTGCGATCCGCTGGTCGGCCCAGCACACCGGTGCGCCCGACGCCGAGGTGCTCGGCTACGGCGACCTCCCGGCCTGGTACTGGGAGGTCGGGTCCCTGCACGACATCCTGCTGGCCGGTCCCGACGCCGGGAACTGGGCCGCGAACGCCCGCGCCTGGCTCGAGGGCGAGCCCCTCGATGTCCACCGCATGCCCATGTACACCTACCTGGCGGCCCTGGGTGGGAAGTGGACCGGTGACGTGGTCTTCGGCGGCCACCTGGTGAACCACCTGCTCTCGGCGCTGGTGCCGCTGGTGACCTATGTGCTGGGGCGAGCGACGAGCACGCGGGCGGTCGGGCTGGGGGCGGCGCTGCTGATCGCCTGGAGTCCGGAGCTGGTGAACAACAAGCTCCACTACGGGGTCGACCCGACCCTGCAGCTCTCGGTGGTGGTGCTGGGGCTGTCGACCTGGCTGGCGATGACCCGGGGCTGGATCTGGGCGGTGGTCGCCGGGGCCGCGGCCGGGGTGGCGGCGGGCAGCCACTACCTGGGGTTGCTGTTCCCGGTGCTTCCGGCGGTCCTGGTGTTGCTGAACCCGCGGCCGTGGAAGGTGCGCTGGCTGGGTCCGGTCGTGGTCGCGGGGGCCTGCACCCTGACCTGGCAGCTGCTGACGGCGCCCTACGAGGGCATGACAGTGGCGTCGGTGGCGAGCGTCTACGCCGAGGGGGTGGCGGGCTCCGACGGTCGGACCTCGGGCGGTCCACTGAGCTTCCAGGAGGCTGCGGCCCTGGTCTGGTCCAGGGCCCACAACGCGCCGGCGCTGGCGGTCCAGCGCGGGCTGCGCTGGCTGAACCTGTCGGCGGTGCCCTGGGGAGCTCTGGTCGGACTGTTCTACCTGGGGGTGCTGGCGCCGGGGCTTCGCAGGGACGTGGGCTGGCGTTGGGGCTGGGACTGGCGCTCGGCGGCCCTGCTCATCGGCTTCATGGGGCCGCTGGTGGCTCTGGAGGCCGCGCGGGCCCCGGATCGCTACGCGCTGTTCTCCAGGCCCTTCCTGGTGCTGGCGGTCGTGCGGGGGGTGGCGACCCCGGCGGGCTGGGGGGAGCGCTGGCTGCGGGGCCGTGTCGGGCGCTGGCCCCCGGGGGTGCTCGCCTTCGGGCTCGTGGCGGGCCTCGCCGCGCTCTACCAGGGGCCCTTCACGGCACTGTGGACCCTCTCGCCGCCGGTGGAGAAGGGCTTGATGGAGCGCCGGGCGGGCCAGGCTGTGCTCGACGAGTTCGGCCCTGGCGGGTCGGTGGTCACGCCGACCCAGGCCGTGCCCTTCCTGTCCCGGCGGGAGAGCTGCCCCGGCACGCCCTGTGCGCGGGGTGGGGGCCAGGAGCTGAAGCAGTGCATCGCCCGGGTGCTGCAGAGCTGTCCTGGCGAGGGGCCGCTGCCCTACCTGGTGACCCAGTCCGAGACCGCCGGGATCGGCGACCAGCCGATGCCGGATCTGGACGCCCTGGTGGCGGAGAACTTCGAGCGCATCGGGGTCTACAAGGCGCGGGAGGCGACGATGACGCTCTACCGCGTGGATCGCGTCGCCCTGAATCGGCTGGCGGCGGGGCTGCGCTGAGGGGCCTTGCTCCTCCCCCCGGCGGACGAACGTCCGTACTTCGGACCTTTGTCCGTCCAGACGCCGTCTGAGGCGACGAACGTCCGGAGTACGGACCTTCGTCCGCAGTGGGTGCGCTGG
>CAYFPX010000020.1:0-19597 GCA_964344945.1 uncultured Enterobacterales bacterium
CGTCCCACTGACCGGCAGCCCCGGGTCGAACGTTCGCCTGGTCCGGCAGCCCTGGGGTCAACGTTCGTCTTGGCACCGGGATTGACCCTCAGGAGGCCCTCCGGGCCCCGCGGACCCGAATTCGGGGTCGAGCGGGCCCCAATGTGAATGTTCACCCGGGGGCTGCCGGACCAGGCGAACGTTCGACCCGGGGCTGCCCGGGCCTGGAACCTGAACAGGGGTCAAGAACAGAGGAACAGGGGTCAGGAACCCCCACTTACCACTTGGGCCTCCCGCGGGGATCCACTTCTTGGCGCGATCCACAAGGGGTCAGGGCTCCACACTTGGGTCATTGCCGGCCTCTGCTCGGCTCTCGGGTGTGCACGCACAATGAGGAAGCGAGTCCTCCGTGCGGTACTGCGACCCCAAGTGTGGGCCCCTGACCCCCGAGTCGATGACCACGGTGTGCGGATCCCGAGGCAATTCTAGCTCGCACGAAGACTGGTAAGTGGGGGTGCCTGACCCCTGTTGGTTGTCTTTGCTCCTGTTGCTGTTGTGTTGCCCCGACCCACCGCCTCAGCGCCGGCCCTCCACCTGGAAGACCCGCACTGGGAGGGCCTTGCCCTTGAGGGTCATCGGGGCCAGCTCCAGGCTGCGGACCCGGCCCTCCACAGCGTCGATGATGGTCTCCGTGACCAGCAGGGACGCCCCGCCCCGGGCCTGGCCCTCGAGCCGTGCCGAGGTGTTCACGGTGTCCCCGATGACGGTGTACTCCAGCCGCTCCGGGCTGCCGACGGGACCGGCCACCAGCTCCCCAGCGTGCACGCCGATGCCGATCTCCAGCTCCGGCAGCCCCCGCTCGACCAGGTCCCGGTTGAAGGGCGCCAGCGCCTCGAGCATGTCGAGTCCCGCCTCGACCGCCAGGATCTCCCCGGACACCCCGGCGTGGGGGCCGGTGGTGTGCGGCTCGGGCACGTCCCAGACCGCCATCATGCCGTCGCCGATGAACTTGTCCACGACCCCGCCCCAGCGGCGCACGATGGGGTCCATCAGGCCGAAGTAGGCGTTGAGCACCTGCACGACCTGGCTCGGCGAGAGCCGCTCGGACATGGCGGTGAAGCCCCGCACGTCGCTGAACAGGACGGTGGCGTGGGCCTCGCGGCCGGACATCACCGACTCGTCGTTGGCCATCAGGCGCTCGGCGACCTGGGGGTCGACGTAGCGGCGGAAGGTGTCGCGGAGCTCCTCCCGGTCCCGCAGGGCGCCGGCCATCTCGTCCACCGCGCCGCCCAGCTGGCCGATCTCGTCCCGCCGCTCCACGTGGGTCCGGGCCCCGAAGTCCCCGGCACGGACCCGCTGGAGCGTGCCGACCACCTGGTCGATGGGCTCCAGGATGGACCGGCTCAGGATCCGGGACAGCAGCAGGGCGAACCACAGCCCGACCCCCCAGACCAACAGGTAGCCGAAGAGCCGGTTCAGCGCGCCGCGGCTGACCATGTGGCCGTGCCGCAGGGGCTCGAGCAGCACGTCCTGCTCGACGTAGACGAAGAAGAGGAGGAAGGGCAGCGTGCCCGCCGTAGCCAGCCAGCGCAGGGTGGAGCGCAGGCTGCCGGCCTGGTCCAGCCGGCCCCGCAGCAGGCTGCCCAGGGTGGAGAACAACAGGGTCACGGCCAGGAACATCAGCCCGAGCCGCAGGTCGTAGGTCCTCACCAACGGGATCACGAAGAAGATGCTGGCGACCGTGCCCAGCAGCAGGGCCAGCTGCTGGCGGGCCGACAGCCGGGACAGCTCGCGGTCGATGCGGCCGGCGGCCAGCAGGCGCACCCGCTCCCAGAACCCCCGCAGCCCCGCCGCCAGAGGCCCCCGGAGCGGCACGAAGCAGAGCCACAGGGCGGAGCCCCAGGCCACCACACTCAGCAGCCCGAAGGCCAGGCGTGAGGCCGAGGACTGGAAGGCGATGCCCAGGGCCCCGGTCCCGACCACGGCGGCGAGCATGGCGCCGCCTCGCCAGGACCAGGCCCCCTCGTCCGTCGCCGTGTCACCACCGAGCCGCTCCGCCTGGCGCCAGGTGAGGCCCACCGACAGCCCCAACAGCCCGAAGACCAGGCCCAGGAAGGCCGAGGGCCAGGCCACGGCGCCGGCGTAGACCCGCGCCAGGCTGAGCTCCAGGTCGCCCTTGCGAAGCCCCTGCCGGAAGGCGTCCCGGGCCTGGCCCACCTCGCCCTGGCCCAGCAGGGCGTGGCCCAGGGCCAGGGTGAGGGCGCTGTCGTCGGGGGCCAGCACCAGCGCGTGCTGGAAGGCCTGCACCGCACCGGAGACGTCGCCCACCTGGCGGCGGAGCACGGCGATGGTGTGCCACTCCGCGGCGCCCTTGTCCTCCCGGGTCTCGACATCCCGGAGGATCGGCAGCAGGTCCTTCACCTGCATGTCGTCCAGGACCGCCGTGACCACCCCCAGCACCCGGGACTGCTCGAAGATCCGGGCGGTGTCCGTCAGCACCCCCTGGATGCGGTCCGCCCGACCGCACAGCGCGATGGCCTTGTAGGCCTCGGCGTCGTCGCCCAGCTGGTCCACCAGGTCCCACCAGGCGGGCACCGAGCGACCGCAGTCGTCGCCGGCACCCCGGGCCCGGGCCCGCAGGATGTCCGGGGGCAGGGCCTCCTGCTCGGCGACCTGGCCGCCCTGGATCGACCTCTGGGCCAGGGCCTCCAGGTCGGTCATGGCGTCGTCGGCCTCCCCCCAGCCGGCCAGGCTCGCCACCAGGGGCACCACGCCCGCGACCAGCAGGACCAGGGAGACCGCCATCAACAGGGCGCCGCGACGCATGCGACGCCCTACCCTGTTGGGCTCAGCCGGGCTTGCCGTCCACGCGGCGCGCCAGCAGCCAGGGGGCGGTGACGAGCGCGAAGAGGGCCACGGCCAACACGAGCAGCAGGCCCCCTCCACGAAGCAGCGCCAGGGAGGCCTCGCCCCGGACCAGGGACCCCGCCACCCGCATCGCCGCCGCGATCGGCACCAGCACCAGGGCGATGTCGAGCAGCAGCGGCGGGGTGAGCCGACGGCCGGTGTGGCCCATGGAGACCCGGCTCATCATGCACAGGGCGAGGGCGCACAGCCCGCCGACCGTCAGCAGGTGGGTGGAGGGGCTCAGGGTGGCGCCGGTGAGCAGCGCGCCCCCTCGCCACACCAGCGCCAGCGCCACGGCGGCGAAGCCCCCGTGCAAGGTCCAGAGCAGGGGCGTGTCCAGCACGGCCCAGCTCCGCCAGCCCCACAGCCGCGCCAGGTTCAGCACGCCCGCGACGACCAGGGACACCCCCGCCGCGGCCGCGACGGTCGGCCACCCGGGCTGTAGCACCGAGAGCACGAGCGCCGGCGCCAGGGACCAGACGGCGAGGGTGTCCAGGAGCCCGCGAGTCCGCAGGGGCGTGCCCAGGGCGTTGCGGGTGAAGAGGGGCACGATGCGGCCGCCGAAGCCGACCATGAACCAGGCCAGCACCAGCAGGCCGCCGATCCGGCCCGCCACCGCCCAGGTGCCGCCCAGGTGCAGCGCCACGTCCACCACCGCCAGGGCGACCAGCAGCGCGGGGAAGCCCAGGTTGCGCCACTGGCGCAGGGCCACGATGGGTCGCCCGATGGCGACGGCCACCCCGAGCAGGAGGCACACGTCGGCCACCGCGCCCGGGATCCCCAGCTCCGCCCAGGCGGCGAGACGCCCGATCACCCACAGCGCGACCAGCACCCGCAGGCCGCCGCCGTGGGCTGTGGGTCGCCGGGTCCAGTTGCGCGCCGCGGTCAGGAGGAAGCCGCCCAGGACCCCGCCGCCAAACCCCATGAGCATCTCGTGGGCGTGCCAGCCCAAGGCGTCCGCCGGCGTGAAGCCGGTGACCCCCCCCAGCGACGCCAGCCAGCCCAGCAGGGCCAGGGCCAGCCAGGGCGGCAGCAACAGGAAGAACGGCCGGAAGCCGACAGCCCAGAGGACCTCGTCCTTCTGGGGACCCTGGGCCTGGGGTGGCTCCCCCGGGATCGGACGGTGAGTGTGTGCGGCCACGGACGAAGGCCCTCCCCGTCCCCGCCAGGCAATCCCCGTGCCAGACCCGATCCGCACGGGTGGCCACTCCAGCGCCGAGAGTGTGTGTTTTCCCACACCCGATCGCCGCGACCACACACAGGTAGACTGCCCGTCGTGCCCTGGCTCCTGCTGGTGCTGCTCGCCGCCGACACCCCCGAGGTGTCCGGCGCCGCGATGCGCCTGCAGGGCAGCGCCGGCCGCCTCCAGGTCGCCGCAGCCCGCATCGCCGCGGTCGGAGACCAGGTCGCCCGGGACGGAGTCCCCCACACCCTGGGCCCGGCGATGTCGGACCTGGTGGTGTTGACGACCCAGCTCGGCGAGGTCAGGCGCCACGTCGAAGCGCTGGAGGCCGCCATCGAGGCCGCGGACACCGACTGATCCATGGCCAGCCTCCCCGAGCTCCTGCGCGCCGTCAACGCGGCGGAGGTCTCCGGCGATCCCCACCGCCTGCGGGCCGCCCGGGGGCGCCTGCACAGGCGCCTCCGCGACACGCTGCCCACCGATCCCCTGCTGGCGGCGAGCTGCGCGGCCGCTGTCGGCGACGACGAGCTCCGGGCCGCCTGCGACCGCATCGCCAGCGCCGCCACCCCCCGCTCGGCCTCCGCCCTCGGGCTGGTGGTGGACCACGCGGGCCAGGGCCTCGTGGTCGAGGTGGTGGTGGCGCTGCAGCCGGGTGGTTCCGGCACCTGGACCCCCCAGAACGCCGAGCGCGACGCCCTGGTGGCCGCTCAGCTGGCGGTGGCCGTGGCCCTGGGCTCACAGGCCGAACGCTTCGGCGTGCGCTGGCAGGTCCGGGGCAGCCGGACCGTGCGGGGGACCTCCCTGGGCCTGGCCCTGGCGGTGGCAGCCCGGGCGGCCCTGCGCGGCCAGTCGGGCCCGGAAGACCAGGCCTTCACCGGCGGCGTGGACCTGGACGGGCGCGTGGCGAGCGTGTTCGGCGTGCCCGCCAAGGTCCGGGCCGCGGCCGAGGCCGGCCTCTCCCAGGTCACCGTGCCGGCGGCGGAGCTGGTGGGGCTGCGGGTGCCGGACGGACTGGCCATCGACGGCGCCAGTGCGGCGGAGCCGATGCTCGAGGCGCTGTTCGGCACGGAGACCGCGGAGGCGGCGCTCGTCGGGCGCTTCCAGTGGCGCTGGCTCGCGGTGTTCCTCCCGCCGGTCCTCGCCTGGACAGGGGCCACCGACGTCGTCGACGGCCCGCTCCAGGGCGCCGCTGCCCGGGCCGCTCTCGGTGAGCTGGCACCTTCGATCAGCGCGGTCCTGCCCCTGCCCGAGACGGTCGACACCCGCAGCCTGCGGGCCGACTACCCCCGCGTGGTGGCGGCCCTGGTCGAGGCCGGCGCCACAGCCCTCGTCTTCGACGTGACGATGCTGGCACCGACCGAGCACGACGACGCCCTGGCCGCAGCCTTCGCAGCGGCCCGCGACGCGGGCACCCCCGTGATCCTGCCGCGGCTGCTCCGAGACGGCCGCTGGGCCCAGGTGGCCTCCGACGCTCTGAGGGAGAGCACCGTGCCGGGACTGATCGTGCTGGAGCAGGACCTGTTCTTCAACCGCATCCGCAGGGCCCCGGTGCGGCTGCGGGCCGACGACGGCAGCACGGCCTGGCACGCCACCGTCCAGGCGCTGGCGGCTCACCTCGACGCCGAGCCGGAGCTCCACGGCGACCTCCTCCAGGTCGGCGTCACCCGCAACCCGGTTCCCCTGGAGCGACTCTGGCTGCCGCCCGTGGCGATGGGCCCGACCCTGGACTGGAGGTCCCCGGGCGACGGCGCCCGGGGGCGGGTGGTGCTCATCGGCAGCACCCGCGGACCGAGCGATGTCTTCTCCTCGCCCATGGGTCGCCGCTATGGCGTCGAGATCCACGCCGCGCTGGTCGAGACCCTCGGCGCCCAGGCCGGCTTGCGGCGGACCCGCCCGGTCATCGACGGGGGCCTGGCCCTGGCGACGACCCTCATGACCGGGCTGATGGCCCTGGCCCTGCCGCGCCGGCGACGCTGGCTCAGCCTGGGGGTGTCGGCCTTCGTGCTGGGTGGCTTCCTGCTGGCCCTCGGGGCGGGCTGGCTCCTGGCGCCGGTGCCGGTGGTGCTCGCCGGTCTGTGCGGCTGGTACGCCGCCCGCGAGGCTTGATCAGCGCTTCTTCTTCGGCGCCAGCCGGCGCAAGACAGCGAGCTCGGGCTCGGCCACGTCGTTCGCCTCCACGAGCCAGCGACGCCCGGCCATGCGAAGCACCTTGGCCGGCAGCTGCACGAAGCTGCCGTCGGGCAGCCGGAAGACCAGCAGGAGGTCCGTCGCGGTCTCGTGCTCGCGCTCGAACCGCACGGCCAGCCGCACGCTCGACGGACCGAGACGCAGGGCACGACCGAGGGCCTTGGCGTCGCCGGCCTCGACCAGCACGTTGACAGGCCGGCCCGGTGCCAGGATCGCAGGCATGGTGCCCCGGCGGGAGCGGTGCCCGCTCGCGGACTCGCTGGCGGACCCGGACCGATCTCGCCTCTTCGCCCAGGAGGGCGTGGACACCGACCCGTCCCGGCGAGCGCCGCCAGGCTGACTCCGGCTGCGGCTCTCGCTCCGGCTGCGGCTGCGGCTGCGGCTGCGCACGTGCTCGTAGTCCGAGACGATGCTGCTGACAGCGCTCGAGCGGCTGTGCGCGCTGGAGATGGCGCTCTCCAGGGCGAGCTGGGGGTTGATGCGCTTCATCAGCCCCGAGACCCGATCGCCCTGCTCGAGGGTCACCCCGATCCATCGGGTCCGGTGAAGCCAGCCCCGCCCGATCTGGGCCGTGCGGCCTGCCGCGAGCTCGACGACCGTGAGCTGGAGATCCACGCTGTCCCCGAGGGGTCCCAGGTCCACCCGCGCCCGCACGCCCCGCTTCGAGGGGAGGCGCTCCGGACAGAGCACGTGCAGGTGCAGCTTGTCCATCCACACCACCGTGCCTTCCACCAGCCCCGAGTCGGTCTGGAGCATGCAGTTGAAGCGACGCGGCATGCGCAGCGTCTCCCAGCGCTCTGCGGCCTCTCCTGGCACGATACGGGCTCCGGCCACCTGTTCCCCCAGACTGGGGACGACAGGGTCCCACCCAGCGTATCGGCCCCTGTGAGCCCGAGAACAGTCCGGTTTTTCCCCGTCAGGAAGAAGCCTGCCGGGGAAACCTCAGGCGTGATCAGGGGAGCAGGACCGTGCCGTCTTCGAGTCGCAGGGCCGCCGGTGGGCTCTCCAGGTCGATCCGCACCTCGACACCGACAGCGAGCACCACGCCCAGCACCTCGACCGGACCCGCCCCGGACTCGAGCAGGGCATAGCACTCACCGTCCTCGTCCAGGCCGAGCAGCACGGTGCGGCCGGCGCCGCGGTACCGGACCGGGAAGTCCAGGTCCGCTTCGTCCCGGGCGGCGACGCTCAGCCCGTCCAGGTCGGCGTCGAGCCAGGGGGTGGCCCGGTCGTCGAGGTGCAGGCCCTCCTCGAATTCCGCCTGGGCCAGACCGCTGGCGCCCTCGGCGCGCACCGTGGAAGCGGCGGCGGCGAAGGCCGCCAGCAGCCCCTCGGCCCCCAGGAAGGCCTCGCCCTCCAGGATCGACTCGTACAGCGCTCGACTCATGACGCCTCCGCGGCCAGCAGCGGCAACGCGACCGCTGCGACCAGCTCGAGGACCTGCTTGGGCGTCGCCGCCCCGCCGGTCGGGTCCTCCCCCAGATCGCGCACGATGCGCCCCACGAACTGCTCCCCGCAGCGCCGGACCGCGCGGCTCACCGCGCTGCGGTCCCGGAAGCCCGGCACCCGGGCGATCAGATCGTCGTAGCTGTCCCCCCGCGCCACTGCGACGACCAGGGCCTGCTCGTCCTCGGACAGGTCCTGCCAGGCCGCCATCACCGAGCGGCGCAGGGTGAGGGCGTCGGGCAGCGACTGGGGCATCGCCTCCTCGGGCGGCACTTCGTCGGCCGGTCCGCCCAGGACCTCGCCGAGCAGGTTGGAGAGGGCGCTGTGGGACAGGGGCTGGCCCGCCAGGGTGAGTGCCTTCACGACCAGCTCCTCCAGCGGCAGGGTCCGGGCGTGCCGGGCCAGGGCCTGCTTCACGTCGTCCAGGTGGCGGACCATGGCCGGCCCGCGAGTGGCGACCCGCCAGCGGCGATGACCGCCGCCGTCGCCGTCGACCGCCTCGGCCCTGTCCCTGAGCACACCCCCGATCGAGCGGTGCAGCTCGTCGCGCCAGCGCAGCACCGGGTCCCGGCGGAGGTTGAAGGCATAGTCGTCGCGGAGCAGCTCGCGGGCGATGGACAGCCGCGCGTAGAAGGAGTGGTAGCGGATCGGCGGGTCGTCGAACCCCTCCTCCACGTACGCACGGAACGGGACGCGCCCCGAGAAGGGGAAGCGGCCCTTCTCCACAGCGGCGCACACGGCCAGGGTGCGGTCGGCGAGGCCCTCGACGGCGTCGTCGCTGCGGCAGCCGAGCTCGAAGTAGGCGTCCGGGTAGCGACGGGTGACGCGGTCCACGTGTCGGAGGAACAGGTCGCGCAGGGACTGGGCACGGGCAGGAGCGCTGCGCCCCGCCTCGAATTCCGTCACCAGCTCGGACAGCGAACCCATCGGTCTGCTCCTCGTTCCCAGGGGATGAAGGGTGCGCTTCGGGAGGAGTTGCACTCACCGCCTGCACAACTTCGCGGCGACTGTACCCTTGATCCCTCGCGGAGACCGTCGATCGCTTGTTCCGCCCACTCCGATGGCTGCTGCTGCTCGCCTGCTGGCTCCTGCCGGCCCAGGCCTGGGCCGCGGCGTGGGCCACGGTGGAGACCATCGAGGTCCTGGACGACACCGGCCGCTGGCGCACCGAGCGGGAGACCGGCCAGGCCACCCGCACCCGGGATGGCGAGGAGACCCCTCTGCGCGTCGGCGCGGACCTGGAGGCGGGCGACACCCTGCGCACCCACAGCGCCCGCCTGCGGGTCCGCTACCGGGACGGGGGCCAGCTCAGCGTACAGCCGGAGACCGAGCTGCTGCTGGAGGAGGCGGGGGTGCTCCAGACCCTCGGCCAGGTGCTCTACCAGGTCGAAGGGCTCTTTCGGGTCCGCTTCGGCGCGGTCGAAGCGGCGGTCGAAGGCACCCGCTTCCTGGTCAGCGGCCAGCCCGCCGGGCCGGTGACTGTGGCCGTGGATCGCGGCAGCGTGTGGGTCCGAACCCAGGGTCAGCAGGTGCTGGTGCACCCGGGCCAGGTCGTCACCGTGCCGGCCGGGGGCACCCTGGGCGACGTGCGGTGGGTCAGCGAGGCCCAGGCCGCCAGTCTGGGTCGCATGTCCGCCGTGCTGGGTGAGCCGCGCCTGGTGGTGGGCTGGATGGGCGGCACGACCCTGACCCGGGGGGACCTGAACGGGACCTCGACCCTGCTGCTGCGGGCGAGGCTCGCGACCGGCTGGCGCCTGACCGCATCCGCGGGCTGGGCGACCACCGGGGAGCGCTTCCACCTGCCGGTCGCAGCGGGGGTCGAGCGCCGCTTCGGCCCCGGGGGCCTGGGGGTCGAGGCCCTGGCGCTCTTCGGCCACAGCACCGACTGCTTCGGGGTGGTCGAGATCCCGCTCCAGCCTGGGGTGGCCGCCGTCGGCCGCCTCCGGCTGCCGCTGACCGACCGCCTGGCCCTGGAGACCCGCGTGCGCGGCGGGTACGCCGGAGGCCTGTACTTCGACGCCGCGATGGGGGTGAGCCTTGGCCTGGGTCTCTAGCCTCCTCTGGCTCGCGAGCGGCGCTGCCCAGGCGGGCGAGCCCGTGCTGTACTGGGAGCCGGGGCTGACCGACCTCGGCCGGCACGGCCTGATCTACGCCGATCTCGACGGCGACGGCGCCGAAGACCTGCTCGCGACGACCGGGAGCGACGGCGCAGCCGACAGCCTGGTCGTGCTCGACGGCGCGACCCTGGCCCACGCGACCTACGACCTGCCCCAGTCGCCCCCCGTCCTCCAGCTCGGCCTCGGGGACTTCGACGGCGACGGCATCCCCGAGGTGCTCGTCGGCATGCCGACCTACGGCTCGGCCCAGGGCGACGACCTGGGCCTGGTGGTCGTGCTGCACGCCCAGGCGCCCCCCGGGGTCACCGTGAGCGCCCAGGACTACGTCACCTTCGGCGTGGTCGGGTCCAAGCAGGGCGACTACCTGGGGGCGGCGGCCCTGCTCGAAGACCTCGACGGCGACGGCTTCGACGAGCTGGTGGTCAGCGCCCCGGGGGTCAGCGGGACCGGCGCGATCTACACCTTCGACAACGGCATGGGCGGCATCCAGGACGTGCGCACGGCCACGGCCACCTGGCACCACGAAGGCAAGTCCGTGGGCCTCGGGGTCGGCCTCGCCCCCGTCGAGGTCGCCGGGGTCGCCGCCATCGCCATCGCCACCTGCGACGGCTACGAGCCCACGGGCTCGGCCTGCACCACCGGCGGCGATCTCTTCACGGTGCCCGCCGACGAGTGGCGCACCGACACCACCCTCACCCGGACCGTCGACCACACGCTGTTCGGCTCGGTGCCGAGCCAGTTCTTCGCCGCCGACATCGGCAGCCCGGACGTGGTGGCGCACATCTCCAGGGGGCAGCTGCAGACGGTCCAGGCCGGGACCAAGCCGGCCACCGTGCAGACCCTGACCTTCTCCACCTACGAGGGCCACGCCACCCTGGTCGACGACCTGACAGGCGACGCCGCGCCGGACTGGCTCGTCGAGGACACCGACGAGGTGCTGGTCATCAGCGACCTGAGCACTTCGGGCGCCGCTCGGGACCTGGCGGTCGAGACCTACGGCCTGGCCGACATCGCCTTGGGGGCCCACACCATCGACGTGGGGGACCTGGACGGCGACGGCTGCGAGGACGCCCTGACCGCCGCGGCCTCGGAGGGCGCGATCTACCTGCTGCCCGGGCCCTGCGCGCCCCCCGACACCGGCGACACCGGCCGGGACACCGGAGACACCGGAGACACGGGCGGGGACACCGCGGACACCGGAGACACCGGCGACACCACGCCACCCGACACCGGCGACACCGCCCCGACGGACACCGGGCCGACCGAGCCCGCAGACACCGGAGACACGGCCGAGGAGTGCCAGGAGGAATTCGGCTGGGAGTGCGCCACGGCGCGGGGGCTGCCCGGATGGTGGGCCTGGCTGGCGCCGCTGATCGTGGTGGTGCGACGAAGAACCTGATTCTCCCTACGAAGACTGCCTCCAGGAGCCGATCCCCTGAGCGCGCGTACCGGAGGCCGGGTGAAGATCCTCATCGTCGACGACAACAAGGCCGCGCGGCTCTACGCCGCCGCGGCCCTCTCCCGCGTCGGCCACGAGGTCACCGCGGTGGACGGTGGCGAGCGCGCCCGCGACCTGCTGGGCCGCGGGCGCTGGGACGCCCTGGTGACCGACTGGCTGATGCCAGGGGTCAGCGGACGCGACCTGCTGGCGAGCCTGCGCCGCCCCCCGCCACGCGTGGTGGTGGTCACCCTGCAAGACGACCCCGACACCTGCGCGGAGGCCCACCGGCTGGGCGCCCACCAGGTGCTTCCCAAGCCCGTGTCCCCCGAGGCGCTGCGGCTCGCCGTGCGCGGTGGAGGCCAGGCTCGCCCCAGTGGACCGGGACCCCTCGCCGGACCGAGCCGGGGTCCGATCTCCGTGTTGCTCGCCGGCATCGGCGGTAGCTCGCTCCTGGACGAGCTCACCCCCCACCTGCGCCTGGCGGCCCACACCGGCGGGGTCATGGCCCTGCCCGCCCCCGCCTGGGCCCTCCAGTCCCGGGCCGCTCACATGCGCACCGCCACCGGCCTGACGGTGCGGGCCGGTCTGGCGGGACGGGCCATCGAGGCCGGCACCCTGCTGCTGTGCGGCAACCACCTGGTGTTCTCCGCCGGCCCCGACGGCCGCCCGACGCTGAAGGACGCGCCCCTCGGGTCGTCCTCCCTGGACCGGTGGCTGAGCCACCTGCTGCCCTTCGCGCCCGCGGTCCGGGTGCTGCTGCTCTCCGGACTGGGAGCGGACGGCGTGAAGGGCGCCCAGCAGCTGCGCCAGGCCGGCTGCTCCGTGGCCGTGCTGACCCCTGGCACACTCGGTGTGCCGGACATGGCCGAGCGGGCCCTGGCCGCCGACCCAGGCCTCGAGCGCCTGGACCTGAGCGGCGTCGGCCGGTGGCTGGCCGCGTGATCGATCTCAATTCCATCGGCACCGGATCCGTACAGATTCTCGGAGGTCCGCGATGAGCACACTGCTGACGCTCGCCTTGATGTCCGGGTCCGACGCGCTCGCGACCGAGGGGCCCTGGACGACCGGCCCCGGGCGGCACAGCACCTACACCGGTGTTGGGGTCGACCACTTCCAGTCCTTCACCGACGGCGACGGCAACAGCCGGGACGCGCCCTCCGGGGTCGCCCGCTACGGGGTGAAGCAGCTCTGGTCCTACGGGCTGACACCGAAGCTGGACCTGGGCGCCGAGGTGCCCTTCGTGCTGGTGGTCGCCGACGACCCGAGCGTCCGGGACCAGGACGCGTTCACCTCGACCGCGGCCTTCAGCGAGCTGCGACTCCGGGTCCGCTACCGGGTGGTGGAAGAGGGCATCTACAGGCCTGCACTGGCGGTCCGCGGTTCCGTGCGCTCCGGCGTGCTGCACGCCGACAGCCGCAGCCGTCATCGCCGTGCTCAAGGGCCACGACCCGCCCAATCCGAAGGGCCCAATCGGCCAGGTGCCCGACTCGTGGGAGGTCGGCTACGTGGTCTACGGTGCGGTGACCATCTTCGAGGACGGCGAAGCAGCGGGCCTGGTGGTGGTGGGCATGTCCCTGGAGGACCTCAAGGCCCACCTGGCGGACCTGCGCAGCGTCAACCAGCGCACCGCCCTCGTCCTGGCCCTGATCTGCTGCCTGGCGACCTTCATCTTGGGCCGGCTGCTCACGGGCCCGCTCACCGAGCTCTCCCACCGGGCGGAGCTGCTGGGACAGGGCCGGCTCGACGAGGTCCTGGCTTCGGCCCCCCCCCGGCAGCAAGAAGGCGGCGACGAGGTCCACGAGCTGACCGCGGCCTTCCACCGCATGGCCGAGCGGCTGGCCGAGTCCCAGGCCGAGCTCCAGGAGCACGCGCGCACACTGGAGGACCGGGTCGAGGCTCAGACCCACGACCTGCGCACCGCCAAGGAGGCGGCCGAGGCCAGCAACATCGCCAAGAGCCGCTTCCTGGCCACCATGAGCCACGAGATCCGCACCCCCATGAACGGCGTGGTCGGCATGGCCGACGTGTTGGCCGGGCTGCCGCTCCCCGCGGACGCCCTGGGCATGGTGGGCACGATCCAGCGGTCCGCCGACGCCCTGCTCCACCTGATCAACGACATCCTGGACTTCTCCAAGGTCGAGGCGGGCGAGCTGGGACTCGAGGAGATGCACTTCTCCCCTCGTCAGATCTTCGAGGAGGTCGAGGAGCTGATGCACAGCCGGGCCGCGGAGAAGCAGCTCCGGCTCGACACCCTGGTCGCCGACTCGGTGCCTGAGGTGGTGGTGGGCGACCCCTACCGGCTGCGCCAGGTGTTGGTGAACCTGCTCGGCAATGCGCTGAAGTTCACCCAGAGCGGCTGGGTCACCACCCGCGCCCGGGTGGTTCCCCTGGACGACGGCGCCCTTCGACTCCACGTCGAGGTCCAGGACACCGGCATCGGGATGTCGGAGAAGGCTCAGGCGAGCATCTTCGACGCGTTCACCCAGGCCGATGCGTCCACGACCCGCCGCTTCGGGGGCACCGGACTCGGGCTGGCGATCACCCAGAGCCTGGTGCGCCTGATGGGAGGCGAGATCGGCGTCTCCAGCACCCTGGGCGAAGGCAGCACCTTCCGCTTCACGATCCAGCTGGGCGACGGCCAGGGGGTCTCCCTGCACGCCCCCAGCGCCGTGGAGACCGGCGGCGACGACCGCCACGCGGGCCGGGTGGCCCTGCTCGTGGACGACAACCCCACCAACCGCCAGGTGGCCACCCTGCTGCTGGAGAAGATGGGGCTCGAGGTCCGCACGGCCGAGGACGGCCAGGCGGCCCTGGACGCCCTCCAGGCCCACGCCCACGACGTGGTCTTCATGGACTGCATGATGCCGCGCTGCGACGGGTACACCGCCACGCGCAGGCTCCGGGCGCAGGAGCAGGGCACCGACGCCCACCAGCTGGTCATCGCGATGACCGCCAACGCTCTTCCCGGGGACCGTGAGGAGTGCCTCGACGCCGGCATGGACGACTTCATCGCCAAGCCCGTGCGCCTGCCGAAGCTGATGGCAGCGCTGGACCGCTGGTTCGGCGCCGAGCTCGTGGAAGGGTCGCGGGACGAGCCCTCCGCGAAGCCTGCGATCGTGGCCGTCGCCGCCCCAGCCCTCGTCGGCTCCACCGCTGCGTTGCTCGACCCGGACGCCCTGGCCACCCTGGCTGAGCTGGGCGGCCCCGAGCTGGCCAGCGAGGTGCTCGAGAGCCTGGCTGCCGATGTCGAGCCCGCCCTGGTCGAGCTCGCCGAGGCCATCGCCGCCGGCGACCCCAAGGCGACCCAGGCCGCGAGCCACGCCATCTGCGGTGCCGCCGCCACCGCCGGTGCCATGCGCCTGTCGGAGACCGCCCGCCTCATCGAGCGGCCGGCCAAGGAGGGCGACGTGAGCGATGCCCCGGCCCACCTCGAAGTCCTCGAAGCGGTGTGGTCCCAGACCCTGACCGCCATCCACGAGACCCGCTGCGCCCTCGCCAGCTGAGCCACACCCCGGAGTCCCGCATGTTCGGAGCCCTCAAGCGCATGTTCAACGTCCCGTCCACCGGCCCGAAGACGGTCCTGGTCGTCGACGACAGTGCCACCACCCGCCGCGTCATGGCGGCTGCTCTGGAGCGGCTGGGCTTCGAGGTCCTGGGAGCGGACTCGGTCAAGAGCGCCCGCAAGATGATCCAGGAGTGCGGCCCCATCGACCTGATCACCCTCGACTGGCACATGCCCGGCGGGTCCGGCCTGAGCCTGGTCAAGGCCCTCAAGAAGCACAAGGACTACCGGACAATCCCCGTGATCATGGTGTCCAAGGAAGACTCCCTGGACCGCATGATCGAGGCGACCGACGCCGGCGCCGTGGAGTACCTCTGCAAGCCCTTCGACCTGCAGCTCCTGCAGGAGAAGCTGAAGAACGCGGGCTTCCCCACGACGGACCGGGGCGCCAAGGCGGCCTGACCGCCGTCAGGTGAGGTCGTGCCGCTCCAGCAGGCGGTAGAGGGTCCGACGGGAGACCCCCAGCGCCTCGGCGGCCCGGGTGCGGTTGCCGCTGCACAGCGCGAGGACCCGGGCGACGTGACGACCTTCGGCGCTGGCGAGGCTCAGGTCCCCGCCGACTCCTTCGGCCGGACCATCGGGAGGCGCTGACCGAGGAGCCTCCCCCCGATCCGAGCGCCTCCGGTAGATCGGCTCGATGCCCGGGGGCAGGTCCTCCGGCACCAGGACCCGGCCCTCGGCGCGCATGCTGGCGGTCTCGACGACCCGGCGCAGCTCCCGCACATTGCCCTGCCAGGGGCGGGCGACGAGGGCGGCCAGGGCCTCGTCGCCGAAGCAGCGCGGCCCGAGCCGGTAGCGTCGGACCGCCTGGTCCAGGAAGTGGCAGGCGAGCAGGGCCACGTCGTCTCCCCGGTCGCGCAGGGGCGGCACCGTGATCCGAGCCCCCGCGAGCCGGTAGTAGAGGTCCAGCCGGAAGCGTCCCTGGGCCACGGCGTGGCGCAGGTCCACGTGGGTCGCGGCGATGACCCGCACGTCGACCGGGTGCACCTGGGCGCTGCCCACCGGGCGGACCTCCATGGTCTCGAGCACCCGCAGGACCTTGGCCTGGTGGTCGGGACGCATGTCCCCGACCTCGTCGAGGAAGAGACAGCCGCCCGCGGCAGCCCGGAACATGCCCGCCTGGGCCCGGGAGGCGCCGGTGAAGGCCCCCTGGGCGTGGCCGAAGAGCTCGCTCTCGAAGAGCGCGACCACCCCGGCGCAGTTGAAGGCGACGAAGGGACCAGCTGCCCTGGCGCTGGCCGCGTGCAGGGCCCGGGCCACCAGCTCCTTGCCGGTCCCGGTCTCGCCCTGGATCAAGGCCGGCGCATCGAAGCGAGCGGCCAGAGCGACCTCGCGGCGCAGGGCCGCCACCGCCGGGCTGCCCCCGATGATGGGGGCGAGGGGATCCGCGGTCGCGACGACCGCGGGCGCGACGCTGGTCCTTGGAGACGCCACGTCCTGGTCATCGGCTCGCCCGGGGTCGAACCTGAGGGTCGGATGTGTCAGGACCGCACGCTTGTGCCAGGACCGCACGGTGTCAGCGTGTCAGGGGCGCGCAGCGCCCGCGGAACAGGAGGCCCAACCCCCTGAAATTCCCAGGCCACGGTCCCTGGCACGCCGCTTGCTCCTGAAGAACCACGACGACGGAGCACGAATGAACACCCTGAACGACACCCAGACCGCCTGCCTCGAGGACCTCCTCCCCACCCTGTCCCGCATCGCCCGACAGACCGCCTACCGCTACGCGGGCCACGAGGCCGACGCCTTGCTCAGCGTGGCGGTGATCGCGGTCACCGAGCTCCTGGCGGACTGGGACTGCGAGGTCAAGGTGGCCCGCTACGCCCTCAGCCGCGGCCGGGGCGCGATGCTCGACGAGATCCGGCGGCAGCGGTGGGCCCCGCGACTGGTCGGGGACCGTGCCCGGGACATCGAGCGGGCGCGGGCCTCTGCCGAGCAGCGGCTGGGCCGCCGTGCAGAGCTCGGGGACATCGCCGACGAGCTGGACCTGTCGATGGTGGACTTCCTCCACCTGCGGGACCGCGGCGTCGTGCGGCGGCCGGTGAGTGGGGCCTCGGTCGAGTCACTGACCCACGCGCGGGAGCCGAACCCGGAGGACCTGACGATCCAGGCAGAGCTGAAGGCCGAGGTCCGGGCAGCGGTGGCGGCGCTGCCCCCGCGAGAGGCTCGGGTGGTCCAGCTCACGGTGCTGGAGGAGCGCCCGCTCCGCCGGGCCGCCCGGGAGCTCCAGGTCACCGACTCCCGGGTGAGTCAGCTCCGCCGCCGGGCTTCGGAGCGGCTGGCGGACAGCGAGGCCCTGCGCCTGGCCGCATAGGAGGTCACGGGGCGTTGAGCCCGCCAGACTGCTGGCGGCTCGTGGGGGCGAGGTGGTGACACCTCGCCCCCTCTCGTCCTTCGGGCCTCGCCGCTCAGGCCGCGAGCGGGAGGCGCCACAGGCGGCCGCGCAGGGCAAGCTCGGTGCGCGGGTGCTGGGCGGGGTCGAAGGACACGCCCAGGTGCCAGGCGGACCAGAAGTGGCTGCCCGCCTTGCCGATGCGCCGGACTCGTCCGGTGATCCAGTGGCGGTGCCCGTCCAGGACCAGGGACACGGTCACGGTCTCGCCGACGCGGACCCTGTGAGCCTCGTGGGCCGGCACGCGCACCCCGAGGCCACCGAGGCCCACGTCACACACCTTGCGGTGGCGGGTGCGCCAGCCGGACATGCCGACCAGGCTGGCGAGGGTCGGTTCCGCGCCACGTCCGCCGAAGCGGGCGTGGCCACGCTGGCCGGTCCCGCTGGGGAGGAGGGTGAGGGAGGAGGCGTTCGGGCTCATGGGCAGGCTCCGGTGTGGTGTCTGCCTGCACGACCGGTCACTCGGGGATCGAAGCTGAGGGTCGCGCCTCAGTTCTTCCCCAGCGCCACCTCCACCTGCCTCACCGCTCGGCCTCGCCGGTCATCGGCACGAAGAGCACCGAGAGCACGTGGCTGCGCTTGTACTCGGTCTCGCTCCGGCGCTCGATCACCACCAGGTCCTGCACGTCGCTGCCCACGGGGATCACCATGCGCCCGCCGACCGCGAGCTGATCGAGCAGCGGCTGGGGCACGTGGTCCGGCGCCGCCGTCACGATGATGCGGTCGAAGGGCGCCACCTCGGGCCAGCCCTGGTAGCCGTCGCCGATGCGGGTCTGGACCGGGTAGCCCAGGTCGGAGAGGGTCTTCGCGGCCTGCCGGCCCAGGGGCTCCACGATCTCGATGGACCAGACCTTGGCGCCCACCGCGGCCAGCACCGCCGCCTGGTACCCGCTGCCGGTGCCGATCTCGAGCACGGTCATGCCCGGACCGACCTGGAGCGCCTCGGTCATGAAGGCCACGATGTACGGCTGGGAGATGGTCTGGCCGTGCCCGATGGGCAGCGGCCGGTCCTGGTGGGCGCGGGAGCGCATCTCCCCCGGCACGAACCGATCCCGGGGCACGGCCCGCATGGCCCCGAGCACCAGCGGATCCTTGACCCCGCGGGCCTCGATCTGGGTGCGGACCATCACCTCACGGTCCTCCTCGGGTCCCGCGAGCGCCAGCGTGATGGCCCAGAGCAGCCCCATTGCGCCAGGGTAGCCCCGGGTGCCCGGCATGGGAATGGGCGACCGTTAGCCTCCGACCGTGAACCTGACCTGGCTGCTGCGCCAGGACAACCCGCAGGCCCTGCTCGACGCCACCCCGACGGCGCCCTCCGATCCGCGCCTCCGCTTCTGGCACCACCTCTACCGAGGGCTCGCCCAGGACCGGCTCGGCCGCCGGGCGGCTGCCGTCCTGGAACACCGCCAGGTCCTGGCGCTCCACCCCTACGGCTACAGCCAGCAGGGCCTCGAGGCGCCGCTGATGACGATGAAGCACCTGGAGCGCTGATCGACCGGGTCACCTGGGTCGATCCGGTCCATGAGGCGGCCGCTCGAATCAGGTGGTGATGACGGTGTCCATGTTCGCCCAACGGCGCCACAGAGTCCCGGTCAGCTCGCCCTCCATGGCCATCTTGGTGACCGTGGTGCCCATCTTCACGTAGTTGGAGACGTGGGCCAGCTTGATCAGCGGCCAGGGGTGCTTCTTGAGGAACTGGCTCTTGGAGAGCTGCTTCAGCATCGGCCGCGGGATGAAGTCCTTGGACAGCATCTGGATCAGCGAGATCCAGAACGTGTCCTCGACCGGTCGGGGGTACGCCAGGTTCACCCGGTGCTGGTAGAAGACCCGGGTGTTGGTGCCCTCGACGTCGTACTGGCTGATGATGCCGTTCTTCAGGAGCTTGTTGACCAGCTCCGAGCCGGGGAAGACGGTCATCGAGAACAGGTACAGATCGAAGGGCCGCGGGAAGTTGCTGACCATCTCGAACAGGGCCTGCTTGTCGCCCTCGGTCGAGACCGGGTCGTCGAAGATCAGCTGGAAGTGCGGCTTCACGCCGAGCTTGTGGTACAGGTCCGCGATGTCGTTGATCGTCTGGTTCTTGACCCGGCGGTCATACAGGTTCCCAGTGACCCGCTCGCTGGACTGAATCCCCATGTAGACACTGACCAGGCCGGCGTCGCGCAGCATGGTCATGCGCTCTTCGTTGACCAGCTTGGGCTCGATGAAGATCTCGAAGGGGAGCCCGACCTCCCGAGGGTAGATCTCGCAGAATTCCTGGACCCAGGCCTTCTGGAAGTTGAAGACCTCGTCGTCGAAGCGGACCCGCTTCATGTCCCAGTGCTCGCGGGCGGCCTTGATCTCGTCGACCATCGACTGCGGCGACCGCACCCGGAACCACCTCTGG
>CAYFPX010000020.1:19607-48193 GCA_964344945.1 uncultured Enterobacterales bacterium
CCCGGGTAGATCTCTTTCTTGTAGGTCGAGTTGTAGCAGTAGCTGCACTTGTAGATGCAGCCGCGGCTGCCCATCATCTGGAAGACCGGGTCGCCCTTCATGGGGTCGCCTTCGACGATCTTCTTGCCGTACACGAAGTACTTGTGCTCGTGGGTCGTGAAGTCCCGCCAGGCGACGCTGTCCAGGTCGCTGATCAGCGGCCGGAGCCCGTTCTCGATGTACGTGCCGTCGGCTTGCTGGACCCAGAGGTTCTGGCAGTCGGAGATGTCGACGCCGTCGCGGAGGCGGTCCGCAAGCTCGAGCAGTGCGCCTTCGCCCTCGCCCTTGATGACCAGGTCGGCCGTCTCGACACACACCTCTGGCACCAGGGTCGGGTGCATGCCCCCCCAGAGCACGGTCACGCCCAGGCGCTCGTGCATGACCTCGGTGATCAGCTTGGCGGACTGGTAGTAGGCGCTGGCTCGGATCGACACGCAGATCAGGTCGAGCTGCTCGTCCTGGATGACCTTGCACAGGTTGTCCAGCTCGGTGTCCGTCGCCGGGAAGAGGTGGTTGGAGATCCAGTCCTTGAAGTAGACCTCCGCGCAGTGGTGGCCGCTCTGGCGAAGGGTCGCGGCGAGGATGCGCACGGCGTTGTTCTCGACGTCGTACATCGAGACGATGCCGATGCGCGGCCCACGACCCTGGGTCCTGGCGGCCAGCTCTACGAGGCGGTGGTTCATCCTGAGCTCCACGGTGGGCGTCCCCGCCCGGGAGGGAGGATAGCACCGCCAGGGCTGCTTCGGATCAGGCCATGCCGGCCCGTCGAGCGCCTCGACCGCCCCCGGGAACCGCCGCGCTGCTCCTGCAGAGCCGGTCTCATCCAGCGCACTCCTCGGTGTTACCCTTGCGCCTCCACCCGGAGGACAGCGTGGCCGCACCGACGGTCTTCGACGGACCGGTCGTCATCGTCGGCGGCGGCGTGGCCGGCCTGGTCTCGGCCCTGCTGCTGCTCGAGGCCGGCTGCGACGTCACGGTCATCGAGAAGTTCCCCTACGTGGGCGGCCTGGCCCGCAGCTACGAGTACGACGGCTTCGTCTTCGACTGCGGCCCCCACCGCTTCCACACCGAGAACCCGAACGTCGCGTCCCTGTTGGACCGGGTCCTGGCCAAGGACACCACGTTCTTCCCGCGCAAGAGCGAGGTCTACTTCAAGGGCAAGTACTACAACTGGCCCATCAAGCCCCAGAACCTCGTCCAGCTGCCGCCGAGCCTCGCCGCCAAGGCCGCCGTCGACCTCGCGATGAACTCCTTCAAGGAGTACGACGTCGACAACTTCGAGAACTACGTCCTGCGCCAGTACGGCCCCACGCTGTACGAGCACTTCTTCCGCGGGTACTCCGAGAAGTTCCTGGGCATCCACCCCCGGGACACCCACCCGGACTGGGCCAAGACGGGCATCAACCGGGCGATCATCGACGAGAACCTGGAGATGCAGAACCTCTCCCAGCTGCTCAAGACCACGCTGGGGCAGTTCAACCAGGAGGAGAGCCGCTTCCTGTACCCCAAGCAGGGCATGCAGCAGGCGTGGGTGAACATCTCCAGGATGATCGAGGCCCTGGGCGGCACGATCATCACCGGCACTGGCGCGGCGATGGAGGGCAAGGCCCCCCGGATCACCAAGGTGCGGGCCGGCGACCGGGAGTTCACCCCGGCGAAGGTCATCTGGACCGCGCCGATCACCCTGGCGACCCGACAGCTCGGACTGGTCACGCCGAACCTGCCCTACCTGGGTCTGCTGCTCTACAACGTCTGCGCGGACTGCGACGTCCCGCGGGACTACCAGTGGTGCTACTACGGCGCCGACGACATCGTCTACAACCGGGTCAGCACGCCGAAGTTCTTCAGCCCGGACACCGTGCCGAACCCGACCGCCACCGGCATCTGCGTCGAGGTCACCTGCATGGCGGGCGACGAGCGCTGGCAGCACGCCGAGCGCCTGACCGACTGGGTGGTCGACGACCTGGTCAAGGTGGGCATGCTGCCGAACCGCCGCGCGGTCCACGACGTCTACGTCGAGCGCCTCGACAACAGCTACCCCATCTACCACAAGACCTACCCGGGCGAGCTCAAGACCGCGCGGGAGGGCCTGGACCGGTTCGACAACCTGCACCTGGCGGGCCGGACCGGCATGTTCTGGTACAACAACATGGACCACAGCATCGAGAACGCGATGCAGCTGTGCCGGAAGCTGCTGCGGGATGCGGGTCGGACCGAGATTCGCGAGGCGAACCTGGCCCAGGGGCTCCAGAGCGCGTGACAGAGACGTCGCGGATCCCCCCTCAGGATCCCTCAACCCCCTGAGATCACACCGTGGTACACCTCTTGCCTGCCTGCCGGGCACACGAGGTGACCATGACCCCCGATCGAAGGTTCCTGACCGCCCGCCTGCGCCTCATCCTCGGCGCCCCCTTGCTCGCCGCGGTGCTGGCCGGCTGCGACACCGACAGCCGCTGGCACCTGGTGGTCGAAGACGGCGCCGAGTGCCCGACCGTGGCAGAGGTGAACGACCTCTACATGCCGGAGAGCCCCCGCTGTGGCGGGACCCAGGTCGTGATGGTCACGGACTTCGTCGGCTCCGGCGACTACCAGGACCCCTGGGCCCTCTGGGACACGGCGGACACGGGCTCACCGACTCAGGACTACTGCGAGTACGAGGCGATCCGACGCGAGACCATCCGCATGCGGGGCTGCATCGAGGGTCGCCCCCTGCGCCAGGACGGCGAAGCCCGGGTGGCCGAGGTCCGCACCGGCCACAGCGGGAGCCCCTGGGTCGCGGGCGACCACCCGGCGGTCGCGCACCTGTCCGAAGCCGAGCGGGCAGCGGTCGGACGCTTCTGGCTCACCGCCGCGCTCTACGAGCACGCGAGCATCGGCAGCTTCAGCGCCTTCGCCCTGGACCTGCTGGCCCACGGCGCCCCGCCGGAGCTCCTGGACCGTGCCCAGCAGGCAGCGGGCGACGAGATCCGACACGCCCGGGCCTGCTTCACCCTGGCCAGCGCCTGCGCGGGCCGCACCCTCGCCCCCGGCGCCCTCCGCGCCCGCCCCGAGCCGGCCGCCTCCCTGGCGGACCTGGCGGAGAGCGTCGCCCGCGACGCCGCCATCAACGAGACCCTCGCCGCGGTCCAGGCCGCCGAGCAGCTGGCCCGAGCCACGGACCCGGTGGTCCGCGCGGTGTTGGCCACCATCGTGGCCGACGAGGCCCGCCACGCCGAGCTCGCCTGGGCGACCCTGCGCTGGGCGCTGGCCGCCGGCGGCGACGAGGTCCGAACCCGCCTGGTGGAGGTCTTCGCAGAAGCCACCGCGCCCACCCTCGCGGACCACCCAGAGGTGGCGGTGCCGAGCCACGGCGTGCTGGGGCGGGACGCGCTGCGCGCAGCCCTCGAGGGCGCCCTGACCCACGTGGTCGGGCCCGCGGCGGCCGCGCTACTCGGCTGACGAGGGGAAGTCCTGGTCGAAGGCCAGGGACCAGCTGCCCGAGAGGCTGCTGCCGTCGCTGCCGCTGAGGCTCCAGGTGCCCTCGCCCGGGTCGGGCAGGGCGCCGGACAGGGTGCCGCTCCAGACGATGCCCGGCTCCGGTGTCGCGGTGTCCGTGGTGCCGGTGTCGCCGGGGGCCGTCCCGGTGTCGCCGGGGGCCGTCCCGGTGTCGCCGGTGTCGCCGGTGTCGGTCGGCGCGGTCTCCTCGGCCGAGGGCTCCTGCACCACCAGCTCGGCCACCACCCCCAGCGTGCCCTTCCAGGCCGCCTCGCACTCCCCCCCTGCGACCGCGGCCGACGCGAAGGCCTGGGACGGGTAGACCGCCTCCGTCGCCCCGAGCACTCCCGCGAGGTCCACCTCGCGCACGGTCACGAGCAGGCCTCCACCGCCCCCCGGGGTGAAGGCCCCGTCGTAGTAGGCGTGGAGCTCGCCGACGAGGCGCCCCTCCAGGTCCCCGTGCAGGGCGCCGGACCACCAGCCCGCCCAGGGCTCGCAGCTGTACTCCTCGTCGTAGGTACAGGCGGTCAGCGCCAGCAGCAGGGTCAACACGGCCGCATCCTACGCCGACGACACCCGATGGCCTTGGGCGACCGGGTCCCGACCTCCTGCGACGGCGGGTCGGGCGGTGGCACCGGCGTCCGACCCAACGGAGCCTCCCATGGTGGCCCTGACCGCCGCGCTGTTCTCCAGCTCCGCCCCGGCGAGGACGGCGCGCCCGCGGGTCGGCACGGCAGCTGGCGCCCGCCGTCGGCAGCGAGCAGGGGCAGCCCGGCTCTCCGCAGGCCCTCACCCCGGGGTCAGAAGGTGACCGTGGTGCCCAGGGTGTGGACCAGGTGGTGGCGGGCATCGCCCAGCACCACCCACTGCAGGCCGTAGTCGAGCCGGGCCTGGTCGCTCACCGCGCCGACGCCGAGGCCCAGCAGGCCCTCGCGCGCATCGCCGAAGGTGTGGCTGTACCCGGCCCGCAGCGAGGCCACGCCCAGGGTGATCCACTCCACGCCACCCCGCAGGCCCAGCCCCTGCTCGGTCCAGAAGCCGTCGAGGGCCAGCGACAGGGTGTCCACCGGACGCCACCAGGCACCGGCCTCGGCGGTCAGAGGGCGGCCGCCGTCGCCCGGCAGGACGTCGTGCAGGGTGGCGGCCAGCACCAGGCCCTCGAAGGGCACCCCGGCGATCGAGAGGTCCAGCTCCCACAGGTTGTGCTTGCCGACCAGGTCGGAGATGCGGCGCTGGTAGACCCCGGAGACCGCCACGCTGAGCCGCCGCGCGGCGAGGCCGTAGCCCAGGCTGAGGCGCAGGTCGTGCTCGGTGGTGTCGTTGTCCAGGGTCTCGCCGGGGCTCACCCAGCCTGGGAGCTCGCTCAGCAGGGGATCGGGCTTGGAGTCCGTGCGGGAGTACGACAGGACCGCGGAGGTGTAGCCGGACTGGCTGTCGCGCACCGTGGTGGTGCCCCACCAGCCCTGGTCCAGGCTGTTGTTGAGGCCCAGGTCCACCTGGGTCGTGTAGAGCGGCACGAGCGCCGAAGTCGCCGGCGCCTTGAAGGTCGCCGAGTTGTCGTAGGGGTTGGCGGTGCCCGCTCCGGCCATGCCCGCCACGCCGGCGTGATCCCACTCTGCCGCAAGCGCCGCCGGCGAGACCAGGGATCCGAGGATGAAGGTGGCAGAGAGGATGTTGCTGAGCATGGCGCTCGTGGCTAGTATGGCGGGGTTCAAGTCCGAGCAATTCACTGCTCAGAGGGCGCCCAAGGTAGCATCCGGCGCCGATCTGGAGTCTCGATGGAACCCGAGAAGCTCGAATTCTTCCGGAACCTGCTGAACGACCGTCTGCGGGCCCTGCTCGAGGAAGCTGGCGCTGAGCTGCGCGAGCTGACCGACGACAAGGAGAACCTCGCCGACGCCATCGACTTCGCAGCGATGGAGTCCAGCCGTGAGTTCACCCTGCGCCTGCGCGACCGCGAGCGCATCCTGATCCGCAAGATCCAGGACGCCCTCCGCCGGGTCGACGAAGGCGAGTACGGCTTCTGCGAGAACTGCGGCGAGGAGATCGGCGAGAAGCGCCTGATGGCCCGCCCGGTCGCCACCTGGTGCATCGACTGCAAGACGGAAGCGGAGCGGCTGGAGCGCCGGTCCTGGTCTTCGTAGCAGCGTAGGTGCGGGCCGTCCTGCCCGTCGCCGGGCTGGGCACGCGCTTCCTGCCGGTCACCAGCGCCGTCCCGAAGGAGCTCCTGCCCCTCTGGGATCGCCCGTGCGCCGAGTTCGCCGTCCTCGAGGCCCTGGACGCGGGCGTCGAGGAGTTGATCTTCGTCACCGCCCGGGGCAAGGAGGCCCTGGTGGCCTACTTCCAGGGCACGCCGGTCATGGCGGACCGCCTGGAGGCCGCGGGTCGGGGCGACGCCCTGGCGGAGCTCCGTGCCCTCACGGCCCGGGCCCGGGTGGTGGCGGTGGAGCAGGCCGAGCCTCTGGGCCTCGGCCACGCCGTGCGCTGCGCCGCGCCACACACGGGGCAGGAGCCCTTCGCGGTGCTGCTGCCGGACAACGTGCTGGTCGGCCCCCGCCCGGCCCTCGCCGAGCTGCGGGATGCCCACGAGGCCCACGGTGGCGCCGTGATCGGCCTGGAGCAGGTCCCCGAAGCGCGCCGCGGCCACTACGGGATCTGCGAAGGACCCTGGGCCGACGGCCGCATGCAGGTGGACCGCGTCCTCGAGAAGCCCGCCCCGGGCTCGACCACCAGCCGCTGGGCGATCGCCGGTCGCTACGTGCTGCCCCCGGACATCCACGAGCAGCTCGACGCCACCGGTGCCGGTGCCCTCGGGGAGCTCCAGCTCTCCGATGCCCTGGCGACCCTCGCCGCCCAGGGCCGGGTCTCCGGCGTGCCCTTGTCGGCGCGCCGCCTGGACACCGGCACGCCCCTGGGCCTGCTCGACGCCACGCTGCACCTCGCCCTGCGGGACCCGACCCGGGCCCCCGAGGTCCGTGCGCTGCTCGCTCGGCACCTCGGGGACTGAGACCGGTGCACGCCTTCGTCCAGGTCGCGGTCGCGCTGCCCCTGCGAGACACCTACACCTACGCGCTGCCCGAGGCGCTGCAGGGGGTGGTCGGCCTGGGGCACGTGGTGCTGGTGCCCTTCGGCCCGCGCAAGGTCACGGCCTACGTCCTGGAGACCCTGGCCGAGCCCGGTCTGGATCCGGCGAAGCTCAAGCCGATCGCACGCCTCGTCGACCCGGAGCCGGCCTTCGACGCCGCCCAGCTGCGCTTCTTTCGCTGGATGGCGGAGTACTACCTGGCGCCCCTCGGCGAGGCGATCGCCACCGCCCTGCCGGCCACGATGAACGTGCGCACCAAGGTGGTCTGGGAGGCCACCGAGGAAGGGGTCGAGGCCCTGGCGACCGACGACGCCCAGGACACCCAGGCCGAAGTCCTGCGCGAGGTGGTGGCCCGCCCCGGGCTCACCCGCCGCGGGCTGGCGCGGCGGCTCCGGGACCTGGTGGAGCCCGACCTCACCGAGCGCACCCTGGACGCCCTGCGCCGCCGGGCATGGGTCCGCACGGACAACGTGGAGACCGGGGGTCGGGTCGGGCGGGTCCGAGAGGTCCGCCTGATCGGCAACCTGCCGGGCACCGCGGGCAAGCGGCAGCTCCAGGTGGTCCAGGCCCTGGCCGTGGCCGGCGGCTTCACGGACCTGGCCGAGCTGGTGGCGGCCCAGGGGCCCTACGCCCGCACCGCGGTCAACCGGCTGGCCGAGATGGGCGTCGTAGAGCTGGGCACCCGGGAGCTGCGGGACCCGGTCACCGCCGGTGTGATGCCCCACGAGCGCGCCCCGCCGACCCTGACGGCGGCCCAGCAGGGCGCGGTGGCCGAGATCCTGGGCGAGCCCCGGACCCACCTGCTCTACGGGGTCACCGGCAGCGGCAAGACCGAGGTCTACCTGCGGTGCGCCGCCGAGGTGCTCGACCGGGGCCAGCAGGTCCTGATCCTGGTGCCGGAGATCGGGCTCACGCCTCTGTTGACCGGGCGCTTCCGAGCCCGCTTCGGCGAGGCGGTGGCCGTGCTGCACTCCGGCCTGACCGGGGTCCAGCGGCTGCGGGAGTGGCGCCGGATCCGTGCCGGGGAGGCCCAGGTGGCCGTCGGCGCCCGGTCGGCGCTCTTCGCCCCCTTCCAGGACCTGGGCCTGGTGGTCGTCGACGAGGAACACGACGACTCCTACAAGCAGGACGACGGCGTGCGCTACCACGCTCGGGACATGGCCGTGGTGCGCGGAGGCATCGCGGAGTGCCCCGTGGTCCTGGGCTCGGCCACGCCATCGATGGCGTCCTGGCGCAACGCCCTCGCCGACCGCTACGGGCTGATCGAGCTCCTGGAGCGGCCGACCCCGCGCCCGGTGCCGACGATCGAGATCGTGAACATGCGCCTCGAGGAGCGGGGCGACGACGGCCGCACGCCCCTGCTCGCCGCCGAGGTCCAGGAGGCCCTGAAGGCCACCCTGCTCCGAGGCACGGGCAAGGCCATCGTGCTCTTCAACCGTCGCGGCTACGCCACCTACGTGATGTGCCCAGGGTGCGGCGGCGCCTATGGCTGTCCCTCCTGCGGCGTGTCCCTGGTCCTGCACCGCAAGCACCACACCCTGACCTGCCACACCTGCGGCTTCCACCGGGAGGAGCCCCGGAGCTGCCCGGCCTGTGGCCACGACCGCGTCGAGATCCTGGGCACGGGGACCGAGCGTGTCGAGGAGGCCCTGCGGGAGCTCCTGCCGGGCATCGGCATCGCCCGCATGGACGCCGACACCACGTCGTGGCGGGGCGCCCACCACGAGCTGCTGGAGCGCTTCCGAACCGGCGAGGTCCGGGTGTTGGTGGGGACCCAGATGGTCGCCAAGGGCCACGACTTTCCCGACGTCCACCTGGCCGTGGTGGTGAGCGCCGACCACGGCCTGCGCATGCCGGACTTCCGCGCGGCCGAGCGCACGGCGGCGCTGCTGACCCAGGTGGCGGGTCGGGCGGGGCGGGGCGAGGTCGCCGGCCGGGTCCTGGTCCAGACCCTGCACCCGGACCACCCGGTGCTCCAGCACCTCGGCGACCCCAAGGCCTTCTACGAGGAGCAGGCCCGGGAGCGTCGCCTGCTGGCCTACCCGCCGTTCACCCGCCTCGTGCTGGTCCGCCTCGAGGCCGCGGACCGGGTCCAGGCCTGGCGGGCGAGCCAGGACCTGGCCGACCGCTGGCGCCAGGAGACCGACGGCCACAAGGTCCAGGTCCTGGGCCCCGCGCCCGCGGCCCGTCCCCGGCTCGTGGGTCGCTGGCGCTACCAGATCGTGCTGCGGGGCCGCGATCCCAGGCGCTTCCGCGAGTGGCTCAAGGGTCAGGCCTGGAAGTCACCGGGCAAGGGCGTGCGCATCGCGGTCGATGTGGACCCACGCAACCTGATGTAGCGGGCTAGCAGCGTGCGTTGAAGCGGGGGTCGTGAGACGTGCTCGTCCACGTGCACGGGTCTCGTGTGACGTCTGACGTGGGACGTGACTCGTCCACGTGAACGTGCACGTGGGACGGGGGGACGATGTGATAGGGGTCAGTGTGATAGGGGTCAGAGATGAATGATAATGATTATCTCAAGTATCCTTATCATTAAGCTCTGACCCCTGTTCTCGGTGTTCACCCCATCGTGCGCAGCAGCTGCCCCACGAAGCCCACCGTGGTGATCTGCAGCCAGTGGAGCCCCACCAGGGGGTAGATGCTGCGGGCCCGAAGGGTGAACCAGCCGCTGACGGCGCCGCCCACCAGGGACAGGGCCAGCTCGACGGCGGGCTTGTCGTAGTGGAGCAGGAAGAAGGGGATCGCCTGGACCCAGATCGCGGTCCAGGGATCGCCGCGCCGGTAGAAGCCGAACAGCAGGACCCCCCGGAACAGGAATTCCCAGCCCAGGAAGTCGACGAAGATGCCGAAGTGGCGCAGGCCGAAGTTCGTCCAGCTCTTCCGGGCCCAGCCACCCGCCGGGTAGAAGGACGCCAGCTCGTCGAAGGCCAGGGTCACGAGGACGCAGCCGGCCACCAGCAGCACGGCTGCCAGGCCGGCTCGGGGCAGCCACCAGCGCCAGTCGCCCAGACCCAGCCCCCACTGTCTCAGCCCCTCGCCGCTCCGGCGGGCGGCCAGCACGGCGAAGACGACGCTGAGCAGGGTCGGCACCACGACCATCTCGGGGTGCTCGCGCAGGGCCTGGAGACCGCCCTCGGCGGCCATCCGGTACAGCACCGGGGTCAGGGCGAGCACCGAGGAGGCCAGCGCGAGGCCCCGCCCGCGGCCACGCCGGAAGGCGTCCCAGAGCACCACGGCTGCCAGCGGCACGGCACCGTGCACGGTGAGCCGGAAGAAGCTGCGCAGCAGCGGGTGGCCGCTCAGCGCGTGCCACTCGCCGGCGATGAAGGCCAGGCCGCTGACCAGACAGATCCAGGAGATCAGGGCGGCGGAGCCCGGCTCTGGGACCTTGTGCTCCAGGTCTCCGAGCGCCCAGCGAAGCAGCGCCGCCAGCTCCTCCCGCAGCGGGATCCACAGCGTGTTCAGCATCTCGGCCTCCGCTCGGGCGGCGCTCCCTAACGCCGCGGTATGCTCGGCGACTCGGAGGGGCTGTGTCAGAGATCGCGGACGGGCTCGCCAGCCTGTACATGTTCCGCACGGTGCAGAAGCGGCACCTCGAGGACCTGGTGGAGATGGCACCGCCGGTCACCTACTTCAACGGGGACATCGTCTTCCACGAGGGCGCCGCGGCGGACTCCGCGGTGCTGGTGGTGACCGGCAAGCTGGTGGCCTACGTCGACCCGGGCGGCAACCGCAGGGTGCTGGGGGACAGCCGGCCGGGTGAGATCGTCGGCGAGACCGCGCTGTTCACCCGGGGCGGCAAGCGCAACGCAACCGTGGCCGCCGAGGGCGTGACCCAGTGCCTCGCGCTGAGCCGGGAGGCCCTCACCCGCGCGGCCCGGAACCCGGCGATGGTCGCGCTGGAGCAGCACATGCTCGGCACCATGGCCCGGCGCATCCGCTCCACGAACAGGAACATCCAGCGGGTGTGGAAGGAGGTCGAGGCCACCAAGGCCGAAGCCGCCAAGAACGCCAAGGCACCCACCCTGCGTGAGCGGCTCTCGGCCCTGTTCGGAGGTGGCAAGTGAAGCTCGATCTGGCCCGCGAGGCCGGCCGCATCCTGACCGTGCACCCCTACGCCGGGGGGCGTTCCTCGGATCTCGCCAAGGTGCTGGAGCGCTGCAACCCCCGCAACCTGGCCACCCACGACGTGCTCACCACCGAAGGCGACCAGGGCGACGAGGCCTACTTCCTGCTCCGCGGCACGATCCGCGTGCTGAAGAAGGGCCCCTCCGGAGAGGACCAGGAGCTCGCCCAGATCCCCGCGCCGTCCCTGCTCGGGCACATGAGCCTGGTGGACCACAGCAAGCGGTCGGCGACCTGTGTCGCGGCGGAACACTGCCAGCTGCTGGTGCTCGACCGGCGCACCTACGGCGCACTGCTCACGGAGAGCTCGTCCCGGGGCACCGCGCTGCGGCGACTGCTGCTGTCCAGCCTCACGCGGCAGCTGATCTCCGGCAACGGGCGCCTCCAGGCGCTGCTGCGGGAACCGGAGCCCGAGAGCGCCAGCACGCCCTCCAGGTCGAGGAGCCCCGCCGCGGCCAGCAAGCGCCAGAGGGCCCGGGCCGACGGCGACATCAGCGACAACGATCTGCTCCGCGCCGCCGGCGTGCTGGAGGGCTGGTCCGTCGACACCCGCGGCGTCGAGGAGATGAAGACCTTCGAAGACGAGGACATGCGCCGGCGCCGCCTGGACACGAAGCAGCGCTGGTAGGGAAACCCCCTCATGACAGCGGTCCCCCGGCCGATTCGAGGTATCGTGAGGTCTCGGTGGGACCGATCCCCAAGGCGGGGGGGAGGGCTCTCCCGGGTTGTGAGGGGTCGTGCAGGTACTGGTCGTCTCCCCGAGCAGACAGAATCGCGAGGTCCTCGAGCGGGAGCTCGACGAGTGGGGCCACGACGTCACCTCTGCGCTGGACGCGCTGAGCGCCTGGAGTGAGATCCGAGACGGCGTCACCCCGAGCCTGGTGATCCTGGACCAGGGCCTGCCGGGCTCCGGCGCCATGGACCTGTGCAAGGAGATCCGGCGGACCTTCCCGCCCGAGCCCTACGTCTACATCGTCATCTTGGGCGCGGCGGCCGGGCGTGGACACCTGGAACAGGTGCACTCCGCCGGGGCCGACGACTACATCGCCGGACCCATGGACAGCTTCGAGCTGCAGATGCGGCTGCGGTCCGCCCAGCGGATCCTGGACCTCCAGTCCAAGCTCCAGGGCGCCCGCACAGCCCTCAAGGAACAGGCCACCCGGGACGCCCTCACCGGGCTCTGGAACCGCTCGGCCATCCTGGACATCCTCGACACCGAGATCGAGCGGGTCCGGCGCGAAGGCGGTCAGCTGGGCGTGGTCATGATGGACCTGGATCACTTCAAGGAGGTCAACGACACCCGCGGCCACCTGGTCGGCGACGCCGTGCTGCGCGAAGTCGGGGTCCGGATGAAGCAGGCCGGGCGTCGCTACGACCTGATGGGCCGCTACGGCGGGGACGAATTCCTGGTGGTGCTGCCGGGGTGCTCGCTGTCCCAGTCTCGCTCCATCGCCAACCGGCTGCGGGCGCGGATCTCCGAGACCCCGATGGACCTGGCCGAGGGCACGCTGTTCATCACCAGCACCGCGGG
Organism: uncultured Enterobacterales bacterium; assembly: GCA_964344945.1. GTDB lineage: Bacteria > Myxococcota_A > UBA796 > UBA796 > CAJQPC01 > CAYFPX01. Next base: position 31,862 of record CAYFPX010000020.1, read on the forward strand.
CGCGACGAGCTGGTCTCGGGGCGATGTCGCGCCCAACGAGCTCATCGCGCTGGCGGACCAGGGGCTGTACCTGGCCAAGGAGCGCGGGCGAAACCGGGCGGAGACCGTGCCGCACATCCCCAAGGGCCACGAGCCCCTGCGCCGCTACCGGGCCCTCAAGCTCGGCCGCGATGGCGAGCCTCGCGCCGAAGGCGACGAGGACAGCGTCTCCATCGTCCGGGCCCGCGCCCGGGCCGCGGGCAAGCCCAAGGGCGACTCCATGCCCGAGCTCCTCCTGCTCCCGGGCACCGGCGACGACGACAGCGACTCGGTGGAGCCCGTCGCCGAGGCTTCGGTCGACGAGGCCTAGCGACCTGCGTCGAGTCCCGAAAGCAGTGAGGACACGACAGGGGTCAGAGCTTAATGATAAGGATACTTGAGATGATCATTATCATTCATCTCTGACCCCTATCGGCCGTCACGAGCGGCCGGTGTGGCCGAGTCACATCAACGCGAGAGCGGGCCGCCAGGCGTGGCGAGGGCAAGTGAGTGTCCACGAACTTCTGAGACAGGACACTAGGGCCGGCGCACGCAGTCGGCCCAGAAGCGCACCAGGGCCTGGACCAGGGCGTCGAAGTCCGCCAGAGCATGGGGCTTGGTGACGTAGGCGTTGCAGTGGCGCTCGTAGGACGCCTGGATGTCGTCCTGCTGATCCGAGGTGCTCAGCACGACCACGGGGATGCTCCGGAGGCCGGGGTCGTGCTTGACGTGCTCCAGGAACTCGCGGCCGTCCATGCGAGGCATGTTGAGGTCCAGCAGGATCAGATCCGGTCGGCGGGTCCCGGTGAGATCCCGCCTGAGCAGCGCCAGGGCATCCACGCCGTCGACGGCCACCGTGACCTGGTGAGGTCGCCCCTCCGCGTCGAGCGCACGCTCGAGCAGCATCACATCCGGCGGCGAGTCCTCGACGATGAGGATGTTGAGGGCCTGGGCCATGCCACCTGCGCCTGTGGAGCGGGACTCAGTCTACCCCCTGTGGCGCCAGTCGCTGGAGCTGCCCGTCCACCGCGGCAGCGAGTTCCTTCAGGGAGAAGGGCTTCTGGAGGAACACGGCTCCGGGGGGCAGGTCTGTCCGGGCCGCCCGGGCGCCACGGGTGTAGCCCGACACCAGCACGAAGCCGGGGCGGATGCCCCGGGCGACGAGCTGCTCGTAGAGCTGCAGGCCGTTGCCCCCGGGCATCGCGTAGTCGGACACCAGCACCTGGACCCTCGCCAGCTGGTCCGCGGGCAGGCCCAGGGCCTCCCCGGGGCTCCCCGCTTCGAGCAGCTCGTGCCCCGCGCGCGCCAGCGCCGTCACCACGATCTGCCGCAGGGTGGGTTCGTCCTCGGCCACCAGGACCAGGGCACTCTCTGCGGTGCGGGAGGGCGCGACCCGTGGCGGCTCGAGGGCAGTGGCGGCCGCGACCGTCGGGAGCCAGACGCTGACCCGGGTCCCCTCGCCCAGCTCGCTCTCCAGCCCCAGGTCCCCGCCGGCCTGGCTCACGATGCCGTACACGGCGGACAACCCCAGGCCGGTGCCTGCGCCGACCTCCTTGGTGGTGAAGAAGGGCTCCAGGGCCCTCGCCAGGGTGTCCGGCGACATGCCGGAGCCGTCGTCTGCGAGCACCAGGCGGACACCCCGCTGGCCGTCCCGCTCGTGGGGATCGAGCCGCAGGGTCACGCGACCGGCCCCGTCGATGGCGTCCCGGGCATTGGAGACCAGGTTCACCAGGAGCTGCTCGAGCTGACCGGGGATCAGCCGACAGCCGGGCCGCTCGGCACCGAGCTCCAGCACCAGCGCGATGTCCTCCCCCAGCAGCTTCCGCAGCGAGCCGACAGAGGCCTCCAGAGTCGCGACCAGGTCCAGCTCCTCGGGGCTGGCGCGATCCCGGGACGCGAACACCATCAGCTGCCGCGCGATGGCTGTGGATCGGTCCGCAGCGGTCGTGATGTGGCGGGCGTGGCGGTGGATCCGCGCGTCGTCGCTGCGGGCCTCCAACAGCTCGGCGTGGCCGCGGATGACCATCAGCAGGTTGTTGAACTCGTGGGCGATGCCACCCGCCAGGCGACCCAGGCCCCCGAGCCGCTGGGACTGCTGACTGCGCTCCTCCCGGCGCCGTGTCTCGGCCTCCGCGGCCCGGCGCAGGGTGACGTCGCGGAAGGAGAGCAGGCCGGCGGTGCGCCCGTCCCAGGTGGTCACGGACCGAGACACCAGCACCACCCGCTCCGCACCGCCGCGGGTCTGCAGGGTGCACTCCACGTCGCCGGTGCCCGGCGCCTTCAAGACCTCGAGGCAGGTCCCCTGGAGCCCGGGGAACACCAGGGCAGAAGGATTCGCATAGAGCACCTCGCCGCCGCCCGAGCAGACGACCAGGCCGTCCCCCGACCGCTCCACGATGGCGCGGAAGGACTCCTGGGAGCGGCGCAGCCGTCCTTGGAGCGCGGCGCGGCGGGTCGCGTTCCGCAGGGCCCGAGAGAGGCCCACGCCACTGACCCGCGCCTTGGCGATGAGGTCCGCCGCGCCGAGGCGCAGGGCGCGCTCCTCGAGCTCGGGGTCGTCGTCCTCGGTCATCACCAGCACGGGGGTCGAGCCCGCCACGACCACCATGCGCTCCAGGGAGATCAGGCCCTCGCTGTCCGGCAGGTGCAGGTCCAGCAAGACCACGTCGGGGGTGGACTCCGCGAAGACCTGGAGGCCGTCGTCGAGGCGGGTCACCACCAGGACGTCGTGGTGGGCCGATGGATCCGCGGCCAGCCAGGTCCGCACCGACACGGCGTCTGACGGGCGGCCCTCGACGAGCAGGATACGCACGACTCCCCCGAGCCCAGGCCCCGCCAGGGTACACCCGGAGACGCCGCGCCCCGACGCGGCCTGCCTGACCAACGAGTGAGTGCGGCGTAGACTGCCCGGGCCACCCGGCCCGAGGCAGCGTGGGTCGCTTCCAGCCCCTGATGACCGAGCTCCGCAGCGCCCAGTCCCTGGGCGCTGCTGCGCGCGCGGCGCTCGCGGCCTTCCTGGAGATCGCCGACAGCGCCCTGCAGGACAGCCTCTACGCCCGCCACGGCGAGATGCGCCGGGCGCTGCTGCACCTGCGCCCCGATGGCGGCTACCGGGAGCTGATCGCCGTCGACGCCGCCACCCGCCAGGTGGTCGCCGCGGCCGACGACCCGGCGCTGCGCCAGTCCTTGACCGCCTGGGAGCAGGTGTCCCGGGAGCAGCGGCCGGTGGCCTTCGACGTGGAGAGCGGGACCGCCCGTGCGGTCGAGGACGGCACCCTGCTGGACCTGGAGGACACCGACGCCACCGACGGCACCTCCTTCGAGGACAGCCGGCGCTTCCTCCGGGCCCGCGGCACCACGCACCTGCTCGCCCTGCCCCTCTTCGATCTACAGGGGCAGCTGGTGGGCATGGTCTCGATCGAGGCCGCCTGTCCCCGGGCGACGGGCCGGCCCTTCGTGTGGCACGACCACGAGACCGAGCTCCAGCTCCTGGCGGACCTGGTCACGCCCGCGCTCCTGAGCCAGCCCCAGGACGCCCCGGTGGTCGGCGGTGTCGACCCGTTGCTGCCGGTGATCGGGGCTCGCACCGCGGCCCTGGTCCGCCTGCTGCGCGTCTTCGCGGACCAGGACGAGACCCTGCTCATCTCGGGCCCCACCGGCGCCGGCAAGAGCCGCCTGGCACGCTGGGTCCACGCCCGCTCCCAGCGGGGCAGCGGGCCCTTCGAGGTGGTCGACCTGAATGCCGTGCCGCCGGACATGCAGATGGCCGAGCTGTTCGGCTGGCGCAAGGGCGCCTTCACCGGCGCGGTACGGGACCAGGACGGCTCCGTGGGCCGCGCCGAGGGCGGCACCCTCTTCCTCGACGAGATCGACAAGCTCGACCTGAAGGCCCAGTCCGGGCTGCTGAGCCTGCTCGAGGACCGGCGCTACCGGGTGCTCGGAGACACCGGCTCCAGCCGCCCAGCCGATGTGCGCTTCGTGGTCGGGACCAACGCCGATCTGGTGGCACAGGTGCGAGAGGGTCGGTTCCGAGAGGACCTCTACTATCGGATCAACGTGCTGCCGGTCCGGCTGCCATCGCTCGAGGAGCGGGTCGACGAGATCCCGGCCTGGGCCGGGTTCATGCTGGAGCGCCGCCACGAGAGCGCTCGGACCGGCGGCCAGGCCACCCTGGGCAGGGGCGCGGCGGAGCTGCTCGCGGGGCAGCCCTGGCCCGGCAACCTGCGCCAGCTGGACAACGTGATCCGCCGCTCCTACTCGATGGCCCTGGCCGACAGCGCTGGCGGGACCGGCGCCCTCGTGGTGGCGCGGCTCCACGTGGAGCAGGCCCTGGGCTTCGAGCAGGGCGGCGCCGGTCCGGTGAGCCTGTTCGGCCAGCTTGCGGCGGCCGCCGCCGGGTTCGTGGCGCGGGTCGAGGCCGGCGCAGACCCGGGCCTGGATCTGGAGGCCGCCGGGGCCTTCCGCGGGCTGGTCCTGCGGGCCGCAGAGCAGGCGACGGGAAGCCGCGAAGGCGCCTTCCAGCTGCTGGGCCAGGACAACCTGCTCGTCAACCGCAACCACCACAAGGCGTGGAAGCGCGAGATGGCGAGGCTGGCCAGGCTGGAGGAGCTGCTCAGGGACTGAGCGGTCTATCTCCTGCGCGGCTTGCGGCTGGGGGCCCCGACGCCGTCTCGCCTCGAGACTACCGGTCTTCGCTTGCGCCGTCGAAGCAGAGCCTGACGATGATGGCCACGCACTTGGCGCGGTGGAGGCTCGCCGTCGTAGGCTGCGGCAACGCCACGGCTGCGCCCCGCCCATCTCCCCTCGCACGGCAGCTTGCGGCGGAGGCCGAGGAGGACCTGGGGAGGGCACCCTACGTCCGGCGGTAGCCCAGCTCGCGAAGGCGGTGGGTGCTGTTGCCTCGAAGCGCGTCCGGGCGTCCTCGAAGGCTCCCGCCGTGACGTGGCCGAACTGCTCCCAGCTCACCGGCGCGATGACCCCTGCCCCGAAGGGGCTCTCCGCTTCCAGGGCGGTGCGCAAGACCGGCAAGTGCGTCACGAAGGTGAGGTCGGGCAGGGGGCTCACCGGGCCGCTCGAGCGAAGCGCCTGAGGCGTCTACCTCCTGCGCGGATTGCGGCTGGGGAGCGGCACCGCAGAGGACTTCTGAGGTCGGGTCGGGTTGCGCGTCGGGAGCGGCACGGTCGCCGCCGCCTGCTGGTCCCGGATGTACTGGATCATCGCCACGACACCGAGCTGCTTGTCCTTGGTGACGCTGCTGTACTTGCCATCGGCGACGTACTTGCCGCGGGTGTACTGGTTCGTGCCGGACCAGACATAGGGGCTGGGCTTGCCCTTGTAGTGGTAGCCGAGGCCGTTGTAGTACTCGGCGTAGGTCGCGAGCGCGGCCAGGTCGGTGGTGTCGGCGTCGATCTTCAGCTTGTCGCGGAGCCACTTCTTCTGGTTCAGGGCGTGCTCGGCGGCGGACTCCCACTTGTGGAAGATCGGGATGTTGTTGGGCCAGTTCACGGCCTTCTTGCCCAGGGGGTCGCCCTGGTGCAGGTAGGTGTTGAAGTTCCCGGTGGACTCTCGCCAGTGCAGGGCCGCGATCAGCTCGGCGGGCACGCCGGTCTTCTTGGCCACGGCCTCGTACTTCGCCTTGTTCTTCTCCCAGCTCTTGTAGAAGGCCTCCAGGTCGGACTTCTTGCGGCGGTCGAGCTTGAGCTTCAGCTTCTCGAGGCGCTGCTGGTTGTTGTCGTAGACCTTGGCCATCTTCTTGTCGGAGGGCCGGTGGCTGACCGGCTCGGCGGTCGTGGCGTCCTGCTGGGGCGAGGGCTTGGCCTTGCCCTGGCCCGGTGCCTGCACGTTCAGCTGGGCGAGCACCATGTGGGCGTCGCCGCAGGCGGACGGACCGGTACCACAGGGGTTGGCGAGTGCGGGACCGCTGAGGGCGATGAGCAGCAGCGAGACCAGCGAGACCAGGACGGGGGGGGTAGTCACGCTTCGGAAAAAGGCAAGACCCGTGCCAAGGGGGTGGCGACGTCGCCAGGCGGATCCGCGGTGGGGAGCCCATGTCCCCTGGGGTGCGCGCGTCGGTGCGCACAGTGGACATCCGTTCGCGACCGCGGCACGTAGAGACAAGCGACCAAGCACCTGGAGGGTCGATGTTGCTGGTCCTGCTCGCCTGCACCGGGGACCCGGATCCCCCCAGCTCCGGCACGACCGGGGCGACCGACACCGCCACCTGGGACTCGGCCAGCGACACCGGGACCACCGCGGATCCGGACACCGCGCCCCGGGACATCACCGCCGAGATCGTCGATGAGATCGTGACGGTGGTGCGGGTCACCTGGACCACCGCCACCGAGACCCGGGGGCGGGTGCTGTTCGGGGACACCGCCGAGCTCGGCCGCCAGACCGACCGCACCGACTGGGGGACCGACCACGAGGTCCTGCTGCTGGGCATGCCCGAGCAGACCGAGGTGCACTTCCAGGTGGTCAGCGAGACCGAGGACCGCGCTCGGACCGCCACGGCGGACACGGACACCATCGAGACCCTGACCCTGCCCGACTACCTGCCGGACCTGGTCGCCACCGGCACCGCGCCGTCCTGGGACGACGTCATTGTCGGGCCCATCTCCGGCACGGTGGACTACGCGGTCATGATCGACAACGAGGGGCGCATCGTCTGGTACGACGAGATCCCGGCCGGGGGTCAGCTGATCCGGACCAGCCTCTCCTGGGACCGCACCGAGATGTTGCTGTTCCAGGCCGGCCCCCGAGGAGACCTGAGCACGGGCTTCGCCGAGCGCATCGCCCTGGACCAGTCGGGCAGCACGACCCTGGCCACGCCCGGGGTGGACCACGACATGATCGAGCTGCCCCAGGGGGGCTACGCGGCGATCGTGGTCGTGGACCCGCCGGACCCGAAGTCCGCCCCCGAGAACTCCTTGGCCGACGCGATCTGGGAGTTCGACCTGGACGGCACGACCCGGGAGATCTGGAACGCCTGGGACGATCTGGGCGAGCACGCCCGGTCGAACATCAACTGGATCCACGGCAACGCCCTGGACTACGACGCGGCCAGCGACACCTACACCATGTCCATGAAGGACTTCTACGCCCTGGCCCAGTTCGACGCCCAGACCGGCGAGCGCCTGTGGATGCTGGGCGGGGCCGCCGAGGACTTCGACTACGCCGACGGCACCCTGCCGGTGCCCCACCACCACCAGTTCCACCTGGTGGAGGGCGGGGTGGTCATCTTCGACAACGGCGACAGCGTGACCGGGTACTCACGGGCGGTGGAGCTGGCCCTGGACTTCGACACCATGACCGCCGAGAGCATCTGGTCCTACCGCCACGACCCCGACTACCGGGTCACGGCCAAGGGCGACGTGCACCGCTTCGACGACGGCAACACCCAGGTGATCTGGTCCGGCGAGGGCGAGATCCAGGACGTCACGCCCCTGGGCGAGGTGGTCTGGCAGCTCAACGCCGAGCCCGGGAGCTTCGTGTTCACCGAGCACGCGGAGCTGTATCGGGGGGACTGAGCTCAGCCCCGTCGGGTGCGCTGCACCGCGAAAGCCCCCAGGCTCGACCAGGCGGCCACCTCGAGGCCGTCGACGGTGGCGTCGACCACCACGCTGGCGGTGTCCATGCTCAGCTCGGTGTGTTGCCGCAGGAGCATCCAGCCCTCCAGGGTGCGCCCCGAGGTCGCGCCCAGGGCCAGGAAGAAGACGAGGCTGACGGTGAGCCAGCGGAAGCCCCGGCCCCGGGCTTCCCGGAGCGCGAGGAACAGGACGGCAGTGATGAGGAGGCCGAAGGACATGCCCCCAGGTGGGCACGGCCTCCGCCCTCGGCAAGACGCTGTCAGCCCGGCAGCGCGTCCAGCGGGAAGAACCGCTCGCCCTGCTCCGCCATCTTCCGCAAGAGCGGCGGCGGCGCGAAGCGGCCCCCGTGGTTCGCGGCGAACTCGTCGAGCCTCGCCACCACGTTCGCGATGCCGTACCGGTCCATCCAGGCCAGGGGCCCGCCGGTGTTCGGCGCGAAGCCGATGCCGAAGATGGCGCCGACCTCGGCGTCGCGCTTGTTGCGCAGGATGCCCAGCTCCAGGGACCAGGCCACCTGGTTCACCTGGGCCAGCATCAGCCGCTCTCCGATGTGCGCGAGGCCCGTGAGCGCGGGGGCGTCCGGGGTGAGTTCGCGCAGGCCCGGCCAGATCCGCCGCTTGTCGCCGTACTCGTAGAAGCCCGCGCCCGCGGCCTTGCCGTGCCGGCCGTGCTCGTCGACCATCGACAGCAGGAGCGCCACACCCTCCTGGGGGGTGTCGGGGTTGGCGTACTCGTCGTCGCGGTCGGCGATGGAGCGCCCCAGGGTCAGGCTGACCTCGTCGAACACCTTGAGCGGGGGCACGACCATGCCCTGGCGCCGGGCAGCGGTCTCCACCAGCACCGGGTCGTGGCCCTCGGCCACCAGCTGCAGGCCCTCGATGATGTAGGAGCCGAAGACCCGGGAGGTGTAGAAGGCGTAGTGGTCGTTGACCACGATGTGGGTCTTCTTGATGGCGCGGCCGAAGGCCAGGCAGCGGCCGAGGGTCTCGTCTGAGGTCTGGTCGCCGCAGATCACCTCGAGCAGAGGCATCTTCTCGACGGGCGAGAAGAAGTGCAGGCCGATGAAGCGGGTCGGGTCGCTGTAGGCCTCGGCCAGTCTCGTGATCGGCAACGCCGAGGTGTTGCTCGCCCAGATGGCGCCCTCGGCCAGATGCGGCTCGATCTGCCGGGTGACCATGTGCTTGATCGCCACCTTCTCCGGCACGGCCTCGATGATCAGGTCACAGCCCGCCAGGCCGCTGTCCTCGAGGGTGAAGGAGATGCGGTCCAGGGCGGCCTTGCGGTCGGCTTCGGACAGGCGCCGGCCGAGCTTGGCGACCTGCTGGTGGCAGTGGGCCTGGGCCTTCTCCAGGGCGTCGGCGCTGACGTCCTTGAGCACGACCTCGAGCCCGGCCATGGTGGTGACCACGCCCAGGCTGGCGCCCATCATGCCGGCACCCAGGATGCCCACCTTGGTGAAGCCGTGCTCCTCGGCGACCGGCAGGCCCTCGAGCTTCTCCGCCGCGGTGCGGTGGTACCAGAGTGTCCGGACCATGTCCTTGGCCTGGTCGCCCAGGGCGATGTGGGTGAACAGCCGCGCCTCGAGCTCCAGGGCCCGGTCCATCTTCAGGCCCATGCCCTCCTGGATGACCTGCATGACCGCGATCGGCGCGGCGAACACGCCGGCGGTCTTGTGCTCCAGGAACGCGGCGGCGCCGATGAAGAGCTGCTTGAACTCGAGCGTGCCGGGCTGCGGGTCCGGGTAGACGTAGTCGCTCTTGTCCCAGGGCTGCTTCGCCCGCGGGTTGTCGAGGCACCACTGGACCGCGGCGGCGTGCACCGCCTCGGGGGTCTCGGCCAGGGCGTCGACCAGCCCCGGTCCGACGGCCTTGGGGGCCCGCAGGGTCTTGCCGGCGGTGATGAGCTCCAGCGACGCCTGGACGCCGATCATGCGCGGCAGCCGCTGGGTGCCGCCGGCCCCCGGGAACACCCCGATCATCGTCTCCGGGAGACCGACCTGGACCCGGAAGCTGTTCAGGGCGATGCGGTGGTGGCAGCTCAGGGCCAGCTCGTAGCCGCCGCCCAGGGCCGAGCCGGTCAGGGCGCAGACCACGGGGAAGGGCAGGGTCTCGATCTTCCGGTAGAGCCGAGTCAGCTCCAGCACGCCGGCGAGCATCTGCGCCGGGTCGTCGGCCAGGTAGAGCATGTCGATGTCGGCGCCGACGCAGAAGTCCTTGTGGCCGGTGCCGATGACCAGGCCCTTGAGGCCGTCCTGCTCCTCGGCCCACGCCACGGCGGCGAGCAGGCCCTCGCCGAAGTCGGCGTTGAGCTTGTTCACCTTGCCGTCCATCTTCATCAGCAGGGTGGCGACGCCGGTGTCGGTGTCGAGGGTGATGGTTCCCAGCTTCGTGTTCAGGCTGCTCATGTCTACACCCGCTCGATGATGGTGGCGATGCCCATGCCGCCACCGATGCAGAGGGTCACCAGACCCGTGGACTGTCCGCGATCCTCGAGCTCGTCGAGCACGGTGTTCAGCAGCATCGCGCCGGTGGCACCCAGGGGGTGACCCAGGGCGATGGCGCCGCCGTTGACGTTCACCTTGTCGTGGGGGATGTCGAGGGCCTGCATCGTGCGCAGGGGCACGGCGGCGAAGGCCTCGTTGATCTCCCACAGGTCGATGTCGCCCGCCGCCATGCCGGCCTTCTTCAAGGCTCTCTCGCTGGCGGGGATGGGGCCTTCGAGCATCAGGACGGGCTCGTCGCCGACCGCGACGCTGGAGACGATGCGGGCCCGCGGGGTCAGACCGAGGCGCTCGCCCATCTCCTTGCTGCCCAGCAGGATGGCCGCGGCGCCGTCGACGATGCCGGAGCTGTTGCCGGCGTGGTGGATGTGATCGATGTGCTCGACGTGGGGGTAGCGGCGACGCGCGAGCGCATCGAGCTTGAAGTGCACGCCCATCGCCTCGAAGCTCGGGCGGAGCTTGCCCAGGTCCTCGACCGTGGTGCCCGGGCGGGGGTGCTCGTCGACGAGCAGGATGGGGTTGCCTGCGTCGTCGTTGACGGGGACCAGGGACCGGCCGAAGGCGCCCCGCTCGACCGCGGCGGCACACCGTGCCTGGCTGGCGGCGGCGAAGGCGTCGACGTCTTCCCGGGAGATCCCGGCCATGGTCGCGACCAGGTCGGCACTGATGCCCTGGGGGACGAAGCCGACCTTGAACTGGAAGTCGATGTCGGTCATCGCACCGCCATCGCTGCCCATCTTGACGCGGCTCATGGACTCCACGCCGCCGCTGACGACCAGGTCGTTGAAGCCGCTCTTCACCAGAGCGGCCCCGTGGTGCACGGCCTCGAGCCCGGAGCCGCAGAAGCGGTTCAGGGTGACGCCGGGCGCCGACTCGGACCAGCCCGCCTGAAGCACCGCGGTCCGGGCGATGCACGCGCCCTGGTCCCCGACCTGGGTGACGCAGCCGACGATGACGTCGTCGACCAGGCTGGTGTCCAGCTCGTTGCGCTGCCGCAGCGCTTCCAGCGCCGTCGACAGCAGGGTGACCGGCTTGACCGGGTAGAGCGCTCCGGAGCTCTTGCCCCGGCCCCGCGGCGTGCGGACGGCGTCGTAGAGGTAGGCCTCGCCCATGTGGGTGTCCTCTGAGAAGGGGTTCACCCAATGCTTAGCATGCTCAGTATGTCACGGCGACACCCCCGCGTCAGCCCTCTGTCACGGCGTGTGGATGCGCGGCATCCCGCCCCTGGAACCGGAGGATCCGCGGGTTCTGGATCACGCCGTCGCGGATCTCGATGGACCTCCGGATGGTCTCGTCGGCCTCCCAGCCGTCGGATCCGGCCATCACCGGCGCCAGGAAGGGCAGCAGCGCCCGGCTGATGCTGTGGGTGGCGGACTGCCAGAGGAAGCTCGGGCTGTGGTCCACCGCGTAGTAGGTGGCGTGGCCATCGCCGACGGAGAAGGCCGGCGCCTCGAAGCTGGTGGGCTTCGCGAACTCGAAGCCCATGCCCTCGTCGCAGCTGACGTCCACGATCATCGTGCCGCGCCGAAGCTGCGGCAGCTCCGCGGTCCGCAGGAACATCAGCGGTCGGTCCGTGTCCTGCAGCGTCGCGTTCACGATCAGGTCGAAGTGCCCCAGGGCCTCGGCCATGGGCATGGCCCGGTCCGGCCCCATGACCACCTCCAGCGAGTCGCCGCCGGCCGAGCGGAACTGCCAGTGCTTCACCGACGGCACCGGGCAGCGCACGGCCTCGCCGGGTCGCTGGGTGAACAGCGTGACGTCCCGGTAGCCCAGGGCGTGCAGCCCGTGGATGGCGCCGCGGCCCACCGAGCCGAAGCCGAAGACCGCGGCCTTGCGGGCCGGGCCGTAGTGGCCGGTCAGCCCCTGGAGCTGCATGGCATGAAGCACGCTGCAGTAGCCGGCCAGCTCGTTGTTGAGGTGGAAGACGTGGCCCTGCCACTGGCCGTCGGCGGACCAGTGGTGCATCTCCTCCCAGGCGATCCAGGTCAGGCGCCGATCGATGGCGGACTGGGTGATCGCGGGGCCCTGGACGCAGTGGGGCCAGCCCCAGAGCACCTGGCCCTCCCGGAAGTCGTCGAAGTCCTCGGGCACGGGCTTGGCGATGAGCACGATGTCGCACCGGGCGAAGAGCGCGGCGCGGTCCAGCACGCCCGCCACCTGGTCCGTGAGCTCGGCGTCGGAGACCCCGAAGCGCTCGCCGTACCCCCGCTCCAGGAAGATCCGGCCGCGCAGCTCCGCTGGGATGTCGCCGAGGTGATCCGGGTGCAGCGGGGCCCTGAGCTCGTTCTCCTTGCGGGCGTGGGCGATGACGCCGAGGGTCAGGTCTGGCATGGGGCCTCCGGTTCGGGAGGCTAACGCCGGGGTCTTCGGGAGATCACCCGTGAAGGTTATACTGAGTACAACCCAGGTGAACCTGTGAGCACCAAGACCCTCGGCTTGAAGGTGGACGAAGAGACCCAGGAGCGGCTCAAGTCCCTGGCACTCGTGCGCGACCGCACGCCGCACTACCTGCTCAAGAGAGCACTCCTCCAGTACCTCGACCGGGAGGAGCAGGTGGAGCGGGAGAGGGCCGAGGACCAGGAGCGCTGGGACCGCTTCGCGCTCACGGGCGAGGCCATTCCCCACGAGGCGGTCCGGTCCTGGCTCTCCGCGCTCGCCCGCGGCGAGGACGCCGAGAAGCCTGGATGATCTGGCTGCCCGAAGCCCTCGACGACCTCGAGCGGCTCCACGACTTCCTGGCGGACCTCTCACCTCAGGCCGCCCAGCGGGCCGCGGGGGCGATCCTCGCGGGGGCCGAACACGTCGCTGCGCACCCTGAGATCGGACGTCCGATGGGGGACGGACGACGAGAGTGGTTCATCGCCTTCGGCGGTGGTTTCTACGTGCTGCGGTACCGGCTGAGCCGATCCGGTCGCCCCGTCGTGCTTCGCGTCTGGCACGGCCGCGAGGACCGCTGATCACGCCGCGGGCTTCGCCCCCAGGGACTCACACACCAGCTGCCCCATCGCCGGCGAGGCGAGCCAGTTGTCCAGCAGCACCGGCGGCACCGGGCCGGTGTCCTCGATCACGTCGGTGCGGATCTGGCAGGGATCGACGCTCTCCAGGTGGAAGCGCACGGTCATCTTGTGGGCACCGGTGCCGAGCCCGCCGCTGTAGTCGATGGCCACGTCGACGAAGCGGTCGCCCGCGCCGGTGCCGCAGCCTCCCGCAGAGGCGCCCACCACGCTGGCACTCTTGAACTTCGCCATCGGGTGGGCGATCTCCAGGGCGTCTCTCCCGATCTCGGTGGCGCGCCCCTCCGGGAGCTGGACGGTGAAGGAACAAGCGGTCAGCAGCAGGGTGATCACGACGAATTCTCCTGGGCAGCGCGTTCTCGGGCGGCGTGCCCGAGCGCCATGGCCCCGCACACGGCGGACCGTGTCCCGAGACCCGGAGCCACCAGGTAGGCGTCCAGGCCGTCGACCAGAGCCGGCGAGTCCTGGTAGCCGCCCAGAAGCCCCTCCATGTGCCGACGTACCCGGGTGTGCAGATCCGGGCGAGCCCCGACCCCGCCCCCGAGCACGAAGCGCCGCGGCGAGATGATGTAGGTGATGCTCACGATCGCCTGGGCCAGGTAGAAGGCCTCGACCTCCCAGGCCTCGTGATCCTCGGCCAGCTCCTCGGCCGGGCGGTTCCACCGCATCTGCATCGCCGGACCGCTGGCCAGCCCTTCGAGGCAGTCGCCGGAAAGGCCCGGTCCGACGGGTGGCGCTTGACCCGCATGTGGCCCAGCTCCGCGTGCAGCAGCCCCACGAAGGGCTCGCCCTTGACCACGGCGCCACCGCCGATCCCGGTGCCGACGGTCAGGTAGATGAGCGGGTCCGCCCCCTGCCCGGTGCCCCAGATGTACTCCCCGTAGGCGGCCCCGTTCACGTCGGTGGTGATGGCGGTGGGGACCCGCAGCGCCTCCCCCAGGATCGCCCGCAGAGGCACGTTGCTCCAGTGGGGCTTCGGGGTCTGGGTGGTGGAGCCGTAGCCCGGGGAGTCCGGGTCCAGGTCGAGGGGGCCGAAGGACGCGATGCCGGCCCCGGTCAGGTCCTCCCGCACGGGCTCCAGCAGGTCCCGCACGGCGCCCAGGGTCTGCTGGGGGTTGGTGGTCTCGAGGCGCTCGAAGAGCTGGAGGTCGTCGGGACCGGTCCCCACCGCGACGTGGACCTTGGTGCCCCCCGTCTCGATGCCCGCGACGAGCCGATCAGTCCCCATCGCCCCGGATCACGCGGTCCACCAGCGCCGAGAGCTGGTCGAGGGTGTAGGGCTTCTGCAGGAAGGCGGCGAAGTCCACCCCCGCCTGCTGCCGGCGCAGCTCCAGCTCGGTGAAGCCGCTGGACAGGATGACCGGGACCCCATGGTCCAGCTCGGAGATGGCCTGGAGCACCTCGATGCCGTTCATGCCGGGCATGTTCAGGTCCAGCAGCACGGCGGTCAGGGAGCCCACGTGGGTGGCGAAGGCCGAGACCCCGGCGCGCCCATCGCCGGCGTCGACCACGGCATACCCCAGGCTCTCCAGCATCGCCCGGGCGGTCTGGCGGACCTCGGGCTCGTCGTCGACCACCAGCACCAGCCCCCCGGGGCTGTGGCGTGGCGCCGCCACGGCGGCCTCTTCCCGAGCGGCGTTGGCGACCGCCGGGAGCCTCACGATGAAGGACGTGCCCTGGCCGGGCGCCGTCTGCAGGTCCAGCTCGCCGCCGTGGCCCCGCACGATGCCCAGCACCGCCGCCATGCCCAGGCCCCGGCCGGACACCTTGGTGGTGAAGAAGGGATCGAAGATGCGCTGCCGGGTCGCCTCGTCCATGCCGTGGCCCGTGTCGTGCACCTCCAGCACCACCAGCCGGCCCTTGCCCCGGCCCTCGACCCGGGTCACGATCCGCACCCGGCCGCCTTCGGGCCCGATGGCCTCGGCCGCGTTCATCACCAGGTTCATCACCACCTGCTGGAGCTGGACCGGGTCCGCGAGCACGGCGGGAAGTCGCTCGGAGAGCTCGAGCTGCAGCCCGACCTTCTTGGGAATGCCCGCCTCGAGCAGGGAGACGATCTCCTGGACCTGGACGCTCAGGCACACCGGCTCGGTCTGGACCTGGGCCTTGCCGGAGTAGGCGAGCAGCTGGCGCACCAGGTCGGCCGCCCGCTGGGCGGTCGCGATGACCTGCTCCATGCGGGCACGCTCGCGGCTGTCGTCCGGCAGCCGGTTGGCGACCAGGTCGGCCTTTCCCAGGATGACCATCAGCAGGTTGTTGAAGTCGTGGGCGATGCCTCCTGCGAGCAGGCCCAGGCTCTCCAGCTTCTGGGTCTGGAGCATCTGCTCCTGGAGCAGGCGCTGATCCTCGAGGGCCTGGTGGCGCTGGGCCACCATCGACGTGACGTCCGTGGCCACCAGCATCGTGCCGGTGATGCCGCCGTCGTCGCCGCGCAGCGCCTGCCAGGTGTAGTTGAACCAGCGGCTCTGCTGGCCGCCGTCGACGGTGGGCACCCGGGCCTCGACCTCGTTGCCGACCAGGGGCTCCCCGGTCCGGTAGACCTCGTCGAGCTGATCGAAGAAGCCCTGCTCGACGAACTCGGGCAGGGCCTCACGTCCGGGCCGGCCCAGGACGTCCCGCTGCCCGACCATCTCCAGGTACCGCGGGTTGGCGTAGGTCAGGACGTGGTCCGGGCCCGAGCGGATGGCGATGATGGCTGGCGCCTGGTCGAGCAGCGCGGTCGTGCTCGACGTGGGCAGCGCGTCCGGATCCACGACCGGACTCTACCAGCCCTCGTTCGCGCCGTTGCCAGCCGCGTGGGCCAGAGCGTCGATGACCACCTCGATGCGCACCGGCTTGGAGAGCACCCGGTTCGGGACGGCGCTCAAGAAGGCCCGCGCCCTCGCCGTGAAGGCCTCGCCGGTCAGGAACACCACCCGATCCACCAGCTCCGGGTGGGCTTCGATGAGCGCTGCGTGGAAGCGAGGGCCATCGACCACGGGCATCATCACGTCGCAGAGGATGGCGTCGAAGGCGCTGTCTTCGGCGAGCTGCCGCAGGGCCTGGGCGCCGTCGTGGCACACCACGACCTGGTGGGCCGGGGTCATGGTCCGGGCCAGGGCTGTGCCCAGGTGGTGCTCGTCGTCGACCACCAGGACCCGGAGCGGGACCTCTGGCGCGATGGGCTGCTGGGGGCCGCTGGGCACGGTGACGACCAGCCCGGTGTCCCGGGGCA
>CAYFPX010000020.1:48203-49048 GCA_964344945.1 uncultured Enterobacterales bacterium
GGCAGCAGCAGCGTGAAGCGGCTGCCGCCTCCCACCGTGCTCACGACCTCGAGCGAGCCGGAGTGCCGCCGGGCCGTCTCCAGGCAGAGGCTCAGACCCAGGCCGGTGCCGCGACCGCCGGTGCGGGTGGTGAAGAAGGGCTCGAAGATGCGCTCGAGGGCGTCGGGAGGGATGCCGCAGCCGGTGTCCTCGACGATGAGCCCCACGCCGGTGTCGGTCTCCCCGGTGCGCACGGTGACCCGGTTGTCCGGAGCGCGGCCCTCTTCGAGGGAGTGGGCAGCGTTCACCAGCAGGTTGACCACCACCTGGATGAGCCGGGAGCGCTCCCCGACGATGGGCGGGCAGGACTCGAGCTCCAGCAGCAGCTCGGCCCGATGGCGGAGCTCGTTGCGCACCAGGTTGCAGGCGCTGCGGGCGACGTCGGCGAGGTCGAGCTCCACGACCTTGTCCCCTCCGGCTCGCGCGAACGACGAGAGGTCCCTCACCACCGAGCGGATGTGGTCCATGCCCTCCTGGTTCTCCTGGAGCGTGGAGCGCATCTCCTCGACCAGCTCGCCCTCGATCTGCGACTCCAGCGCGTTGATGCGATCGAGGAGCCAGCTGAGGTTGAGCTGGACATAGGTGAGGGGGTTGTTGATCTCGTGGGCGACCCCGGCGGCCAGCAACCCCACCGAAGCGAGGCGATCCGCCAGCACCAGGCGCTGCTCCAGCTCCCGGTTGCGCTTGCTCACCTCCAGCTCTTCCCGGAGGCGAGCCTCGCTGGCCTCGAGCTCGGAGTGCAGGGCGTGACGGGACACGGCGTGGCGCAGGATGCGGCCGAGCCAGGCCGAGGCGAGGTCCCGGTG
>CAYFPX010000020.1:49058-56627 GCA_964344945.1 uncultured Enterobacterales bacterium
CACGTCTTCGACGCCCTGCTCCAGCAGCGCCGGGTCGGTGTCGTCGCCGTGCAGATAGACCACCACCGCCGACCCGCAGACCGGGAGGAAGCGGTCCAGGACGGAGGTGCCGTCGGGGTCTTCGAGGGCGCCGGCGGCGTCGCCGTCGCTCCCAGCGAAGTGCAGCACGCGGAGAAGGGGGGTGGCGCTCCCCTCCCGGGCCAGGGACCCGCTCTGCCCACCTGGCTTCATCTTCCCCCACCCTATCCGGCCGCGAAGCAGGGACATCTCCGAGGTTGGAGCTGGGGCATGTCGCACCTGCTCCTGGTGACCGCCTGCTGTGGGGACCGTATCACCCTCTCTCATCGACCTGTTGGTGCACAGAGGGGGTGTGGGGTTTGGCACAGCTTCCCACCGAAGAGCCGCACCAACAGGGGATCGGGGCCTGGCATGGGCCTTGTAGCGGGCAGGGACCAAGGAGGTGTCCATGCCCGCCCCCATCGTCCTGGCCGCAGTCGACTTCGAGGCCTGCAGCGAGACCGCCGTGCTGACCGCCGCGGACCTCGCGCGGGCCCACAACGCCCGGCTCGTGCTGCTGCACGTGATCCAGCCGGTGGCCGGGCTGCCCTGGAACACGCCGATCGCCCCCGGTCCCGGTCAGCCGGCGATCGAGCTGCGAGACCACCTGGAGACCCGGGCGCGCAAGGGCCTGGCCAGCCTGGCGGGCCTCGCCCGAGACGTGCGGGTCCAGCCCGATGTCCGGGTGGGTCACCCTGTCGAGGCCATCCTGGCCGTCGCCGAGGAGCTCGACACGGGCTGGATCGTGCTCGGCACCCACGGCCGCAAGGGCCTGCGCCGCTGGATCCTGGGCAGCGTCGCCGAGGCGGTCGTGCGACGGGCCGAGGTCCCCGTCATCACCGTGCGCCACTCCGACACCCGGAAGCAGGTCGAAGAGGAACAGGGCCACCTGAGCCTCTGACGGATGCGGGTTAGGTCCAGGGCATGCGCCGGATCGTCATCGCCCTGCCCAGCACCGACTTCGAGCCGACCGAAGCCTCGGTGCCCTGGAAGGCCTTCAAGGACCGGGACTTCGAGGTCTGGTTCGCCACGCCGGACGGACAGCCCGCCGCGTGCGACCCGCTGGCCCTGACCGGCGCCGTCTTCGGCCAGATCAAGGCCATACCGGCCCACGCGGCACTCTATGCCGAGATGATCGCCGACCCGGCCTTCCGGCAGCCCCTGTCCTACGAGCAGATCGACGACCTGCACCACGCCGCGATCGTGCTGCCCGGGGGCCACGCGCCAGGCATGAAGCCCTACCTGGAGAGCCCGGTCCTCCAGGACAAGGTCGTGGCCTTCTTCCGCGCCGACAAGCCCGTCGGCGCGATCTGCCACGGCTCGGTCGTGCTGGCGCGAGCCATCGACCCGGCCACCGGCGCCTCGGTCATCGAGGGCCGCCGCTTGACCGGCCTGCCCAAGCGGCTGGAGTGGTCCGCCTGGCTGGCCACGGCCTGGAAGCTCGGCAACCACTTCCGGACCTATCCGGCCGCCGTCCAGGACGAGGTCCGCGAGGCCGCCGGCCCCGACGGCGCGTTCGACTCGGGTCCCTGGCGGTCGACCTATGGCAACGGCTGGTGCCTGGTCGACGGCAAGCTGGTCACCGCTCGCTGGCCCGGCGACGCCGAGGTCTGGGCGCAGCAGCTGGTCGAGACGGTCGAGGACAGCATCGAAGCCGTGCCGACCGAGCACTACGCCCCGTCTTGAGCCGGCGTCTGGAGCACCTCGCGTAGGAGGCGCTCGATGGCATCCCGGGCAACCCGGAAGCGGACGAGCTGCTGCTCGTCGGTGAGGGTCGGGTCGTCGCTGGCCGGGTCCGGCAGCGGGAAGTGCAGCCGCTCAGCCTGACCGAGCCAGGCCGGACAGACCTCGTCGGCGCACCAGGTGATCACCGTGTCCACCGAGGCCGGGTCGATCTCGTCCACAGACTTGGAGCGGTGGCCCTCCAGGGCGAGCCCCACCTCGGCCATCACGCGCGCCGCGTAGGGGTTCACCGTGGCGGGGGCGGACCCGGCGGACTGCACCGTCCCATGCTCACCGAGCAGGTGGCGCCCCCAGGCCTCGGCCATCTGGGAGCGAGCGGAGTTGGCGACGCACAGCATGAGCAGGTTCATGGGATCCGAGTAGGCGAGCACCGTGGCAGCCTTGCACGCCCTGGGTGTCCAGGCCGTGACGAAGGACGTGAGGATCCTGGACATCCCGAGGGCAGGACCCCGGTCGTCTCCTGCGGGAGTGAGGGCAGCTGCCAGACGCGCTCTGAGATGTCCCTTGCGGTCGACGAAAGAAGAGGACTATTTTGATCTCTGCACACAGAACGGCGGGGGCACACCAGGAGCGTCGCTTGGATCTGGCCACCCTCTTCCGCCGCCGCGCCGCCCAGCCCGTCCCGCAAGACCACCGCTGGCGCAGGAACGTGCAGCCGCGACGCAGGGACATCATCCGGCTGGCCGAGGTCTGGGCCTGGCAGTGCCACGCGCTGCTGGAGACCCGCGACGGTGGCGTGGGGCTGGTGAACGGGGGCGAGGCCTGCGACGCCGAGACCCTGCTCATGGTCGAGGCGCTGCTCGCCGGGGCCCAGGTTCGGGTCCAGATCGAGGCTCACCCACACGCCCGCGGCCGGGTCGAGGGCATGGCGGACCGCGTCTGGACCGGGGTGCTCTGTGGCTGGTCCTCGTCGGCGGAGATCCTGGCCAGGCTGAGCAAGCCGATCTGGGAAGGCCCCGGCTGGGGTCGGCTCCCCGAGCTGCCGGTCTGCGAGCAGACCCTGGCGGTGCTGGCCCACCGCCGTCCGGACAAGCCCCTGGGGGTGCTGCTGCGAGAGGCCGACGTGGACCCCGGACGGGTCGCCAACGAGCTCTCGGCCCTGAGTCGCCTCGGCGTGGTCGACATCTGCGACCAGATCGACGGCCATGCGCCCATCCAGCGGGTCCAGCCACCCCCCTCCGCCGCCGACGACGCCCCGAGCCTGGGGCCCTTCGTGGCCCCGGTTCGGGATCGGGAGTCCCTGCTCCAGACCCTGGACAGCCTGCGCTCCCGAGACCCCTGGCTGGCCCTGGGCCTGCCTCGGGACGCCAGGCGCTCGGAGATCCTCGCCGTCGCCCAGGACCTGCGGGACCGCTACCGGCCGGTGCCCAGCGACAGCCCCGGCATCGTCGAGATCCTCTCCATGATCCGCAAGGAGGTGGATCGCACCCGCAACCTGCTGGTGAAGGAGGACTCCACGGAGACCGAGCACTTCTCCGAGGTGATCCTCGACTGATCCGGCCGCGCCCACAGCGGCCAGCGAGGTAGGTTCCCGGCGTGGAGCCATCCTTCCTCTCCCTGGTGCCCGCGCTGCTCACCGTGGCGCTGGCCTTCGCCACCCGCCGGGTGCTGCCGGCGCTCTTCCTGGGCATCTGCTCCGGCGGGGTGGTGCTCTTCCTGCGCACCGGCGAGGCCGCGGATCTCAACATCCTCGATCGCTTCCTGATCCCGGCCCTGGGCTCGAAGTCCTTCGCCCAGATCCTGCTGATCTACCTGTGGTGCCTGGGCGGACTGATCGGCCTCTGGGAGCGCACCGGCGGCGCCGAGCACTTCGCCCGGGTGGTCGGCGGCAAGGTCGCCAAGGGTCCGCGCTCGAGCCTGGGCTTCTCCTGGCTGATGGGCGTGATCTTCCACCAGGGCGGCACGGTCAGCACCGTGCTCACGGCGACCACCGTGAGGCCGGTCGCCGACGCCCACCGGGTGGCCCACGAGGAGCTCGCCTACGTGGTGGACAGCACCGGCTCGCCGGTGGCGACCGTGGTGCCCTTCAACGCCTGGCCCGCCTACATCTCGGGGCTCGTGGTGGGCACGATCCCGCTGCTGCCCGACGCCCAGGCCGGGCTGGACTTCTACGTGAAGGCGATCCCCTTCAACTTCTACGGCTGGCTCGCGGTGATCGGCACCGGGCTGTTCAGCGCCGGCCTGCTGCCCTGGGTGGGACGTCGGATGAAGGCGGCGCGCCAGCGTGCCCGGGAGACCGGCGCCCTGGACGCCCCGGACGCACGCCCGCTCATGCCCCCGCCGGCGCCCCCGGAGGGCGAAGCCACAGGCGGCTACCAGCCGTCCCTGGCCGACTTCCTGGTGCCGCTGGGCGTGCTGATCAGCGTCGCCGTGCTGCCCTACGCCCTGACCGGTACCAGCTGGATCAACGAGGCCTTCGCCCTGTGCACCCTGTCGGCGATGGCGGTGGCCCTGGCGCGCGGGCTCTCGCTGCCCGAGGTGCTCGACGCCTTCCTCCGCGGCTGCCAGCAGATGACCATCGGCGCCGTGATCCTGGGCCTGGCCGTGACCCTGGGCGTGGTCTCCAAGGAGCTCGACACCGCCACCTACGTGGTCTCGCTCTTCGGCAGCGGCTTCCCCGCCTGGATCCTGCCGGCCGCCCTGACGGCGCTGTGCATGGGCATCGCCTTCGCCACCGGCACCAGCTGGGGGACCTACGCCGTGGTCTTCCCCATCGCGATGCCCCTGGCCTGGGCCCTGGTGCCGGACCCGACCTACCTGCACGTGTGCTTCGGCGCCGTGCTGGGGGGCGCGGTCTTCGGCGACCAGTGCTCGCCCATCTCGGACACCACCATCCTCAGCAGCATGTTCACGGGCTGCGACGTGATGGACCACGTGCACACCCAGCTGCCCCTGGCGCTGGCGGCGGCCACCCTGGGAGGGATCGCGAGCACCCTGGTCGCGCTGGCGGTCGTGTGATCCCGCTGCCCACCCGGGGTCTCTCCGACCTCCACCGACACCTCGACGGCTCGATGCGGGCCGGGACCCTGGCGGAGCTGGCGGCTGAGCGGGGCCTGGAGGTGCCGGCGGACCTGCGCTTCTTCCCGGGCATGGGCCTCGGCGCCGCGCTCTCGCGCTTCGCCTTCACCCTGCGCTGCCTCGACACCCCCGACGCCGTGCGCCGGGTGGCGGCGGAGATGTGCGAGGACGCGGCGGCAAGCGGGGTCGAGGCCCTGGAGATCCGCTTCGCGCCTCAGCTCCACGGGCCGCCGGTGGCCGAAGTCGTGGACGCCACGCTGGACGGGGTCGACGGGCGAGCTGGCCTGATCCTCTGCGGGCTCTACGGCGAGGATCCCGCGGTGCTCGAGGCCCTGGTCGACTGCGCCCGCGCCCGGTCCGGGGTGGTGGGCCTGGACCTGGCCGGCGGCCCCGCGCCGGGCCACGACTGGTCGATGGCCGACTACGCCGAGCCCTTCCGGCGGGCCCGGGAGCTCGGCCTGGGCCGCACGGTGCACGCCGGCGAGGGCCGGCCACCCCAGGAGATCCGCACCGCCATCGAGGTCCTCCACGCCCAGCGCATCGGCCACGGCACCACGCTGCTCCAGGATCCGGACGTCGCCGAGCTGGTGCTCCAGCGGGGAGTGGTGATCGAGGCCTGCGTGACCTCGAATTGGCAGGTGGGCGCGATCCAGCGCCCCGAGGACCACGACCTGCCGAGGTGGCTGCGGCGGGGTCTTCGGGTCTGCGTCTGCTGCGACAACACCCTGCTCAGCGGCAACGACGCCCGCTCGGAGCTCGCCCTGGTCGCCGGCCTGCCCGGCATGACATCCGCCGGGGTCGACGCTCTGCTGGAGACCGGGCGGGACGCAGCCTTTCGGCGCTGATCCCGTCGTAGGATGCGGCTCCTTCCCCCCCGGAGCCGGCATGTCCCTGCTGCTCACCTTGTTCCTCGCGCAGGCGGAGCCCGCTCAGCTCGCCGGCGTGCACATCCCCGACTCCGCGACCGTGGGCGGCAAGAAGATCGTGCTCAACGGCATGGGGCTGCGGGAGAAGTTCTTCATCGACGTCTACGTCGGTGCGCTCTACCTGCCGTCGCGCACCAACAACGCCCAGCAGGCGATCAGCCAGGACGTGCCCAAGCGCATCGTGATGCACTTCATCTACGACCAGGTCACGGCCGCCCAGCTCAACGAGGTCTGGCGGGAGGGCTTCGGCTCCGCGCCCGGTGGCGCCACCCACAAGGCGAGCGTCGACAAGCTCTGCAGCTGGATGGCCACCGTCACC
Source organism: uncultured Enterobacterales bacterium (assembly GCA_964344945.1). Taxonomy (GTDB): domain Bacteria; phylum Myxococcota_A; class UBA796; order UBA796; family CAJQPC01; genus CAYFPX01. The sequence goes on from CAYFPX010000020.1 coordinate 55,122, forward strand.
AGCGGCGACGAGATCATCCTCGACTACGCCCCGGGCAGCGGCACGACCGTGACCGTGAAGGGCGCGAAGAAGGGCACGATCCCCGGCGCGGACTTCATGAAGGTCCTGTGGTCGGTCTACCTGGGCCCCGTGCCCCCCACCGAGAAACTCAAGAAGGGGATGCTGGGACGATGATCCGCACGATCCTGCTCTCGCTCACCGCCACCGCGCTGCTCGGCTGCGCCGGTGCCAAGCAGAAGGCCGTCGAAGACGCCATGTACGCCCTCTGGAACGAAGGCGACCTGACCGTCATCGAGGACAACTACGCCCCCGAGCTCCAGAACGGCGTGCGCGAGTTCGTCGAGGAGTACCGGGCGATCTACCCGGACGTCGACGTCCGCATCGACGAGTTCATCACCAGCGGGCCGTACTTCGTGACCCTGTGGACCGTGACCGGCACCCACAAGGACCTCGGCATCCCGGTCGAGCTCAGTGGGGTCTCGGTGCGGGTGCGCGAAGGCGGCCAGTTCGTCCGCGAGCACATGTACTACGACATGAAGGACGTCTACGACCAGCTGGGCTTCCGGCTGGTCCCGCCCGAAGGCGCGACGCCCTTCGGGCCGGTGGAGGTGGCCCAGCCTGGGGCGGCCGCTGGCGCTGAGCCCGGGGAGGCGGCGGAGGAAGAGGCTCCGGCGGAGGAGGCGCCGACTGCTGGCGCTGAGGGCGAGGCCGCCCCCGCCGAAGAGGCGGAGGCGCCCGAAGAGGAGACCTCCGAGGAGGCGCCAGCCGAGTAGCTCAGGGCTCCTGGGAGAACGCCCCCAGGGTCGCTGAGCCCGCCTCGCTGCCGAGCACCAGGTCACCGTAGCTGGCGTGGTCGCTCTCGGCCGACAGCGTCTGCAGGCCCAGGGTCGGGATGAGCCACAAGCCCCCGGCCTCGGACGAGGTCTGGGTGTTCAGGGCGCCCTGGGTGGTGAACAGGCCGTCCGACGGATCGGCGTCGCCGTAGTACACGCTGCAGTCCCTGCAGGTCACGGTGACGCCACCGTCACCGGCGCCGGTCTCGTCGAAGACGTAGCCCAGCACGAAGCCGTCGGTGCCAGCGTCGCCGTCATAGCCCGCGACGGCCAGGCTCTGCTGCAGGGCGCCGAGCAGGGTGAGGTTGATCGACCAGGCGATCTGGTCGGGCACCACGTCGCCCTCGCCGAGCCCGTCGTAGACGGTCGGCAGGATCCCGGTGTTCGTGGGGAACACCGTCTGCTCGACCTCGGGGCAGTCGGCCAGGGACATCACCAGCCCCAGCGAGCTGTCGGTCACCACGTCGTCGAAGGCGAAGCCACCCCCGGCGCCGAGCTGGACGGTGGTCAGGACCTCCGGGTCCGCGCCGAGCAGCAGGGGGCTCGGATCGAGCAGGGTGAGGCACAGGCCCTCGGCGGACGGCAGCGCCTGCTGGAGGTCGACCCCCATGCCGGTGATCTGGAAGCCGGCCATGTCGGCGTCGGTGTCGGCGTCGGCGTCGGCGTCCGTGTC
>CAYFPX010000021.1:0-36893 GCA_964344945.1 uncultured Enterobacterales bacterium
CGCTGTCCTCGAGGAGCACGTCGCGACGGAGCAGGCCCTCGTAGACCTGCTGCACCGCACACTCGACGAAGCGGTTGTCCGCTGCCAGCTGCTGGCCCAGATCCCGCAGGCTCAGACCCGGCTGACCGAAGTAGCCGGGCTCCACGCCCAGATAGTCCCGGTACAGCAGCTCCCGCTCGGGGTGGTAGATGCTGACGTCGTCCGGGTTGGTCTCGTCGTAGTAGTAGAAGCCGAAGAAGTACCCGCTCAGGGGCTCGATGGTGCTGTGGCAGGCCACGCAGCCCGGGTTGGTCTGGATGGCGTCGAGCACGGCGGACTCGTCGAGCAGATCGACGTCACGGCTGAACTCGATGGGTCGGGTCAGGTAGTCGTGGCACAGGAACATGCGGCTGACGGCGTTGGCCCGCTTGCGGTTCGCGTTGCTGTCGCTCGACGGGTAGCGCCACCACAGGCTGTTGGTGGAGAGCACCCCGGCGGCCGGACGACCGTCGGTGTAGGAGACCTGGCGCCAGCCGGTCTCGCCCTCGGGGTAGTCCAAGGGCCAGGCGGCGCCGAGCACCTCGTTGGCCATGGTCCAGTCGCCGGTGACCACGTCGGTCCAGGGCAGGTCGCTGCCGGCCACGTGGCTCACGATGCGCAGCACCTCGTTGCCGACGGCGTCGAGGAAGGCCGCCTCGTCGTCGAGGCCGTAGTCGGCGGCGGTGATGGGCAGGTCGTCCACCCGGGTCAGGAAGACCTCGGCGAAGACATCGCGCACCCGCTCCTCGAAGCGCGGGTCCTGGACGAAGCCGTCGGCCAGGGTGTCGACGGCACCGGGGTCCGCGTCGACCTGGGCGAGCTCGCCGGCGGTCGGCCGCACGCCGCGCAGGTCCAGGCTGAGCCGGGTGAGCTGCTGGCGCGGGCTCAGCTCGGGGTCCAGAGGGGGCGTCACGGTGTCGCCACCGGCGCAGGACAAGAGCACGGAGAACATCACCACGGGCGTTCCTCCCAGTCCAGCAGGGTCGAGAAGTCGAGGCAGACCTCGCCGACGTAGGTGCCTTCGAACCAGGCGCCTCCGCAGCCGTCACACCACTCGGGGGTCACGACGTCCTCGAGGTCATCACCGCCGTCGAAGGTCACGTCGAACCAGCGGCCTTCGGTGTCCCGGACGCTGATCGTGCCCGAGGGCTCCAGCGCGCAGCTGGGGGCGAAGACCTCGTCGTAGAGGGTCATGCCGTCCATGACCACGGTGTCCAGGGGGCCTTCGAGGCCGAAGAGCCCGCCGTCCATCACCACGGCGCCACCGCCCAGGTCTGCGCTCCACCAGGTGTAGCCGGTGAACCCGGGCTCGATGCCCGTGCTCATCCAGCTACCGCCGTCGTCGCCGTCCCAGGACCAGGTGCCGTCCATGATCAGGGCGTTGATGAAGGTCGAGCCATCGGTGGAAGCGCCCTCGTAGCCGTAGACCGTGCCCGAGCCCTCCCAGACACGGCCGGCGGCGTCGGTGACCTCGCCGGCCGCGGCCATGCCACCGCCGTCGTAGATCACGCCGTCCTGCTCCCAGTCGCTGAAGGACACGGCGTAGACGAAGCCGGTGTAGTGGGCGCCCGCGTCGGACGTGCAGGTCTCGAACCAGTACCAGGCGTCGCCGTAGTCGACGTCGTAGTCGGGGTAGACGATCGGGCAGTCGCCGTCGCTGTCGGCGTCTGCCGCCTCGTAGGCGTCGAGCACCGGCTGGGGCTGGAAGTCCCAGAGGCTCGCGAAGGTCTCGTCGATGACCGCCTGGACCTCGCCGGCGTCGAGGGTCGGGGGCGTGACCTCGGTGTCCGGGTCGATGTACGGCGCAGGGGTGTCGTCGACCGTGTCGTCGAGGACGGCGCCTCCGGAGCAGGCCAGGATGGTCAGGGGCAGCCAGGTCATGGGCTCACCAGGGGCGGGTGGTGAAGTCGAGGAGGTGGGAGAGCTCGGCACAAGCGGTGCCGATGGCCTCGCCGCGGTGCACCAGGGTGCCGCAGCCGTCGCAGGCGGCGACGTCGACGACCTCGCCGAACTCCGAGGGGCCGTCGAAGAGCAGGTCGACCCACTCGCCGCTCGGGTCCCGCAGCGAGATCACGCCGCCGGGCTCCTCCGGGCAGCCGTTGCCGAGGCTCCGGGAGATGAAGGTCACGCCGTCGGTCACGACGGTGTCGATGTCCCCGCCGAGCCCGGTCAGACCGCCGTCGACCAGCAGGAGCTGGCCGTCGTAGAGGGCACTGTAGAAGGCCTGGGTGGTCAGGGTCGGGGCCAGGTCGCCGTCGAGCCAGGTCTCGAGCCGGGACTCGCCGTCCCAGGCGAACGTGCCTTCGACGAGGTTGATCCAGGACGTGTACTGCTCCGAGGGCACGTCGATCGCCAGGTCGTAGGCGGTGCCGCCGAGGGTGAAGCGCTCGCCGGCCGGGGTGACCATCTCGGCCTGGCCGAAGACCGCGTCGCCGTCGTAGACCTGGCCGGCCTCCTCGTAGCCCCGGTAGGCCAGGCGGTAGCCGTAGCCGTCGTAGCTGGCGCCGGACTCGGCGGTGCAGCCCCCGAACCAGAGTGCGCCGCTGAGGGTGTCGTCGTAGCCGTCCTCGACCACCGGGGAGGCGTAGGGGCAGGTGGCGTCGCCCTGGTCGAAGAGCTCGTCGTGGAGCGTGACCGGCGCCGCCCCCGACACGGTGAAGACGGTGTCGAAGAACCCCTCGACCGCCTGGCCGATGGCCTCCGGAGAGAGGCTCACGCTCGGCGGCGCGTCCGCCTCGTAGACGTGCTCGCTCGGGTCCTCCGGCACCGGATCGGCGACGGTGGCGGACGGGTCCGCCGCGGGCGGCACGGCGCAGGCGATGAGCGGGAGGACGAAGAGGGTCATCTCGGGCTCCGGAGCGGTCTCGGGGGATGGACCCCCCAGGCGCCGCTCTCGGAAAGAAAAAGTTCAGGACGGTGCGATCGAGCGGGGGCGACTCACCAGGGACGCTCGCTCCAGCCGACCAGCGGGGAGAAGTCGGTGCAGGCCTCGCCGAGGTAGTCGCCGCGGAAGTACACGGCGCCGCAGCCGTCGCACGCGCCGTCCCCGAGCGGGAGCTCGTCCCAGGTCCAGCCGTCGTAGACCACGTCGTACCAGTTGCCGTCGTCGTCGCGGACCGAGGCCTGGCCATAGGGCTCCAGGTCGCACAGGCCCACGGCCGCGTCGGCGATCTGGACCTCGTCGAGCACGACGGTGTCCACGGTGCCCCCCAGGCCCGAGGCGCCGCCGTGCAGGTAGAGGTAGCCGCTGTCCCAGGCGGGCCACCAGTAGCTGTACAGGGTGAGGTCCGGCAGCAGCTCGGTGGACAGCCAGCTCAGTCCCTCGTCGCCGTCCCAGGAGAAGGTGCCGGAGACGATGCTCTGGTGGAGCAGGATCTCTTCGGGGGTGTCCGGGTAGAGCGTCCCGGCGATGCCGTAGGCCAGCCCGCCGGCGCGGAAGGTCGTGCCCTGGTCGTCGAGGACCTGGGCCTGGGCGAAGATGTAGGACCCGTTGTAGGTGACGTCGTAGGTGGCGTCGTAGTAGTCGTCGTAGAGCAGGTGGAAGGCGTAGCCGTCGAACACCGAGCCCCGGGCGGTCTCGCAGCCCCCGTACCAGAGGGTCGACTCGAGGCCCGGGCCGCTCAGATCCTCGTACGCGTATGCATAGGGGCAGTAGTCGTCGCTCGACGTCATCACGCTGTCGTACCCGAACAGCACCGGGCTGGCGTTGGTCTGGAGCACCGTGTCGATGAGCTCCTCGACCGCCAGACCGACCTGGTCCAGGTCGAGCTGGGGAGTGGGCTCCGGGTCCCCCTCGAAGGTCCATGGGGTCGGGTCGTCGACGACCGGATCCTCGAGGGTGAGCGAAGCGTCGCCCTCGGTGACCGTCGTGCAGGCCAAGAGGCAGGCGAACAGCATGGAAGGACCCTCCCGAGGGCGGCAGTCTACCGCCCGGTCGGACACCTCTGTGGTGCCGGATCAGGATCGGTTGTTCACCCCTCTTCGTCGCCGGCCTTCTTGGTCTTCATCCGGCCGCCGCCCGAGAAGCCGAAGAGGTCGTCGAGGCCCAGGTCCGGACCGGGGGGGGCCCGCTCGACCACCGGCTCGTCGGTGTCGGCCCGCTGCACGGACTCCGCCCCCACCGCCTGCTCCTCCTCCTCCGGTCGCACGATGGTCTTGGGCGCGGCCCGGTGGGGCCCCGGCAGGATCGGCACCTCGCGCACCAGCTCGGGGGGGCCGTCTCCGACCGGATCGCCGGGGTTGGCGCCCACGGGCTGGGACTCGGCCTTCGGCGGGGCCGCGGGCTCGGGCGCCGCGGGCTTGGGCGCCGGCGGGGGAGGCTTCGGAGGCGGCTTGGGGGCCTCGGCGAGACGCACGGGCTTGGGGCGACCCTGGGGCTGCTTCGGGCGCTCGGTGACCTTGGCGTTGGGGTCCTTGGGCGGCCGGGCGTGGGGCGCGGGCCGGCGCCGATCCGCGAGCTTCACCCCCACCGGGCCCAGACCCAGGGGCTGGTCCTCGGCGTAGGCGTCGTAGGGATCCGGCACGCCGAGGCGCTCGAACACCCGGGCCCAGCGCGGCCCACTGCGGGCGCGCGCCCCGACCCGGTCCAGCAGATCCTCGCCGGCCGCCCGGCGAGGCGGCAGCTCCTCCAGGCAGTCCCGGGCTCGCCGTTCGTCGTCTCCGCCCACCTGCGCATCCTACCCGGTGGGAAGGATGTGCACGCGCACGCAGGCGCCACGCCCCACGGTGCGCGCGAGGACCCGTTGTACGTCGGCAGGCGCCACCGCCTCGAGCTGGGCAGCGTGCCAGGGCCGCACCCGCTCCGCAGGCACGCCGTAGCGCTCCCAGAAGGCCAGCTCCGAGGCCCGGCTGCTCGCCCGCTGCCGGTCCATCGCCAGGCCGCCGAGGGCCAGGGCCCGGACCCGCGCCAGCTCGTCCGGGTCGATGCCCTGCTCGAGCAGACGGCGCACCTGGTATTCCAGGGCGTCCACGGCCTCGTCGAGGCGGTCGAGCTCCGTGGCCACAGAGGCCGTGACCCCGCCCGGGTCCCAGCCCTCCAGGGAGCTCGCGGCCACGTGGTAGCAGAGCCCCCGGCGCTCTCGGAGCTCCTGGAACAGGCGGCCGCCCTGGCCGCCGAGGGCCGACATGGCGAGCTCCAGGGCCGCGCAGTCCGGGTCGGTGAGCCGCAGCCCCGGCCAGGCCCAGAGGGCGTGGGCCTGGGAGCGATCCGTGGTCAGCTCGCCGTGGACCAGGCCCGAGGGCCAGGCCGAGGCCGGGCGGGGTACCAGCCGGCCGCGCCCGGCGGCGACCCGACCGAACACCCGAGCCAGCCGGTCCAGGGTGGCCTCTGGGTCCACCCCACCGGACACCGCCACCACCAGGTTGCCCGCCTGCATCACCCGCTGGTGGAGCTGCCGGAGGGTCCGCGTGGTCAGCCGGTGGCGGCTGGCTACGGAGCCCGCCCCGGGCCGGCCGTAGGGATGGGGACCGTGGAGGGCGTTCCACACGACCCGCCAGCCCTGGTCCTCGGGGCGATCGCTCAGGAGCCGGTCGTCTTCATCGAGCTCGCGGATCACCCGGGCGAGCTCTCCCGGCTCGAAGGCCGGCCGAAGCAGGACCTCGGCCACGATGGCGAGGCCGTCGTCGAAGCGGTCCACGGGGAATTCCGCGCGGAGCCCCTGGCTGTTCCGCCCCGCGAAGGCGCCGAGGGCCCCCCCCCGCGCCTCGACTTCCTGGGAGACCTGCCTGGCGTCGAGACCCTGGGTGCCCGCCAGCAGGCAGCGGGCCCAGGCGGCCGCACGACCGCCGGTCCGGGGCCGCTCCAGCAGCTGTCCGCCGAGACCGACCAGGCGGAGGGCGGCCACGGGACTCCCGGGCACCGGGTCGGCGATGAGGGTCAGGCCACTGTCCAGCACCCGCTTCTGGACCGCCGGCGAGGGGGGCGCGGCCCGTCGGGCGCGGCGCGGCGGCCGTGGCAGGGCCCGGAGCAGGTGCCGGAGCTCCAGCCGGGAGGGCCCGCCGTCGGGCGTGAGCAGACCCGCCACGCAGCGCCGCCGGTCCAGGACCCGAGCGGCCACGCGCCGGAGGTCGTCCAGTCCGACCGCCGCCAGGGCCTGCTCGTGGCGCAGGGCAGCCGCGGGGTCCCCGTGGAAGACCTCGTGCCAGGCCACGAGGTGCGCTCTGCCGTCGACGGTCTCGCGCTCGAAGAGGCGGCTGGCCACCAGGGCGGTGCGGGCGCGCCGGACGGCGTCGAGCCCGACCTCCCCGATCGCCACCCGCGCCAGCTGCTGCGCCAGGGCCTCGACCGCCGGCCGGATCCGGCCGGTGTGGGGGGCACAGCCCACCGTGAGGGTGCCGCCGTCCCGGTCCCAGGACGCACTCGCCCAGGCGTCGGTCACCAGTCGAGCCCGCAGCTTGAGCTCGCCGTACAGCAGGCTCGAGGTGCCGCCGCCCAGGAGCTCGGCGAGGACCTCCAGGGCCGGAGCGTCGGCGTGCTCCAGGGGCAGGCCCTCGAAGTGGAGGTGGACCAGCGGCTCGTCGAAGGCCCCCGCCACGCTGCAGGTGCGCAGCCGGGACTGGGGGCCTTCGACGCGGGCGGGGCGGACCGGCTCCGGTCGGCGGGGGCCCCCCAACCAGCGCTCGGCCTCGGCCACGACTTCGCGCGAGGGCACGTCGCCGCTCACCACCAGCACCGCCTGGCTGGGGTGGTACCAGCGACGCCAGAAGGTCCGGAGGGCCTCGGGCGCCATGTCCCGGACGGAGGACCAGCTCCCGATGACCGGCCGACCATAGGGGTGGGTCTTCCACGCTCGGGCCGCCACCAGCTCCCCGAGCACCCGGTCCGGCTCGTCCTCGCCGCTGCAGATCTCGTCGAGGATGACCTCGCGCTCGAGCTCGATCTCCGACCCCTCGAAGGTGCTGGCGAAGGCCATGTCCGCCAGCACCTGGACGGCCTGGCGCCAGTGGGGCCGCGTGACCGTGGCGTGGAGCACGGTCTGGTCGTGGCTGGTGTAGGCGTTCAGGTCGCCGCCGAGGCCTTCGATCTCCGCCGCGACCACACCCACTCCCCGGGTGGGGGTGCCCTTGAACACCATGTGCTCGACGAAGTGTGCGGCCCCGTGCTCGCCTGGGGCCTCGTCGGCGGCCCCGACCCGGAACCACAGGTACACGGCCGCGACCTCGGCACCGGGGACGCGGTCCACCACGAGCCGAGCGCCGCTGGACAACTCCGCCCTGTGCATCGCTGTGGTCAACCGCACCTCGTCATCGCGCCCCGACCATTAACCCCCACCCATGACCGCAGCGGACCAGTGCGGCGTCTACGTGCACGTGCCCTGGTGCAGGGTGCGCTGCCCCTACTGCGCCTTCACCATCACCGAGGTGGGCGAGCCCGGTCCCCCGGACCCCACGGGCTACACCGATCGCGTGCTCCGCCAGTGGGAGGCGGTGGCCGCCCACTTCGACGGCCCGCCCCACACCGTGGCCTTCGGCGGTGGGACCCCCTCCCTCCACCCGGTGTCGGAGCTCGCCCGCATGGTCCGGGCCTTCGACGCCCGCCGCGGCGCGGAGATCAGCCTCGAGGCGAATCCCGAAGACGTCACCCCCGCCTGGCTCGAGGCGGTCCGCCGCGCAGGAGTGACCCGACTGAGCCTCGGGGTCCAGACCCTCCAGCCCGGCCCGGCTCCCCTGCTCGCCCGCGCCCACACCTGGCGCCAGGCCCGCGAGACCCTCGCCGCCGTCGCGGCGGCGGGCTTCGAGAGCTGGTCCGTCGACCTGATCTTCGCCGCGCCTCGTCAGACCCTGGAGGAGCTCGACCGCGACCTCGACGCCGTCGGGGAGAGCGGCGCCCCCCACGTGAGCCTCTACGGGCTCACGGCCGAGGAGGGCACCCCGTACACACGCGCCGTGGCGCGGGGCCGCCTCCGTCCCCCGAGCCCAGAGGCCTGGCGGGAGGCCTACGACCACGCCCGCGAGCGCCTCGCGTCGCTCGGACTCCACCAGTACGAGGTGTCCAACCACGCCCGGCCGGGTCACCGCTCCCGGCACAACCAGCTCTACTGGCGCCCCGCCGCCTGGGCTGGGCTCGGTGTCGCCGCCCACGGTCGACTCCCCGAGGGCACGCGCACCGTGGGGCCTCGGGACCTGGACGCCTTCATGGCCGACCCGCTGGCCTGGCAGGAGTGGGACCGCGGCACCACCCTGGAGCGCGGCGAGGAGCTCTTGATCCGCGCCCTTCGCCACGTCGACGGGCTGCCGCTCGCGAGGGTCCGGGCCCTGGGCCTGGACCTTCCCGATGAGGCTCTCGCGCCCCTGATCGACGAGAAGCTGGCCGTCGTCGAAGGGGGTCGCCTCGCCCTCTCGCCCTCGGGCCTGCCCCTGGCGGACGCGCTCGTCTTGAGCCTCGCTCTGGCCCTCGTGGACTGCGCTCAGCCGGCTGGCGGGGAACACCCGGCTTGACCCTGCGAACGGGTCCGGTCCACACTTCGGAGTCTGCAGAAGGTCGGCACTTGACGGGTCCAAAGGACACGGATTCCAGCGCTCTGGACGACATGAAGTACGCCCTGGATGCCGATGAGCTGATCGCGGCGGCGCTCGAGTCGTTCGACCGCATCGTCGATGGGGAGGAGCCCCTACCCGGCGGCGCGCCCGGCGGGCTGGAGCTGGACCTCGACGGCGCCGTGGACGAAGGCGAGGACAGCTATCTCGAGGTGGTGGGCCTGCAGGACCGGCTCGAAGCCCGGGCCGCGCGCCAGGCGGCGCAGGCCGAGGAGCTGGAGCTCGACTTCGACGACGAAGCCCTGGACCTGCGGAGCGAGCCCTCGATCCCCCCGGCGCCGAAGGAGCCGGCCCTTCGCGCCGTCCCTTCCCAGGAGGCGGCGGCGGCCGAGGAGCTCAAGTTCGAGAACGAGGGGCTGCAGGAGCAGCTCGAGGCCGTGACCGACGAGAAGGTCGCCCTCAAGCAGCAGCTCAAGTCGCTGAAGCGCGGTGCCAAGGACCACACCGACGCCGTCCGCCTGCTCGAGCGCAAGCTCAAGCGCAAGGAAGAGGCCCTGGGCGTCGTGAAGATGGAGCGCGACGACCTCTCCGGCACCCTCAAGATGTGGGAGAAGATGGTGAACGAGATGCGCACCGCCGCACGCCAGGTCGAAGAAGACCAGGAGCGGCTGCGCCGTCGCCACAAGAAGGAGCTGCAGGAGATCAAGCTCCTGGCAAACGAGAAGCTCTTCAAGAAGATCATCCCGGCCCTGGACAACCTCGAGCTGGCTCTGAACCACTCCGAGGTCGACGGCCAGCACACGGCGGAACAGGTCATCGAGGGCATCAAGATGACCGCGACCCACCTCTTCAAGTCCGTCGAACAGGCCGGACTGGACCGGGTCCAGTCCAGTGTCGGCGACAACTTCGATCCTTCCATCCACGACGCGGTCGAGCGCGTCGAGGACCCCACCCAGCCCGCAGACACCATCGCGGTCTGCCTGAGCCCCGGCTACAGCCTGCGCGGTCGCCTGATCCGCCCCGCGCGGGTCTCGGTGTACTTCGGCGGTCCCCCCGCCCCGCGTCCCGAGCCGGCCGGCGACGGCAGCGACGAGGACTGATGCAGGCCGGGTGATAGACTCTCGCGTCCTCGCGCACGGCGGGGAGCGCTAGGAGGCAACGAGCCAGGATGTCCAAAGTCATCGGCATCGACCTGGGGACCACCAACTCCTGCGTGGCCATCCTGGAGGACGGCGACCCCACCGTCATCCCCAACGAGGAGGGCAGTCGCACGACCCCTTCCGTCGTCGCCTCCACCCCAGACGGAGACCGCCTGGTCGGCCAGTTCGCGCGCCGCCAGGCCGTGACGAACCCGGACCGTACCTTCTTCGCGGTCAAGCGCCTGATGGGGCTGCGCTTCGACAACCCCAACACCTCCGAGATCGCGGCGATGGTCCCCTACACCATCGTCGAGGCCGACAACGGCGACGCCTGGCTGAGCGCCGGCGACAAGACCTACTCGCCGCCGCAGATCAGCGCGATGATCCTCGAGAAGATGAAGGCGACGGCCGAGGCCTACCTGGGCGAGACCGTCGAGAAGGCCGTGGTCACGGTCCCCGCCTACTTCAACGACTCCCAGCGCCAGGCCACCAAGGACGCCGGCCGCATCGCCGGGCTCGAGGTCCTCCGGATCATCAACGAGCCGACGGCCGCCGCCCTCGCCTACGGCCTGGGCAAGGGTTCTCACGAGAAGGTCGCCGTCTTCGACCTCGGCGGCGGCACCTTCGACATCAGCATCCTGGAGCTCCAGGAAGGCGTCTTCGAGGTGCGCGCCACCAACGGCGACACCTACCTGGGCGGCGAGGACTTCGACAACCGCATCGTTCGGCGCCTCCTCAAGGAGTTCAAGGACGAGACGAGCATCGACCTCGGCGGCGAGCTGGTGGCGATGCAGCGCCTCAAGGAGGCCGCCGAGAAGGCCAAGTGCGAGCTGTCGAGCGACACCACGACCGACATCAACCTGCCCTTCATCGCCTCGGGGGACAGCGGCCCACTCCACCTCCAGTACACCCTGACCCGGGCGGAGCTCGAGGAGCTGTGTGGGGACCTGCTGGAGCGGCTCACCGGCCCCTGTCAGCAGTGCCTGAACGACGCGGAGATCGACCCGCGGGACGTCACCAGCGTGCTGCTGGTCGGCGGCATGACCCGCATGCCCTCGGTCCGCGAGAAGGTCGAGTCCATCTTCCGCCAGAAGCCCAACAGCGACGTCAACCCAGACGAGGTCGTCGCCATCGGCGCCGGCATCCAAGGCGCGGTCCTGGCGGGCGACGTCAAGGACATCCTGCTCCTCGACGTCAACCCGCTGACCCTCGGGATCGAGGTCGCGGGCGGCCTGACCGAGCCGATCATCGGGCGGAACACCACCATCCCCTGCAAGAAGTCCAAGGTCTTCACGACCGCCCTGGACAACCAGGACATGGTCCGCGTGCACGTGGTCCAGGGCGAGCGCCCCATCGCCGAGGAGAACAAGTCGCTGGGCCGGCTGGAGCTCCACGGCATCCCGCCCGCCCCCCGTGGCCTGCCCGAGATCGAGGTGACCTTCGAGCTCGACAGCAACGGCATCATGCACGTCCGCGCGAAGGACCTGGGCACCGGCAAGGCCCAGTCCATGCGCATCGTCTCCCACTCCGGCATCGGCGAGGAGGAGATCGAGGAGATGCTCCGCGAGGCCGAAGCCTTCCGCGAGGAGGACGAGCGCCGCCGGCAGATCGGCGAGGCCCGCAACAGCCTCGACGGCCTCATCTACACCACCCGTCGCAGCCTGGACGAGTACGGCGCGAACCTCTCCGAAGAGGACTTCAACGCCATCCGCGACGCCATCCTGGCGGCCGAAGACAGCCTGGACTCGGCGGACCTCGACTTCATCCTCGACTGCAAGGACCACCTCGCCGTCGCGGCCCAGCGCCTGGCGGAGAGCATCTACGCGGCCGCTGCGGAAGAGGTCGACGAGTACATCGAGGACGACGAGGACTGGGACGACGACTTCTCGGACTCGGAGTTCTCGGACGACTAGGGTCCGGTTGTTCAACGCTCGCGGGAGCACGTTCTTCGCTCGTCTCTGGGAGGAGCGGCGCCACGTCTGACGTTGGTGGGTAGACCCGCTCCGGCCGCGCCTCGTCGCTCCGTCGCCCCCGCCTCCGGGGCACGCTCCAGGGGCCGTCCAGGCCCCTTCCGCTCGCGGCATCCCTTCCCTCCTGTCCATCCCGGACCCGGTCGGGAGGCAGCGACCCCGGAGGCGGGGGCGACTCGCTGCGGCGCGGCCTCCGCTGGACGTTCCTGCCAGGCCTCGGCGGTCCTCTTCTTCCTGCTTGCCAGGTTCCTGCACGGCGTTCGCCGCCCCGCCACCGGCGTCCAGCGGAGGCCGGGCCGCGCCGAGTCGCCCCCCCTCCTGGGGTCGCTGCGTGCCGACCGGGTCCGTGACGGACTGGAGGGAAGGCATGCCGCGAGCGGAGGCCCCCCGGACGGGGGCCGGAGCGTGCCCCAGGAGGGGGGGCGACGGAGCGACGAGGCCAGGCCGGAGCGGGTCTCCCCACCAGGGCCACACGAGCCTCCAACGTCGGTTAGTCCGCCGAGTGCCGCGCCACGACTACTACAACCTCCTCGGCGTCAGCAGAGACGCGACCGCCGACGAGATCAAGAAGGCGTTCCGCAAGCTGGCGCTCACGTACCACCCGGACCGCAACCCGGACGATCAGGACGCCGCCCGCAAGTTCCAGGACGCCACCGAGGCCTACCAGGTCCTCAGCGATCCCGAGGAGCGCCTGAAGTTCGATCGGCTGGGCCCGCTGTACCGCCCGGACGGGCGGCCGCCGACGCCCGAGGAGCTGCAGGAGATGCTCTCGGAGATGGTCGGGGGGCTGTTCCGGCGGAAGCGGACGCAGCAGAACGGCGAGGACCTGCGGACCACGTTGACCGTGGAGCTGGAGGAGGTGGCGACCGGGGTCACGCGGAAGCTCCGCATCGCCCGGAACGTGCGCTGCAAGCGGTGTGGCAGCACCGGGGCGGACCCCGAGGGCGGGCGGAAGGCGTGCGGGAGCTGCGACGGCACGGGAAAGGCGTCGGCGCGACGCGTGTTCCGCCAGAGCTGTGCCCGCTGTGACGGCAAGGGGTTCGTGGTCGTGAAGCGCTGTGGTGTCTGCGAAGGCAAGGGCCTGCACGGGTCCGAGGACCACCTGAAGGTCAAGGTGCCCAGGGGCGTGGCGACGGGCCAGAAGCTCAAGCTGCGCGGCCGCGGCCACGAGGGCATGACCAGTGGGGCCTCCGGCGATCTCTTCGTGGTCATCAGCGTCGCCGAGCACCCGCTGTTCCGGCGCCGAGGCGCCGACCTGGTCTGCGACCTGCCGCTCACCTACGCCGAGGCCACCCTCGGCGCCGAGGTGACCGTGCCCGTGCTCGGCGCCCGCACCACCATCCAGGTGCCCCCCGGAACCCCCTCGGGCCGCATCCTGCGCCTGAGCGGGCGGGGACTGCCGAAGAGCGACGGGGGCGCCGGCGACCTGCACCTCAAGGTCGAGGTCGAGGTCCCCCCCAGGCTCAGCCGCGTCCAGGCCGACGCCCTGCGGCGCTTCCAGGACCTGGCGGGCCCCTCTGAACACCCCCAGCGCCGGGCCTTCGACGCCGCCCTGGAGGAGCGCTGTCCATGAAGCTGCGCCTGCTGCTCTCCCTGCTGTTCATCGGCCTGGTCCTCGGCCTCGCGGCCGACGCCGAGGCCGGTCGCAAGAAGCGCAAGACCAAGGACCCCGAGACCCCCAACCTCATCGTGCAGGCCATGGCGCTGGCCGAGGAAGACCGCCTCGAGGCGCTGGCCCTGCTCGAGGGCTACCTGGTCGACGGCCAGGACCCGGAGCTGATCCGACTCAGTGCGCTCTACGCGGGCGAGCAGCGCCGCCTGATGGGCGACCTGGAGACGGCGGCCCTGCACTTCCAGTTTCTGCGGCGGGACCACCCCTCCGTCGAGGGTGCGATCGTCGGCCTGGCCCTGGTCCACCACGAGCAGGGCAGCTCCGGCAATGGGCTGGCCTCGCTGGAGCTGGTGGGCGACGAGGGCATGCCGGACACCATGAACGCCGACCGCTACCGGGTGCTCGCCCTGGCTGCGGTGGCCGACGGCGCCCCGCCCGCGGAGCAACAGGCCCTGGCCGAGAAGGCCCTGGCCTTCGCCGGCGACGACCCCGGGGTCGCGACGCGGGTCCGCCTGGACCTGGGTGCGCTGCTCCCTCGGGGCGCCGAGGGCATGGACGGCCTGGTCCCCGCTGACGCCGATGCACTGTCTCGGGCCCAAGGCGCACTCGATGGCGGCAACTTCGGCGAGGCCATCCGCCTGGCCGATGCCCTGGAAGCGCAATTCCCCGACAGCGCCCTGCGCCCGGAAGCCAGGTGGGTCCGGCTGCGGGCCGAGGCCGACGATCCCTTCCAGGCCGATCGCATCGGCGTGCTGCTGCCTCTGACCGGCACCTACGGCCCCGCGGGCAAGCAGCTCAAGGAGGCCCTGGAGCTGGCCCTGCGGGACGCGGGCAGCCCGGTGAAGCTGATCATCCGTGACACGGCCGGGGATCCGGAGATCGCGGTCGAGAAATTCAAGGGCCTGGTCCTGGAGCAAGGCGTGGCCGCGGTGGTCGGGCCTCTGCTCAAGGAGGTCGCCCTGCCCATCGCCGCCGAGGCCCAGGCCGCCCAGGTGCCCCTGCTGGCCCTGAGCCAGGTCGGCGGGCTCACCGAGACCGGCCACTGGGTCTTCCGAGGCGTGCTCACCATCGAGCAACAGGTCCGCAGCCTGGTGGACCACGTGATGGGCCCGATGGGCCTGCAGAGCTTCGTGGTGCTGGCGCCGGACAACAGCTACGGCCGATCGGCCAACGACGCCTTCGCCCACCTCGTCACCGAGCGCGGCGGCGAGGTCAAGCGGGTCGTGTTCTACGACCCGGAGGCCACGGACTTCCGGGTCTCGGCCTCGGAGCTCGGACTGAAGGACTACGAGGCCGCGGAGCGCAAGGAAGAGCTCTACAAGCTGCGCAAGCAGGCCGAGGCGCGCGGCGTCGATCCCTACAAGGTGGTGCTGCCACCGCTGATGGACTTCGAGGCCATCTTCGTACCCGACAACGCTCGCCGGGTGCCCATCGTGGCGAGCTCCCTGGCCTACGAGGAGTTCAGCATCGGCAGCTTCAGCCCCCGGCGGGCCATGGACCCGGTCCCCCTGATCGGGCTCAACGGCTGGCACCACCCCGCCGTGGCCAGCCAGGGCGGCCAGTACACCCGCAACGCGGTGTTCGTCGATGCCTTCGACAGCGGCACCGACGACCCCCGGATCCAGGCCTTCATCTCCGGCTTCCGGTCGGAGCTCGGGCGGGCACCGGGGGTCTTGGAGTCCCTGGTCTACGACGTCGGGCGGCTGCTCGCCGTGGCCTGCGAGGAGGTGCCCGGGGACCGGGCCGACCTCCGCCAACAGCTGGCCGGGGCCAGCATCGAGCAGCCGGTGACCGGCGGCGGCGCCTTCGGCGCCACCCGCGAGGTCGAGCGGGAGCTCCTGGTGTTCCGGATCGGCGAAGAGGGCATCGAGCGCTGGCGAGAGCCCGAGGAGATGCTCCCGACCCCATGAACGAGCGGGACTTGGATACACTGGTCGCTGGCTCATGTCACTGACCCCCGAGCAGGCAGACCCTGACGAACAGGCCGTCATCGACGGCATCACGGCGAGCGTCCCCCACCGGGCCCCCTGGGTGCGCCTGGGGCCCGGGGACGACGGCGCCGTGCTCGCGGACGGCAGCGTGCTCGTCGCCGACGCCATGGTCCAGGGCGTGCACTGGGACCTGCGGGTGGCCCCCGAAGACGTGGGCTTCAAGCTCGCTCTGGTCAACCTGAGCGATCTTGCGGCCATGGGCGCCGAGCCCCGGTGGGCCCTGCTCACCCTGTGCCTCCCCCACCCCATCGACGGGGGCTGGGTGAGCCGCTTCGCCGCGGGACTGGCCGAGGGCCTGGGCCCGGTGCCCCTGCTGGGGGGAGACACGACCCGCAGCCCAGGGCCCATCACGGCGTCCCTGACCGCCGGCGGTCAGCTGGTGGCCGGCGCCCTGACGCGCAGCGGCGCCCGTCCGGGGGACACCCTCTGGGTCTCCGGCGTGCTCGGCGCGGCCGCCCGCGCCTTCGGCGGGCCCGGCCCCGGCACCGCGGACTGGTCCGCCTGGACCCGGCCCCAGCCCCCGCTCTCCCTGGGCCCGGCCCTGGCGCTGGCGGGCCTCGCCACCGCCGGGCTGGACCTCTCCGACGGCCTCGCCCAGGACCTGCACCGGCTCTGCGCCGCGAGCGGCGTGGGGGCCTCGGTCGACCCCAGCGCCCTCCCCCTGGCTGCGGGGCTCAGCCGCGCCGCGTCCGACTGGCTCGACACCGCGGTCGGCTGGGGCGAGGACTACCAGCTGCTCTTCGCCGCTCCCCCCGGGCACGCCGACGCGGTGGCTGGCCTGGGCACCCGGCTCGGGGTCCCGCTGACCGCCATCGGCACCTGCACGGCGGACCCCGCCGTGGTGCTCGAGGGCCGCGCCTGGCCCGCGGGCTGGCGGCACTTCGACGGGGGCGCCCATGCCTCCTGACGCCGGCGCCCTGTCCCCGGGTCTGGCCGTGGTGGCCATCTTCTGCCTGATGCTGCTGTCGGCGTTCTTCAGCGGCTCGGAGACCGCGCTCTTCTCGCTGAGCGCCGTGGACCGCGAGGCCCTGCGCAACAGCGGCAAGGCCGCCACCCTGGACCGGCTGCTCCAGCACCCCCGCAAGGTGCTGGCCAGCGTGCTCTTCGGCAACGAGCTGGTCAACGTCAGCCTGTCGACCCTCTGCGCCGCCCTGGTCCTGCAGGCGGTCCCGGACAAGCCCTGGCTCAACCTGCTGGTGGCCACGCCCCTGCTGCTGCTCGCCGGCGAGGTGCTGCCCAAGTCCATGGCCCTGCGCTACTCCCGGCGGGCCGCGATGCTCGTGGTGCGGCCCCTGGCGGCCTGGGGTCTGCTCATCACACCCCTGCGGGTGGCGCTGACCTTCCTGGCGGACCGCATGGTGCG
This sequence comes from uncultured Enterobacterales bacterium, assembly GCA_964344945.1. Lineage (GTDB taxonomy): Bacteria > Myxococcota_A > UBA796 > UBA796 > CAJQPC01 > CAYFPX01. Next base: position 16,569 of record CAYFPX010000021.1, read on the forward strand.
CTTGCTCGGGGGCGGCCAGGAGGTCCAGAAGAACCTCCAGGAGGCCGAGGTCCGCCAGCTCATCGACGAGGGGCGCCAGACCGGGTCCATCAAGGAGATGGAGCAGGAGCTCATCGAGGCGGTCTTCGAGTTCTCCGACACCCCGGTGAGCCGCATCGCGACTCCGCGGCCGGACATCATCTCCATCCCGCTGACCATCCCCTTCCCCAAGCTGGTGGAGCTGCTGCGGGAGCACAACCTGTCGCGGCTGCCGGTCTACCAGGGCCGTCGGGACAACGTGATCGGCGTGCTGCTGGCCAAGGACCTGCTGCGGTTCAAGGGCTCGCGCCAGCCGGGCCCGCGGGAGCTCAAGGCCCTGCTGCTGGAGCCCTACTTCGTGCCCACGAGCAAGGAGGCCTCGGAGCTGCTGCGGGAGCTCCAGCTCGCCCGGAGCCACATGGCGATCGTGGTGGACGAGCACGGCTCCATCGACGGCCTGGTCACCATGGACGACCTGCTCGGTGAGCTCGTGGGCGACCTGCTCGACGAGCACGACGACGACTCGGACGAGATCTCGGTCATCCAGCCCAACGTGTGGAACGTCTCGGGGCAGATGGACTGCGAGGACTTCGAGGAGCAGACCGGCATCCAGCTGCCCGAGGGCGACTACCACACGGTCGCGGGCTTCGTGTTCAGCGAGCTGGGGCACCTGCCCAGCAAGGGGGAGCTCCTGGACTGGGAGGGCGTGCGCTTCGAGGTGACCGGCCTGGACGAGCGGCGCATCACGGAGCTCACGGTGCGCCCCGCTGGCGCCACCAAGAAGGTCCTGCGCGCCTCGGAGACCGAGGTGGCGTCGTGACCCTGGCGGTGGCCATCCCGCTCATCCTCTTCTGCCTGCTCAGCGAGGGCTTCTTCTCCGGCAGCGAGATCGCCGTGGTCTCCGCGGACCGCCACCGGCTGAAGGCCCAGGCCGCAGACGGCAGCCTGGGCGCGAAGCTCGCCCTGCGCATGCTGGACCGGCCCGAGTTCCTGGTCGGGACCTGCCTGGTGGGCACCAACGTCTCCACGGTCGGGGCCGCCACCATCGCCACCGCGGCCCTGGCGGGCGCCCTGGGCGGCGCCACCCAGCTCTGGGTGGTCGTCCTGATCTTCCCGCTGACCCTGGTGGTCGGCGAGCTGGTGCCCAAGAGCGTCTACCAGCACCACGCGGACAGCCTGGCGCCGATCATCGTCTTCCCCCTGCGCTTCTTCTCCTTCGCCTTCTACCCGGTGCTCCTGATCATGGAGGGCGCCAGCAAGGCGCTGCTGAAGCTCACCGGCGGCGAGCCCAGCCCCGGCGTGACCCGCGAGGAGATCCGCAGCCTGCTCCAGCAGTCCGACGAGGTCAGCCTCGACGAGGAGGACCGGGACCTCATCAAGCGCGTCTTCGCCTTCACCGAGGCCAGCGTCGAGGACGTCATGGTCCCGCTGATCGAGGTCGACATGGTCTCCCAGGACGCCGACGCACGGGCCGCCATCGAGCGCATCGAGACCAGCGGCCACAGCTGGCTGCCCGTCTACCAGGAGCGGGTCGACAACGTCATCGGCATGGTCCACCACAGCGACCTGCTGTTCCTGGAGAACCTCACCCAGACCCTCGACAAGCTCATGCGGCCGGCCAAGTTCGTGCCGGAGACCAAGCGGGTCGATCAGCTCTTCCTGGAGTTCCGGCGGGAGCGCACGCGCATGGCCGTGGCGGTGGACGAGTACGGCGGCGCCGTGGGCCTGGTGAGCCGGGAGGACCTGCTCGAGGAGATCGTGGGTGAGATCGACGACGAGTACGACGCCCCCAACCCCTTCGTGCGTCGCAACGGCGAGCACGAGTGGCTGGTCCGCGCTCGGGTCGAGTCCGAGGCCCTCGAGGAGGCCACCGGCTTCACGCTGCCCGAAGGCGAGTACGAGACCCTGGCGGGCTTCATGCTGGCCCGCCTGGGCCACGTGCCGCGGGTGGGTGAGTCCGTGAGAGAGGGGCCGTGGCGGCTGGAGGTCACCCGTGCTTCGGACCGGGCCATCGTGGAGGTCCGACTGGTCCGGGGTCGCTGATCGCGGAGGGCCGAGGACCCCAGGGCGGGCCGGTTAGGTTCGGCCCATGAAAGCCATCCTCCTCGAAGCCGACTGGGACCCGCGCGCCGGGTACCCCATCACCCCCCTCGAGATCGAGACCCGCAAGGCCACCATGGCCAGCCAGGTCTGGCGCCACCCGCGCTTCACGGCCTCATCCATCGACGATCCCACCCCCGGCCCTCGGGAGGTGGTGGTCCAGGTCAAGGCCTGTGGTGTCTGTGGCTCGGACACCCACTGCTACGAGACCGACGCCGAGGGCTACGTGATCTTCTCGGGTCCGGTGTCCCTGCCTGTGGTGCCCGGCCACGAGTACGCCGGCGAAGTGGTCGCGGTGGGCAAGCACGTGCGCGAGCTGAAGGTCGGAGACCTGGTGGCCGCCGAGGGCATGCTGAACTGCGGGGTCTGCGAGGCCTGCCGCATCGGCAAGCCCAACCAGTGCCCCACCCTGGACATGGTCGGCTTCTCCAGCCCGGGCGCCTACGCCGAGTACATCACGGTGGAGGAGCGCTTCTGCTGGAAGCTCAACGGCATCGCCGAGCGCACCGGCGACAAGCAGCAGGCCCTGGAGCTGGGGGCGCTCATCGAGCCCATCTCCTGTTCCTACAACGGCATCTTCGTGGCGGGCCGCGGCATGCGCCCTGGGGATCACGTGGCGGTGTTCGGCGCTGGGCCCATCGGGCTTGGCGCCATCGCGCTGGCCCGGGCTGCCGGGGCAGCGACCATCTCCGCCTTCGACATCGCCCCGGAGCGGCTGGGCGTGGCGCTCGCCTGCGGCGCCGACGAGGCCTGGGACCCCCGGGCCCTCGTGCGCGACGGCAGCTCTCCCAGCGAGGTCATCCGCCGCCTGAGCGGCAGCTGGGGCGCCGACGTGCTGGTCGAGGCCGCCGGCGCCGCCCGGCAGACCATGCCGGAGATCGAGAAGGCCTTCGCCCCCGGAGGGCAGATGATCTACCTGGGCCGCACCGGCGAGCGCGCCCCGGTCATGCTCGACGTCCTGGTCACCGGGGCTGCTGGCATCGTGGGCAGCCGCGGGCACGTGGGCATGGGCTGCTTCCCCCAGATCGTGCGCCTGCTGGAGCACGACCGGATCCTGGCCGAGCCGATGATCACGGCCCGGCGGCCGTTCTCGGAGTTCCACGCTGCGCTGGAGCAGTCGTGTGAGCGGGTGGACGGCAAGATCATGCTCACGTACTGAGGAGCAGCATCGGAGGCCCAGCTGCGTCTCGCTGCGCTCGCGGCCGGAGCGGCCTTGCGCCCGGAAGAACTACAGCGTGCGCTTCTTCGCGGAGGGCACGGCTTCGTCCAGGCTCACCGCGGGCTGAGGCTCCACCACCTCGCCCTCCGGAGCCGGCCGCAGCTCGAAGACCCGGTGCATCAGCGCCTCGAGGCCTTCGTCGAAGAGCAGCCGCTGGCGATCACCACCGGCCTTGGTGGTCTCCAACAGGACCCAGCGGTTGAGCTCGTGCTGGTAGCGCAGCCGGGACTCGGCAGACAGCTTGTCGGAGACCAGCTCGATCCGGTCGGCGTCGCCCTTGGCCTTGAAGGTGAGCTGGGCCTGCTCGTAGGACCAGGTCACCTGGTCGCCCTTGCCGGCCTTCACTGAGAAGTGTCCCAGCGCCTCGGCGAAGGCGGCGAGATCCGCCAGCAGCCGAGAGCGCTCCTCGGCACCCCGCTCCCGCCGGCGGCGGGCGGCCTCCAGGCGGGCATGCTCGGCTGCGGCGGCCCGGTCCAGCACCAGGCGGTACCGGGCTGCGAGCTGTGATCCCCTGTTCTCCTTGGACATCTGCTCAGCCTCCCCGGGCGGCGCCCGTTGAGAGGGATAACCACCGGTCACCAACGTCGCTTCCCGCGCGATGGGGCCGTCGGGCCAGGGGGGCCGGACCAGCGGTCCCTGCCCGCCTGGGGCGCGTTGACCCTTTGAATTGGGGCGTGGTAGACCTCGCTCCGGCAAGTCCCACAACCCCTCGGAACGGAGCGCATGGGCAGGGCCATCGGAATCGACCTCGGCACGACGAACTCGTGCGCCGCCGTCATCGACGGTGGGCGTCCCAAGATGATCACCTACAAGGGGGGGAATTCCACGATCCCGTCGATGTTCGCCATCGACGAGAGCGGCCAGGAGCTCGTGGGCCACGAGGCCAAGCGCCAGGCCCAGCTGAACCCGCAGAACACGGTCACCGCGTCGAAGCGCCTCATCGGGAGGAACTTCCACAGCAAGGTGATCGACAAGGTCCGGCAGGTCTTCACCTACGAGCTGCTCGAAGGCGAACAGTCCGAGGTGCTGGTCCGCATCAAGGACCAGGTCTTCTCCCTGGAGCAGATCAGCGCCGCCATCCTGCGCCGGATCCGCGAGGTCGCCGAGGACTCCCTCGGCGAAGAGGTCGACCAGGCGGTCATCACCGTCCCGGCCTACTTCAACGACCGCCAGCGCCAGGCCGTGCGCAAGGCCGGCAAGCTCGCCAACCTCAAGGTGCTCCGCATCCTGAACGAGCCGACCGCGGCCGCCCTGGCCTACGGCCTGGGCAAGGTGCTGAACCAGCGCGTCGCGATCTACGACCTGGGCGGCGGCACCTTCGACATCTCGGTCATCGACATCAAGGACCGCATCTTCGAGGTCATCGCCACCGGCGGCGACACCTTCCTCGGCGGCGTCGACTTCGACGACCGGGTGATGCAGCTGCTGCTCGAGGACTTCCACAACAACCACGGACAGGACCTGTCCTGGGACCGCGTGGCCATCCAGCGCATCCGCGACGCCTCAGAGACCGCCAAGATCGAGCTCTCGGCGATGAGGGTCACCCGCATCCACATCCCGTTCATCGCGCGGGGAGATGCCGGACCGCTGGACATCGACTTCGAGCTGACCCGGGACCACCTGGAGAGCCTGTGCAGCGACCTGGTGGGCCGCACGGTCGCCACCTGCGAGCGCATCCTCCAGGAGGCCGGCACCGAGGCCGACCAGGTCGACGAGATGCTCCTGGTCGGTGGCCAGAGCCGCATGCCCCTGGTGCAGAGCCGGGTCGAGACCTTCATCGGCAAGCCGATGTCCAAGGCCGTCAACCCGGACGAGGCCGTGGCCATCGGCGCGGCGATCATCGCCCACAGCCAGGCTGGCCAGGGCGCCCCGGACCTGACCCTGCTGGACGTCCTGCCGATGCCCATCGGCATCAACAAGGTCGACGGCACGATGCACGTGCTGTTCCAGAAGAACCAGCCGCTGCCCGACTACAAGACCCGCACCCTGACCACGTCCAAGGCCAACCAGCGCAGCATCATGCTGAGGCTGTACCAGGGCGAGAGCACCATGGTCGCGGAGAACGAGCTGCTGGGCACCTTCGTCTTCAGCGGCATCCGTCCCGCACCCAAGGGCAAGGTCCAGATCGAGGTCACCTTCCACATCGACTCGGAAGGCATCCTGAACCTCACGGCGCGGGACAAGGCCACCGGCCAGACCGTCGAGTCGACCCTGAAGCTCGGCAAGAAGCGCAAGCGCGACGATGAGCAGGAGAAGAAGGCCGCCGCGGAAGAGGCCAAGGCCCCCGCAGCGCCCCCGAGCCCGCTGAACATGCCGACCTCGGCCATCGCCCGGGAGATCGCCGGCGACGAGCTCGAGGAGCTCCCGGACGACGCGGTCTCCGAGAATGCCGACGAGCCCGAGGACACCGATCCCCCTTCGGAAGACGACGACGGCAAGCCCAAGGTCCTGTCCGCCGCGAACACGCCGACGGAGTCCGAAGGCGTGTTCTCCAAGGTGAGCAGCTGGTTCAAGAAGCTCTTCGGCGGTTGAGCCAGGCAGGGTGCTGATCGGACCCGGCCACGTGCTCCGGGAGCGCGTGGCCATCGTGCTCGTTGAGCCCCAGCACCCGGGCAACGTGGGCAGCACGGCCCGGGCCATGAAGAACCTCGGGCTCCGGGAACTGACCGTGGTCGCGCCAGCGTCCTTCGACCTGGAGCGGGCCCGTTGGATGGGCTCCGGCGCCCACGACGTGCTGACCAGCGCCCGCTTCGTGGCGACGGTCGACGAGGCGCTGGCCGGGTTCACCTGGGCCGTGGGCTGCACCGCCCGGACCCGGAAGTGGCGCTGGCCTGTGATGGACCCCGACCAGGTCGCCGAGCATGTCTTCACCCCGGCCCGCGACGGCCGACCGCCTCGCAGCGCCGTCCTGTTCGGGCGGGAGGACATGGGCATGGACAACCACAGCCTGGAGCGCTGCCAGGCCATCCTGCGCATTCCGACCGACGGCGCGCCTTCGCTGAACCTGGCCCAGGCGGTGCTGTTGGTCTGCTCGGCCCTGCAGCGGGCGGCGCGGGCGCGTGGGTGGGACGGCGACGAGCGCCGCCTGGCGCAGCCCCAGGACACGGGGCCCCTGGACCCGACGGGCGGCCCGACGCGGCCCGGCCCCGCGCCCCTGGAACAGCAACGCCAGGTGGTCGAGCAGGCCGTCGCCTTCCTCGGGCGCACCGCCTACATGCGCAACAAGAACGACCCCCAGGTCGCGGTCCTGCTGGCGACCCTGCTCCAGAGGGCCCAGCCGACGCAGGCGGAGCTGAACATCCTGCGGGGCATGCTGCGCAAGTCTCGCTGGTCTCTGGAGCACGGTCCGGATCGCGACTGATCGGCGTGCCCCGGGCGGTCATCGCCTGGTTCGGGCGATCAGAACACCTCGACCTCGGCCCCAGGAGCCAGGCGGAAGCAGGTGCCCCCGCCGCCCTTGAGCCGCTCGAGCACCCGGAAGGGGTTGATGCCGGCCCGCAGCAGGTCGCGGCGAATGCGGAAGAGCAGCACGTTGAGATCGGTCCGGTCCTTGCCACCCTGGCCGGGCCACACCTTGGGGATGATGATCTCGTCGGGCAGGTAGTCGCCGGCCTCGTACGTGCCGGGGGGCTGCAGCAGGACCGCGAGCAGGTCCGAGCGCTGCTCGGACAGGTGCACCTTGGCCGTGGCCTCGTCGAAGCGGATGGTCAGCCGGCCCCCGCTCGGCAGGAGCTCCAGGCGCACCGCGAGCGGCAGCGGCGGGGCCTCGGCGGACTGCAGCGTGGTCTTCTCGCTGCCGGGGTGCTGGACATAGACCTTGAAGCGGCGGTCCTGGACCTCGATCAGATCCGTGGAGCCGAGATCCACGAGGTCGCCGGCGCGGATCGGCTCTCCGCCCACCTGGACGTCGATGCCCGGCTCCAGGACCAGGGCGCCCTGAGCCTGGAGGAAGCACAGGGCACTCGGCGGCAGGTCGGGCAGGTGCACGTGGTCCCACTGGTCGCCACCGACGGTGAAGGGGCTTCGCAACAGACCGACCAGGGAGCGATCCGGCAGCTCCAGGAGCCAGACCGGCGGGGTGCTGTCGAGCCCGCCCTCGACCCGGACGGTGTAGGTGGCGTCCACGATCTCGACGGTGTCGCCGTGGCGAAGGCGCCAGGAGCCCTCTACCCGCTGGCCGTTGACCCGGGTGGGATTCCGGCCCAGACACAGCAGCTCCGGGAAGCCCGCCGAGGTGCGAATGACCGCGTGCTTCTTCGACACGCGGGGGTTGGCGAAGTGGATGTCACAGTCCACCTCGCGGCCGAGGACCAGCAGATCCTGGACCCGGATGCGCAGTCCGTCGTCCCGCTCGAGCCAGCACTGTAGTGGGTAGATGCTCATCGCGGCGAGGATAGCGCACCTCGCCGTGCGGCTCGGGGCACGGTGGGCTCATGGACCGGATCACCTGGGCTGGGTCGACCCGGTCGATCAGATGCCCTGGCGGGCGTCCCTGGCGGCGTCGGCCATCGAGCCCTGATCGGCGTAGTCCTCGAGGATGCGGTCGTAGAGCGCGACCGCCTCGCTGGTGCGGCCGGCCCTGGCCAGGGCGTTGGCCTTCCCGAGCAGGGACCAGGCCTGGTAGAAGCGGTCCCGCGTGGCTTCGAAGGCCTCGTCGAACAGCGCCATCGCCCGCTCGGGCTCTCCGCTCTGCACCGCCAGGTCGGCGAGGCCGATGCGGGCCGGGGTGGCGGCGTCGTCGGCGTCTGCGAAGTGCTGGAGCACGGTCTCCCACTCGCGGGCGGCGTCCTCGAGCCGGCCCTTCGACAGCAGGGCCTCGACCCGCCGCTGGGCCAGCGACGCGACATAGGCCGGCCCCAGGGTGGTGGCGTCGATGCCCGCCAGCAGCTCGAGGGCCTGATCCGGCCGCCCGAGCTCCAGGTAGACCGACGCCATGTCCAGGCGAGCCTGGAGACGCACCTCGGGGTCGGTGGTGGTCTTCTGCAGGGCGTCGAGCTCGAAGAAGGCGTCCTCGGCCTCGCCCATCTCCATGCGCAGCGTGGCGGCATGCAGGCGTGCCCAGTCCCGCTGGGCGGGGTCCCGGGCCTTCTCGGCGACCCGCTCGTACAGGTCCAGGGCACCGGCGAGGTCGTCTCGGGCCCGGTACAGGGCTGCCAGGCCGTTGAAGCCCGCGACCTCGGCGTCCTGGTTGCCCGCGTACCGGTTGAGCAGGCGCTTCCAGGCCGCCTCGGCGTCGTCGTCGCGGCCCGCTTCGGTCAGGGTCTGGGCGATCTGCTCCATGCGCCAGATCTCCGAGCCGGGGTCCGGGCCCCGCAGGCCCGCGTAGATCTCCAGGCCACGCTCGGGCTCTCCCTCCAGCCGGGCGAGCCAGGCCAGCCCCATGCGGACCTCGAACACCGTCTCGGCGAGCTCCGGGTACTCCCTGGCGATGCCCTGGTACTGGGCGCGGGCCGCCGCAACGTCACCGGACTGGGCCAACGCCTGGGCCTCGCTCAGCGCCATGGCGGCCTGGGTGGGACGGTCCTGGGCCTCGGCGGCCAGGGCCCGGTAGAGCTGGATGGCCTGGTCGAATTCCCCCGCGTTGATCTTCTCCGAGGCCAGCTCGAGGCGGGCCGTGAAGGCGGCGTCGATGTCGTCGCCGGCGGTGGTGAGCATCTGCTGGGAGAGCCGGCTCGCCTCGTCGGTGCGGCCGAGGGCCTTCAGCGCCTGGACCTGGACCTGCATCAGCTGGACCTGCTGGGCTGGATCGTCTGTCCGGCCGAGCCACGTCTGCGCCAGGGACAGCGCCTCGGTGGCGTCGCCCACCGCCAGGCGTGCGCGGGCCAGGCCCAGGGCGGCGTCGGTGTGGACCGCGGTGCCCAGGTCGTCGAGGGCGAGCACGGCTCGCCAGGCCCCCGCGGCCCCTTCGGGGTCGTTGATGGACGCCCGCAGCTCGCCGAGGGCCAGCTGGACCTCGGCCACTCGCGAGGGCTGGGAGGCCTCGGTGAGCAGGGCCTCGTAGGTGCTCAGCGCCCGCTCCGGCTCCCCGAGCCGGACCAGGATCCCGCCGATGGCGAGGCTGGTGGAGAACGCCGCGTCGTGGCCGTCGGGCAGCCGCGCCAGGAAGCCCTGGTAGGCCACCAGGGCCTCCCGATCCCGGCCGCTCTCCAGGTAGCTGCCGGCGAGCTCCTCGAGGGCGGCGCCGGCCAGCAGGGGGTCGTCGACCGAGTCCACGACCTTCTGCCACAGGATCCGCGCCCGCTCCGGGTTGCCGCGGGCGGCTTCGACCCGCGCCAGGCCGATCCGGGCCAGGGCGGCCGCCTCGGTGTCGTCGCCCCAGGTGGACAGGATCGACTCGTACTGGAGCTGGGCTTCGTCGAGGCGCCCGCCCTGCAGCCAGGTGTCGCCCAGGTTCGACTCCAGGACCCGCTTGGCGTCGCCCTCCTCGGCCTCGGCGATCAGGTCCCGCCAGGCGTTGACCGCCTCCGGGTGCCGGCCTTCGGCCACCAGCAGACCGGCCAGCTGGGTGCGGGCGGTGAAGGTGACACCGGGGTCGTCGGCGAAGGTGGTCATGACCTGCTCGTAGAGCTCGCGGGACCGGGCCAGGTCCCCGCGGTCCTGCAGCCCCTGGGCCCGTCCGAGCATCGCCTGGGCCGCCAGCTCCCGGTCCCCGGACGCCATCAGGTCGGCGATCAGGGCCTCGGCGGCGCCGTCTCCCTGGGTCGCGAAGAGCACGTCGGACAGGCCCCGTCGGGCGGTCTCGATGGCGTCGTCGTCGTTGGGGAAGTCCTCGAGCACGGTCTCGGTGAGGGCCCGGGCTTCGTCGAGGGAGCCGTCCTCCACCAGCATGCGCGCCTTGGCCAGCCGCCCGCGGGCCATGACCCCAGGCGAGGCCACCCCGCCCAGGAGCTGGTCCAGCAGGCGGGCACCCTCGCCCCGGTCCCCGGCCTTCAGGGCCAGCCGGGCGATGTCGAGCAGCACGTCGCCGTCGATGGCGTCGTAGTCGGGGTAGCGGTTGAGCAGGTCTTCATAGGCCTGGCGGGCGCCGGCGTCGTCGCCGAGCTCGCTGAGCAGCTGGGCCTTGCTCGCCATGAGCTGGGCCTGCTGGGCGTCGTCGAGGGCGAAGCCCTCGATGCTGCGCAGGGCCTCCAGGGCCTTGGCGGACTCCCCTCGCGCCTTGTAGCTGTCGGCCATGGCCTGGTTGACCGCCAGGATGACCTCGGGGTTGTTGGCAAAGCGTTCCTGGACCTGCTTCTGGGTCTCCAGGGCCTTGTTCTCGAAGCCCATGCGACGCCAGGCGTCGGACAGCGCCACCAGGGCCTGGCCGAGCACCCGGGGCGACACGCCGTCGGCGTCGCGCAGGGTCTCCAGGACCGCGATCTCCTCTTCGAGAGCCTCGGCCCCCCGAAGGGTGTTGGCCAGCCGCAGCTGGACCTCCCAGCCCAGGTCCGCCTCGCCGCCGGTGTCGGCCTCGGCGTCCCGGAGCAGCTGGATGGCTTCGTCGTGGCGGTCCGCGGCCGCCAGCAGGCTGGCGAGCTCGAACCGGTAGTAGACCCGATCGACGGGCTTCTCCGCCCGCTCGATCAGCAGGGTGTAGCGCTCCCGGGCTGCGTCGATGTCGCCCTCGGCGGCCTCTTGCTGGGCGCGGCCCTCGAGCTCCTCGGTGGAGAGGGTGTCCTCGGACAAGAAGTGCAGCGCCAGGTAGCCGCCGATGAGCGCCAGCAGTCCCACCCCGGCCGCTCGGCCCACCAGGCTGGCCCCCACCCCGGCGGTCAGCCGGGACAGCGAGAAGCGGGAGACGACCGCTCCCCGGGCCTCCAGCGCGTCCAGCTGGGCCGCCGTGAGCCCCAGCGCGCCGTCGATCTCGGCTCCCCGCACGACGGCTTCGTCCAGGCGGGCGCCGGCGAGGTCGGTCTGCTCCAGCAGAGCCCCGGACAGGTCCGCGTCGGCCAGGTCGACGTCGGCGAAGCGCGCCGCGGACAGATCGGTGCGGGCGAGGTCCGCGCCTCCGAGCCGCACCCGGTCGAAGTCCGTGCCGATGAAGGAGGCGCCGTCGGCCTTGAGGCTCCGCAGGTCCGCGCTGGACAGGTCGGCGTCGTCGAAGACCGCACCGGACGCGGTCGCGCCGGACAGGTCGGCGCCGATGAGCCGGGCCCGCGCCAGGCGGGCACCGTCCAGCCGCGCCCCTGCGAGGCAGGTCCGGGAGAGATCGGCGCCGTCGAGGCGCGCGTCGGTGAGCACGGCGCCGGTGAGATCGAGCCGGCCCAGCTTGAGGCGCCGGAGGTCCCGCCCAGCCAGCTGGGCCCCGGGTCCCAGGTCTTGGGGCAGGGCTCCCCCACCCCGCCGCCGCAGCAGGGTCGACAGCCTTCGCCGGGTGACAGAGGCGCTGGAGGGGTGCTCCGGGCCCGAGCTGGGCTCCGACTCGGTGTCGGGGCCGGTCGAGGTCGCCTCCGGCTGCGGCGCGGCCACCAGGCGCTCCGCCGCCTGCTGGGCCCAGCCCGAGGCCACTGGCTCGGTCCTGGGCTCGGGCTCCGGGTCGGGGTCCGGGGGCGTGACGGCCTCGGTGACCTGGGGGGGGACCTGGGGCTCGGAGGGCGTCGCTGGTGGGGGGACGGCCACCGACCTCAGGGTCGGGGGATCCGGGGGCAGGTCGGCGGCCTCGCTCACGGGCGAGACCGGTGCCGGGAGCGGGTCGGGCACCGGCGCGGGTTCCACGGCCGGCGGCGGTTCCGGCGCGGGCCGCACGATCCCCCCGCCCCGCGAGGGGCTCTCGCCCCCCACCGGGCTCTCGCCCTGCGGGTCCGGTTCCGGGGTGGAGGCCTCGAGCACCTCTGTCTGCGAGGCTGGCACGGACTCGGCCAGGGGTTCGGGCGCGACCTCGGGCTCCGGCGGTGGCCCCTGGAGCCCAGCGGCCGGCACCGTCTGGGACGGCGCACTCTCCAGCACCTCCGCGTCGGGCTCCGGATCCGCCGCCGACTTGCGCCGCCCGAACAGCCGCCCGAGCAGGCCCTCGGTCACCGCTCCCCGGCGGCGGAGCTCCCCGATCAGCGCGTCGTCCGCGTCTCGGACGCCGATGGCCTGGGTGCCGGTGACCCAGGCATCGCCGAAATCGGCGCCGCCGATCCGGGCCTTGCGAAGCACGGCCTTGCGCAGGTCGGCCTGGTCGAGGCGGGCGTCGGTGAGGTCGGCGCCGTCCAGCCGGGCCCGCTGCAAGAAGCAGCCCTCGAGCCTCAGCCCCGGGGCGGACACGTGCTCCAGCTGTGCAGACGGGAGGTGGGCCTTGCGGAGATCGGCCCCGCTCAGGTCGGCCTCGTCCAGGACCAGACCCTCTCCCCGTGCCCCGCAGAGGATCGCGCCCGCCGCCCGGGCGGCGGGCAACCGGGCCCGATCCAGGTCCACCCCGGAGAGATCCGCCCCTTCGAGCCTCACCTCCGGCAACATGGCCCCGGCCAGTCCCGCCTCGACCAGCTTCGCCCTCGCCAGGACGACCCGCTCGCCCCGGACCCGGTCCAGGCGCGCCTGGGTGAGGTCGGCCTCGGTCAGATCCGAGCCGTCGAGCTCGGCGTCGGTCAGGTCCGCGCGAGAGAGATCGGCCCCGGTGAGATCGCAGTCGAACACGAGCGCATCGACCAGTCGCGCCCCGCTCAGGTCGCGACCGCGGAGGTCCAGCCCCCGCAGGATGCACCCCGTCAGCTCGGCACCGGCCAGGTCCGCCTGGTCGATCTCCGCCTGGGAGGGCTTCCGTGAGAGGCTCCGGGTGGGCCGCTGCATCCCAGGCATGATCTCTGGCCGGGCCCCGGCACGGACCTTGCTGGAGCAAGCGAGGGTCAACCCCAGGCTCAGAAGTCTCGTCATCGGGGCCGACAGCCTGCTACTCTTGACGCGTCCAGATCGCGCCCGGCTGTCCCCCAGCCGGCCAGGACGCCCCCCTCGACACGCCCTCCGAGAGCTCTCCCCATGGACAAGATCGTCATCCACGGCGGCACCCCCCTTCGCGGCGAAGTGCCCATCGCAGGCGCCAAGAACGCGGCCCTGCCGATCCTCATCGCCACCCTGCTGGCCCCCGGAGAGCACAAGCTCACCAACGTGCCGGCCCTGGTCGACGTGTCGACCATGCTGTCGCTGCTGGGCCGCATCGGCTGCCCCTCGCTGGTCCAGGGCGCTGATGTCCGCCTCGACACCGGGCGCGTGTCCTTCTCCGAGGCCCCCTACGACCTGGTGCGGCGCATGCGTGCGTCGGTCCTGGCCCTGGGGCCACTGCTGGCCCGCTGCGGCGAGGCGCGGGTCTCCCTGCCGGGCGGCTGCGCCATCGGCGTGCGGCCCATCGATCAGCACCTCAAGGGCCTGAGCGCCCTGGGCTGCACCTTCGAGCTCGAGCAGGGCTACGTGCATGGCCGGGTGGACCGCCTGCGGGGCGCGGACATCCAGCTCGACGTGCCGACCGTCACGGGCACCGAGAACATCCTGATGGCCGCGGTGCTCGCCGAGGGCACCACCGTCCTGCGCAACGCCGCGAAGGAGCCCGAGATCGTCGATCTCGTGCGCTTCCTGCGCAGCCTGGGCGCCCGGATCGAAGGCGAGGGCACCCACACCCTGCACATCGAGGGCGTGCGCGAGCTCCGGCCCTCCCCCGAGCCCTACCGCATCCTCCCGGACCGGATCGAAGCCGGGACCTACCTGGTCGCTGGCGCCATCACCGGCGGCGACGTCACGGTGACCGGGGTGGAGCCCAGCGAGCTCTTCACCACCCTCAAGGTGCTGCGCGAGGCGGGCTGCGAGCTCGAGGTCGGCGTCGATCGGGTGCGGCTGCTGCGCACCGGCCCGATCCAGCCGGTGGACATCACCACCGAGCCCCACCCGGGCTTCCCGACCGACATGCAGGCCCAGCTCATGGCCCTGATGACCCTGGCCGACGGCACCGCTCGGGTGAAGGAGACCATCTTCGAGAACCGGTTCATGCACGTGCCGGAGCTCACGCGCATGGGCGCCTCGATCGAGGTGACCGGCAACACCGCCACGGTGGTCGGGGTCGACGGCCTGCGCGGCGCATCGGTCATGGCCACCGATCTTCGGGCTTCGGCCTCGCTGGTGCTCGCTGGCCTGGCCACCGAGGGCCCGACCGAGGTCCTGCGTCTCTACCACCTGGATCGCGGCTACTCCCACCTGGTCGAGAAGCTGCTCGCCCTGGGCGCCAGCGTCGCTCGCGTGCCCGAGGATCGGGCCGATGTCGGCAAGGTGGTGGCCCTGCGCAGCGCGGTCGGGTAGCCCTCCCTCCTCGGAGGGAGCCGTGAGCATCCCCAAGGCCACCATCGAGGCCATCCGCGACCGGACGGACATCGCCGAGGTCGTCGGACGCCACGTCACCCTGCAGCGCAAGGGGCGCTCGCTGGTGGGGCTGTGCCCCTTCCACCAGGAGAAGACCCCGTCCTTCAACGTGGTGGAGTCCAAGGCGATCTACCACTGCTTCGGCTGCGGGGTGGGCGGCGATGTCTTCAAGTTCCTGATGGCGCTCGAGGGCCTGTCCTTCGTCGAAGCCGTCAAGGAGCTCGCCGGCCCCGCCGGGGTCCAGGTCGAGGAGCGCCAGCTGACGCCCCAGGAGCGCCAGAAGATCCGCACGCGGGCGACGCTGTACGACGTGTGCGAAGAGGCCTGCAGCTGGTTCCACGCCCAGCTGCTGACCCACCCGGCGGCGAAGCCCGCGCGGGACTACCTGGCCGACCGGGGCATGACCCGGGAGACCCTGGCGCGGGCCCGGCTGGGCTACGCCCCGGACAGCTGGAACGCCCTGCTGGACCACCTGCACGGCAAGGGCATCGACGCCCGCCTGGCTCAGGCCGCCGGGGTCGCCGGCCGCTCCCAGAAGACCGGCAACGCCTTCGACTTCCTGCGGCACCGGGTGGTCTTTCCGATCCTCGACAGCCGCGAGCGGCCCGTCGCCTTCGGCGGGCGGGTGCTCGAGGGCGACGGCCCGAAGTACCTGAACACGCCCGAGTCGGACATCTACGAGAAGTCCCGGACCCTGTACGGCCTGAGCTGGGGCCGCGCGGACATCCAGCGCAAGGGCCGAGCGATCGTGGTCGAGGGCTACTTCGACGTCCTCAGCCTGATGCAGGCGGGCTTCGGCGAGGCCGTGGCGACCTGCGGGACCTCGCTCACCAAGGAGCACGTCCAGCAGCTGCGGCGGTTCACCACCACCGTGGTAGCGCTCTTCGACGGCGACGAGGCGGGCCTCCGCGCCGCGGACCGCTCCCTGCCGATGTTCCTGGACGCCGGGGTCGAGGCCCTCCAGCTCGACCTCCCAGACGCCAAGGACCCGGACGAGTTCATCCAGGGCCAGGGGCCCGAGGCCTTCGAGGGCCACCTGCGTCGGGCGGTGCCCCTGCTCGAGCTGGTGGTGCGGCGCTCGGCGGATCGACACGGCACCACCCCGGGGGGTCGGCAGCGTGCCGTGGCCGAGATCGTGCCCCTGCTGCGTCGCCTGCCTGCCGTGCTCCAGTCCGATCTACTGATCCGCACGTGCGATCTACTCGGAGTCGCAGAAGACGCCCTGCGCCGGGAGATCGGCCGCCCCGCCCCGGTCGGGGGTGCGCCCCGCGCAGCACGCACGGAGCGCTGGGTCGGCAACGACAAGCTCAACCACCTGCTCTGGCTGCTGCTGCACCACCCGGAGATCGCCATCCCGCAGGTGCTCGCCCGGGGCACGGGCTTCGTGTCGGATCGGGACGACGTGAAGTGGGCGGTCTACCAGCTGGTGGATGGCATGGCGCTGGCCTCCCTGCTGGAGGAGCTCGAGGACCCGGACGTGGTGCGGGTCCTGCGGGCCGTGGCTGCCAAGGCCGAGCTGTACGCCTCCGACCAGGCCGCCGACGCCACCCGGCAGGTCCTGGACCGGCTCGAGGTCGAGGATCTGGAGGGCCAGCTGATCCGACTCAAGCGGGCGCTCGCCACGACCGAGTACAGCGCGGACCCCGAGGCCTACCGCGCCCTGATGACCGAGAAGACCGCCGCCACCCGTCGCCTCCAGGCCTTGAGGCTCGGCTTCGTGCGGAGGTCCGGGCCAGGAGCAGGGTCCGGAGCCTCCTCGTGATTCCGCGCCCTTGGACACCGTCGGTTGCCCTGTCAAGAAAAGAAATGTTGCGCCCCGGCCGAAAACGGCGCAAGTGTCTTGAGTTGGCCAAGCGAGAAGTCCCGTCGTCATCGCCGAAACCACCCCCGTCCTCCACCCACACCGCTCCTGCAGCGGCGCTCCTGGAACTCCCGGGCCTGGGTGGGGTCTGTCCGAACCACTACTGAAGCTGAGAGAGGTTGCATGCTGAAGGACAAGGACCTGAAGGAGATCCAGCAGCTCGTCAACATCGGGAAGCAGCGTGGGTACATCACCTACGAGGAGATGAACAATTTCCTCCCCACGCACCTGATCGAAGCCGAGCAGCTCGACGACGTCATGATCATGTTCTCCTCCCTCGACATCGAGGTGGTGAACAAGGCCCGCAAGCAGGCCGAAGCCGCCCGCCGCGGCATCGACCCGGCCGCTGCCCAGGTGGGCGGTCGCTCCAACGACCCGGTCCGCATGTACCTGCGCAAGATGGGCACGGTCTCGCTGCTCTCCCGCGAGGGCGAGATCGAGATCGCCAAGCGCATCGAGGAGGGTGAAGACATCATCCGCCGGTGCCTGCTCACCAGCTCCGTCGCCGTGCACGGCCTGGCCGTCATGATCGAGGAAGAAGAGGAGCGCGTCCGCAAGGCCGCCCGCAACGGCAAGCGCCCCCGCCGCAGCCGGACCTCCCAGGTCGAGCTGCTCCGCGCCGCCCACAAGCTGGCCCGGGACCTCTACAAGCGCCGCTGCGACCTGAAGCGCCAGTACCGCCGGGCCAAGAGCAAGAAGCGCCGGGCCGAGGCCACCGAGCGTCTCGAGTGCAACGAAGACGCCCTGATGCTCCTGCTGGACCAGGTCGGCCTGGAGAAGCACCACCTGCAGCTGTGGGCCCGCCAGGTGCACACCGGCTGGGACCAGATCACCCGCTACGAGGCCGGCATCAGCTCCGTGGCCCGGGAAGCGAACGTGCCGGTGCGCGACCTGCGCCGCTACATCCGCCGCGTCCGCCGCACCCCGGCTCGGGGCGGCACCGAGGTCGTGGCCCAGACCGGGATCTCCGAGAGCACCTGGCGCGACTACGACTCCCGGGTCCGGCGGCAGCTCCGCCGCATCCGCAAGGTCGAGCAGTCCATCGGCATGGACCGGGACACCCTGCGGGAGCTGGTCAAGGTGCTGCGCCGCGGGGAGCAGATGGCCGAGATCGCCAAGTGCGAGCTCGTCGAGGCCAACCTCCGCCTCGTGGTCTCCATCGCCAAGAAGTACACCAACCGCGGCCTGCAGTTCCTGGATCTCATCCAGGAGGGCAACATCGGCCTCATGAAGGCCGTCGAGAAGTTCGAGTACCGCCGCGGCTACAAGTTCTCGACCTACGCCACCTGGTGGATCCGGCAGGCCATCACCCGCGCCATCGCGGACCAGGCCCGCACCATCCGCATCCCGGTCCACATGATCGAGACCATCAACAAGGTCTCCCGGACCAGCCGCTACCTGCTCCAGGAGATGAACCGCGAGCCGACTCCCGAGGAGATCGCGGAGAAGATGGAGATGCCGGTCGAGAAGGTCCGGAAGATCCTGAAGATCGCCAAGGAGCCCATCAGCCTCGAGACCCCGATCGGCGAGGAGGACGACTCCCACCTGGGCGACTTCATCGAGGACACCACCATCGAGAACCCCTCGGACACGGTGATCAACAAGCACCTGGCCGAGCAGACCCGAAAGGTCCTGGCGACCCTCACCCCTCGCGAGGAGCGGGTGCTGCGCATGCGGTTCGGCATCGGCGAGCGGTCCGACCACACCCTCGAAGAGGTGGGCCAGGACTTCGACGTCACCCGCGAGCGGATCCGGCAGATCGAGGCCAAGGCGCTGCGCAAGCTGCGTCACCCGTCGCGGTCCAAGCGGCTGCGAAGCTTCATCGAGGGCTGATGCTGTCGAGGCCGCGGGACACCGCGGCCTCGGTTCTTCGGGGCCTGTAGCTCAGCGGTTAGAGCACCCGGCTCATACCCGGAGTGTCCTAGGTTCGAATCCTAGCGGGCCCACCCTTTCGAGCGTTGCCCCGAAAGGGACCAACGCCCCAATCGGCACCCGTCACCCCTCAGGCGCCGTCCCGCTCCCCGGAGCGAGCCCGGGCCGCCACCGAGGCCTCCTGCCGCTCCGAACTCGACTCCTCCGCCTGCGGCAGAGGCATCGCCAGGTCCTCAGCCTTGTAGACGGTCTCGCGCCAGGCCAGCCCGCCGCGGAGGCCGCAGACGATCGCGGCGCGGAGGAAGACTGCGGCGGAGAGCGCGCTTCCGAGGGGCCAGAGGGCGGCGGACCAGAGCGGGCGGCCGTTCCACTGGTTCGCGACGGCGTGCAGCAGGGTGTGGGAGCCGTAGGCGGCCCAGGCCAACCAAGCCCAGGGGGTCAGCACCAGCAGGAGGGGAGCCAGCTCGAACACCCCGAAGACCAGGCCGGCGACCGCCGTGAGCACCGCCGAGTGGCGCCCGGCCACGCCGTAGGCGTTCTTCTCTGCGCCGACGAAGAAGTCCCGGGTGCTCGGGTAGAGCAGCACCTGCACGAGGCCGCGTCCGTTGAGCAGGTCACAGGTGGCGCCAGAGGCCTTCAGGGCCTTGCCCAGGGCGAGGTCATCGGCGACCTCGGTGCGCGCGGCGCCGACGCCGCCGGCTCGCTCCAGCGCCTCCCGGCGCACCAGCGTGAACGCCCCGCTGGTCGCGCCGGCGGGGCTCCCCGGTCCTCGGATGGCCTGGCGGTCGGCGCCGAGCAGGAGCATGCGGGCGAACACCGTGGTCATGCTGTCGACCACGGGCCCCGCGCTGCGCAGGGTGGGCACCACAGCGACCACGTCGAGCTCCTCGCGCCGGGCGTGGTTCATGGCCCGGGTCAGCGCGGAGGGCGCCACGAGCACGTCGGCGTCGCTCAGCAGCACCCAGGGACTGTCGCTCGAGGCCACGCCCTGGTGCTGGGCGTGCACCTTGCCCAGCCACCCCTGTGGCCGTTCCGTGAGGTGCAGGACCCGGACCCGGTCGTCCAGCTCCGCGAGCCGGTCGGCGATGGCGCCGGTGTCGTCGGTGGAGCGGTCGTCGACCACGCAGATGTCCAGCGCCGGCCAGTGGTCCCGGAGGCGATCGGCGAGGCCGGCCTCCAGCGCGTGGCCCTCGTTGCGCGCTGGCAGGACCTCGGTGATGCGCGGTGGATCGCTCGGGAGGCTGGCGTCCACCCGGTCGAGACGACCGTCCTGGGTCCGGTGCCAGAGCCCCACGACCAGCTGGCCGAAGGCCGCCAGGGCCCCCACCAGCCCCACGCCCATGAGCACGCCGCCCACCCGACACCTCCGGTTAGGCTCCGATGATGCACGAACAGGTCATGGTCCTGGGGACCCTGTGGCGCCTGGACCAGGGACGGGACGCCCTCATCGCCGAAGCCCGAGCCCTGGCGGACAAGGTGAACGCGGGGCGCAAGGCCATCGCCGAGTCCGAGGCGAAGATCGCCGCGCTCGACGAGCAGGCCAGCGCCTTGAAGTCCGAGGAGCACAGTCACACCCGGCGCATGACCGCCTACGAGAAGCGCCGGGACAGCACCCGGGCCATCGACGAGGGCCGCATCACGGACTTCCTGGTGGCCGAGCAGCAGGTGAAGGACTGCCAGGCCATCGTCGAGCAGGAGGAAGAGGCGATCCTGGAGCTGATGGAGCAGCAGGAAGTGGTGGCCGCGGAGAGGGCCAGCTCCGAGCAGGGCCTGGCCCTGCGGCGGACCCAGCTGGACACGGCGAAGTCGGCGGAGCGGAGCCGGCGACCGGGGCTCGAGGAGGAGCTGAACGGGCTGACCGTGAAGCGCGACGAAGCCCGGGACCAGGTGCGGCGAGACGTGATCGAGGTCTACGACCTCACGCCGATGGAGGGCACGCCGGGCGACGCGC
>CAYFPX010000021.1:36903-56417 GCA_964344945.1 uncultured Enterobacterales bacterium
GGACCAGGTGCGGCGAGACGTGATCGGGGTCTACGACCAGCGCCGCCGCAAGAAGCTCCGCATCCTGGCCGCACTCGAGGACAAGGCCTGCCGAGGGTGTCGGGTGCGGGTGCCGGCTCAGCGCTACAGCGACATCTGCCGGGACGTGGACATCTACCGGTGCGACAACTGCGGCAGCTTCCTGTCGCCGCCGGTGGGCTCGGACGACGGGTGATCGGTTAGCCGAGAGTCGGCTCGAGAGGTCCGGGTGATCGCCGGTGGGTTCGCCCACGGGAGGAAAGTCCGGGCACCACAGGACAGGTTGCCGGGTAATGCCCGGTCGCGGTGACGTGGAGGAAAGCGCAACAGAAAGCACACCGCCGGGCGCTGAGGCGCCCTCGGTCGCTGGCCCGGGCCATCCCCTGACCTGACAGGGGCACGGCGCGGACACAGGCCGTCGGGACCTCGGTCCCGGGTAAGGTCGAACCGGTGGTGCAAGAGACCACCGGCGGCCCTGGTGACAGGGTCGGCCAGGCACACCCCAGCCGGTGCAAGGCCAGAACTGGAGCGAGCCGTCCGCTCGAAGCTCCTGGGTAGGCTGCTCGAGGTCTCAGGTGACTGCGACCCTAGACGAATGATCACCTCCCCTCCTCTGGCAACGGTCGAGGGAGACAGGACCCGGCTTACAGGACCTCTCGAGCCTTCATTCTTCCGAGCGCAAAGCCGCTACGCCCCTACGGGGCTCCGCGGTCGCGCGCGGGTGCGGCGGCCTCCGGCTGCGGCCGCCGGTCGGCCCTGATCGGGCCTCCTGGGAGCCAAGGCGGCGAGTCGGTGGCAAGAGCGGCCGGGTCGGACCCGGACTTCTCCAACCCGAGCGCAGGGGAGGGCGCAGGCGGAGCGCGGCCCCCACCGGGGCCATGGAGGAGAGCCGGGAGGCCGGGACGGCCGGAGGCGAGTCCGACCTTGGCGAGCCCGCCCCGGACGAAGGGACCCGCTTGCGGGGCGAGCGTAGCGAGCTGGGCGAAGCGGCCCCGGTGGGGGCCGCGCGGAGCCGTCAGCCCGGACCGGAGCGGCGAGCTGCATCCAGCTCCCGCTACTCCTCCAGCTCCCCTCCCCCGAACCAGGCGACGACCTCCCCCAGATCGATCACCGGCGGACTCGGAGCCCCGCCGAGCGCCCCCAGGGCTTCGTCCCCGAGCCTCTGGAGTCGCACGAGCGAAGCGTCGTAGCGGACGGTCAGGGCGCGGGGCATGTCTTCGGTGTGGCCCAGGTACAGGCGGAGGTCGCCGAGCTCTCGGTAGAAGGCGGAGACCAGGTCGAGCTCCACGACGTCCAGGAGCACCAGGTCCTGCATGCCCAGGGTGCGGAAGCGGGAGAAGGTGGAGTCGAGGAAGGGGGCGCGGGCGCGGTGGTGGCCCCACACCTCGATCAGGAAGTCGCGGCGGCGCTCCAGGTCGTCGAGGACGCGATCGATCTCGAGGGCGATCAGCCTGCGGAGGCGTGACCTGCGGACGGGTTCATCCATGGACGGTGACCGGCGTCGCGCACGCGGATAGGGCTCGGGTCTCGGAGGTCCGGATGTCCATCGAACGCGACGCCCTCGAATACCACGAGTCCGGTCGGCCCGGAAAACTCGAGGTCGTGCCGACCAAGGCCCTGCTGACCCAGCGGGACCTGTCGATGGCCTACACCCCCGGCGTGGCCCAGCCCTGCCGGGACATCCACAAGACCCCGGACGACGTCTTCCGCTACACCGCCAAGGGCAACCTGGTGGCCGTGGTGACCAACGGCACCGCCGTGCTGGGCCTCGGCAACATCGGGCCCCTGGCCAGCAAGCCGGTGATGGAGGGCAAGGCGAACCTGTTCAAGAAGTTCGCGGACATCGACGTGTTCGACATCGAGCTCGATGCGAAGACCCCGGAAGAGGTGATCACCGCGGTCAAGGCCCTGGCGCCGACCTTCGGCGGCATCAACCTCGAGGACATCAAGGCCCCGGACTGCTTCGAGATCGAGCAGCGGCTCCAGCAGGAGCTGGACATCCCGGTCTTCCACGACGACCAGCACGGCACCGCGATCATCGCGGCCGCCGCGCTGCTGAACGCGCTGGAGGTCACGGGCCAGGCGATCGAGGAGCTGAAGGTGGTGTTCAGCGGGGCCGGCGCCGCGGCCATCGCCACGGCCCGGCTGATGGTGTCCCTGGGCGTGACCGAGGGCAACATCTGGATGTGCGACTCCAAGGGCGTCATCAAGGTGGGCCGCGACAAGCCCTACACCAACGAGTCGGGGCACTTCGCCCGGGCCGAGGGCACCGAGGAACGCACCCTGGGCGACGCCATGGTCGGCGCCCACGTGTTCCTGGGCCTGAGCGTCGGCGGGGTGGTCAGCCAGGACATGGTCCGCTCGATGGCGCCGCAGCCGATCCTGTTCGCCATGGCCAACCCGGACCCGGAGATCCACCCGGGCGAGGCCAAGGAAGCAGCGCCCGACGCCATCGTGGCCACCGGGCGGAGCGACTACCCGAACCAGATCAACAACGTCCTGGGCTTCCCGTTCCTGTTCCGCGGCGCCCTGGACTGCCGGGCTCGCCAGATCAACGAGGCGATGAAGATCGCCGCCGTCCGCGCCCTGGCGGCCCTGGCCAAGGAAGACGTCCCCGACGCGGTCCTGCGGGCCTACAACCTCGAGAGCCTGAGCTTCGGGGTCGACTACCTGATCCCCAAGCCCTTCGACCCCCGGGTCCTCACCTGGGTGGCGCCGGCGGTGGCCAGGGCGGCCGAGGAGTCCGGCTGCGCCCGAGAGCCCATCGACGACCTGCAGGCCTACTCCGAGGAGCTGGAGCGACTGATCGAGCGGAGCAAGGAGTTCCTGCGGCCGCTGATCAACCGGGCCCGGAAGTCCAAGCGCAAGAAGACCCGCATCGTCTTCCCCGACGGCACGACTCCACGGGTCCTGCGAGCGGCCCAGATCCTGGTCGACGAGGGCATCTGCGAGCCGGTGCTGCTGGGCGAGGAGTGGAAGGTCCTGAAGCGGGCCGAGGACGCCCGTGTGGACCTGAAGGGCATCGAGATCGTCGAGCCCCACGTCGACGACCGGTTCGAGGAGCTCGCCACCGCGCTGTGGCAGAAGCGCGAGCGCAAGGGCTTCACCCACCAGCGGGCCCGCCAGAAGCTGCGGAATCGGACCTGGTACGGCTGCATGATGGTCGACCAGGGCCACGCCCAGGGCCTGGTCGGCGGCATCGGCGTGCCCTACGCGGACACGGCCCGGCCCGCCCTGCAGACCGTCGGCCGACACCCCGACGTGCACTGCGTGAGCGGGGTCTACGCGATGCTGTTCAAGGACCGGAAGCTGTTCTTCGGGGACTGCACCGTGAACCTGGACCCGGACAGCGAGACCCTGGCCCAGATCGCCGTGAACACGGCCCGGGTGGCCCTGTCGTTCGGCTTCACCCCCAAGGTGGCGCTGCTCAGCTTCTCGGACTTCGGCGAGCACCGCGGCACCCCCGACGTCGACAAGGTGCGCGACGCCCTGCCGCTCATCCGAGAGGCCTGGCCGGACCTGATGGTCGACGGCGAGGTCCAGGCGGACACGGCCGTGAGCGCGGCCCGGGCCGAGGCGCTGTTCCCCTTCTCTCCCCTCGCCGGTGACGCCAACGTGCTGATCTTCCCCAACCTGGCCAGCGGCAACATCGCCTACAAGCTGCTCCAGCAGCTGGGCGGCGCCACGGCCATCGGCCCCCTGCTCGTGGGTCTGCGGGCCCCCGTCAACGCCCTGTCCCTGGGCAGCGACGTCAACGACATCGTGAACATCGCCGCGCTGACGGTGAACCAGGCGCTCAGCGCGCCCTGAGGACTCGACATGGGCAAGAAGAACAAGGCCGCCAAGCCGGTCAAGGCGTGGGTCGAGGCCCTGGGCCAGGGCACCGCCCCGGACAACGCCCCCGAGGGCTGGGCCGTGGCCGAGGAGTGGCTCGCTGACGGCAGCGGCAGCCTGGAGTCCCTGGACGCCCGGCTCGCCCTGAGCGCAGTCCAGGCCGCGGTGGCAGCCCAGGCGATCGGCCCGCTCCAGGCCCTCGACGACAGCCCGGACAAGGCCTTGCGCAAGGCCGCGAGGACCGCCCTGCACCGGCTCCGGAGCGCCGGGTTCGAGGTCACCGAGGCCCCCCGCAGCCACCGCTTCAGCCTGGGCGCAGAGATCGTGGACATCCCCAGCCGCGCCTTCCTCGGCCACGCCCACCAGGAGGGCTACGCGCCGTTCCTGCTCACCGCGACGGACCAGGAGGGCTCCTGCATCCTGGCCGGCGAGATCGCCGGCAGCGAAGGCGTGCGCGGCACCACCCACCTCCACCTGACCCGCCGGGACCTGCGCGAGGTCTGGAAGGACGCCGAAGGCAACAGCGAGCTGGCCGAGGTGTCCTTCGTCACCGGCCTGCACTTCGTGAAGCGTGGCATGGAGACGGCCAAGGCCCTGAGCGGGCGCTCGCCCCACGACTGGGACCACTTCCTCGGACACCTCTCCCAGGGCACCCTCACCGCGGCCCAGCTGCTGGACACCGCCGACGGGCTGGCGTCGGAGCTCGACGAGGGCGCCCTCGACCAGCTCGACGAGGGCAAGCTCCTGGCCGAGCGCGAGTGGTTCCGCTTCTGGCCCGTGCCCGAAGAGGCCATCAACACCCTCTTCGAGGACCTGACCCGGGCCGCCGAGGCGGATCTGGCCCCGAGCGACGAGGCCGCGAACGAGCGACGGGCGGACGCCTTCCGCGCCGCCGCCGACAAGGCCCTGGCCGACCCGACCATCCGCGAGCGCTGGCAGGAGTACCTGCGCATCAGCGTGGTCGTGCTCCAGGCCCGGGGCGAGCCGGAGAGGGCGGCCGAGGTCCACAACCTGGGCCTGGCGCTCGCCGCCGGCCTGCCCGGCCACAAGCTGGCCCCGGTGCTGGCCAGCCTGCGCTTCCAGACCTTCAAGGCCGCGTCGATGCTCGGCCAGCTGGGCGACGAGGCACCGCAGCTCGGCTGAGCCCGGCCCCTACATGATCGTCGGGAACCCGATCAGCGTCTGGACCGCCACCACGATGCCCATCAGGCCCTCGCCGGCGATGAGCCCGCTGGCGATGGAGAAGCCGAAGGCCTCGGCCTTGCTCAGGTTGCCGCGGCGCCAGGCCTGGAAGATCACCATCCCGATGAACATCGAGATGCTGTAGTAGGCGGGCACGATGAAGGCGATGCCGAAGGCCAGGCCGCTCGGCAGCCACTTCTTGGCGGCCGGCACGTGCTTGCGCAGGACCGGCACCAGCACGCCGAAGGCGAAGCCGACGACCACAGCGGCCTCGGCGTTGGTGGGCAGGGCGTCGAAGCCCTTGCTCAGCAGCTCGGCCATGGCCTTCCAGGCGTGGGCCGCCGGGGCGGGCAGGTCGCCTTCGCCGATGGTGTAGGCCTTGTCGAAGAGGACGTAGATCGGGATGGAGGTGAGCACGCCGGCCAGGATGCCCACGCACTGGGCCTTGAACTGGGCCCGCGGCGAGGCGCCGAGCATGTGACCGG
The DNA here is from genome assembly GCA_964344945.1 of uncultured Enterobacterales bacterium. Taxonomy (GTDB): domain Bacteria; phylum Myxococcota_A; class UBA796; order UBA796; family CAJQPC01; genus CAYFPX01. Next base: position 42,423 of record CAYFPX010000021.1, read on the forward strand.
TCTTGAGGTCCTGCATCATGTCGCCGGCCTGGGAGGCCCCGGCACCGGCGATGGCGGCGGCCATCAGGTTGGTGGTCATCTGGCCCGGGGCGACGCCGCCGAACACCAGCTGAGTGACCTTGCCCATGCCGCCGATGGGGTTGATGTCGGTCTCGCCGGTGGAGCGGACCGCGATCATCGCCAGGACCGAGGACAGGGCCACGGCGATGAAGCTGTGGATGAAGGGAATGGCGAAGACCACCTTGGCCACCACCAGGGTCGCGGCGGAGCCGATGGCCAGGCCGATCATCCACCAGCTGTTGGGGATGCCCTTGTCGGGGTCCTCGACCGGGCCGTCCTCGCCCTTGCCAAAGCCGGTGAAGGTGTTCAGGACCGTGCGCCAGGAGAGCCCCAGCGAGGTCATGGCGTCGGCGACCATGATCGCCACGCCGGGCCACAGGATCCAGCCGCGGGCGCCGTCGGCGTAGCTCATGGTGCTGCCGGAGACCCAGCCCTGGCTCTCGACGTAGGGGGCCAGCACACCCCAGGAGAAGGTGGCCCCCAGCACCAGCGAGGTCGCCACGCGGGGCCCGATGAGGATGCCCGCGCCGAACATCAGCGGCGAGATCAGGAGCGAGAACCCGTAGGCGGCCAAGGTGCCGATGAAGGCGAGGGGCAGCCACTGCTCGAAGGGCGGGTGGCCCAGGGGCGAGATGAGGAAGGCCGCCTGGGTGAAGACCGCCGCGATGATGCCCCACTTGAGCAGCACCTTGGCCTTCTCGAGGGCGGTCTCGCCCTCGGAGAACATCGCCACGATGGTCTCGGCGGTGGCGGTGCCGGTCGGGAACCGCAGCTTCTCCACCAGGACCATCTGTCGCCGCAGGGGCACCGCGAAGAACACGCCCAGGTAGGCCACCGCGAGGGACCAGGCGGTCAGCTGCAGGTAGCTGAGCTCGATGCCCAGCATGCCCAGGGCCGGGATGGCGGCCAGCAGGCCGGCTGCGCTGGTCATGGAGCCCGCCGCGGAGCCCGCGGTCTGGGTGATGTTGGCCTCGAGCACGCAGTACGGGTCCTTGGGCTTGAGGGCGGCGAAGACCGCGAAGCCGAGGATGGCCGCAATGAGCGAGCCGCCGATGGACCAGCCCGTGCGCAGGCCGAAGTAGATGTTCATGCCCGAGACGGCGCCGCCAAGGAGGCAGCCGACGACAACGGCCCGCACGGTCAGGCCGCGCTCGCCCGGCTTCGGGGTGTAGATCTGGTCGGACGCGGCCGTGTCGGCCGCGGTGGCGGTGTCCATGTGGGGACCTCGGGAAGGTCGGGGCACCTAACCGACCGATCTGACGGGGATCTGGACTCGTGGCGATCCCTGGACACGGCGCACCCCAGACAGAGTGACTCACGATAGAGTCACGTCACCACAAGGAGGCCCCATGGCCCTGGCGCTCGCCCTCTCCCTCGTCGCCTGCATGGACTACCACCTCGACGCCCAGGAGCAGGACCCCGGGGTGGCCTACGACACGGCCGCGGGGCCCCAGGACTCCAGCCCGCTGGCGCCTGGTGACACCTCTGAGCCCGAGGCGACCGCCACCTACGTGCACGACCCGGCCGACACCGAGCCCCCGGCGAGCGACACCCCCGAGGCCGGCTGCGCGGACGGCACCCGGGAGGGCTACCAGTCCTGGGACGACTACCCGGACATCGCGGCCTGCTCCGGCGCCTGGACCGAGCCCGGGGTGACCCTGGCCGCCCCCGCCCCCACCTGCGACCGCGGCACCGGCAACGACTCCTGGAACCCGGAGGGAGACGGCTGCAGCGCCGAGGACGTCTGCATGGTCGGCTGGCACGTCTGCGACGGCGCCGACGAGGTCGCTGACCTGGCGGGCTCCTGTGCCGACGCCGTGCCCCCGGGCACCCCGGACAAGGCCCTGTTCTTCGCCGTCGCCCAGAGCAGCGTCGAAGGCACGGTCTGCGCGACCGCCGGCGCCGGTGACAACGACGTCTTCGGCTGCGGCAACCTGGGCACGTCCCTGGGCTCGGACAAGCTGTGCGGCGTGCTCGACCGGGCCCTGGCGTCCACCCACCCGGACGCCTGCGGCTTCAACGAGGCCGAGCCCAGCCTGGGCCCCTGGGAGTGCTTCGGCGGCGACGACAGCCACTACCACGAGGGCGCCCTGGTCACGAAGAAGGGCTGCCCGGGCGGCTCCTGCAGCTACGACGGCGCGACCATCTACAACTGGGACAAGGGCGGCGTGCTCTGCTGCCGGGACTGACCCGGCCGATCAGAACCGGTACGCCCCCCGTCCCAGCGCCAGCTCCAGCCCCCGGATCGCGTGGGCCGAGTCGCCCACGATGTCCAGGTAGAGCTGCTCGTTCTTCTCCCGCAGCTGAGGCAGGTTGTCCACGGCGCCGAGGGCCTTGAGCTCGCGGACCGTGTTCACGAGCACCCCGACCGCCTCGGTGAGCATCAGCTGCTCGGTGGCGTCGGGGGTGTACAGCCCGGAGATCGCCAGCTTGTGGGCACTCTCGAGCCAGTGGCCCACGAACTTGAGCTGCTGGACCATCAGCACCAGCCGGCGATTCGGGTAGGCCCGCATGGCGTCCTGGTAGATCTTCAGCTCGCGAGGCAGCCGGTAGTAGAGCAGCCGCCCCTGGGCCTCGAGCTTCTGCTTCTCCTGGCTGCCGCCGTAGCCCCTGGCGACCACGTGCACCGCGCCCTGGAGCAGGTGCGCCCCGCCACAGGTGTACTGGAAGATGCCCTGGCCGCGCTTCTGGAAGTCCTGGCCGCTGGTCATGGCCTGGAGCATGAAGCCCGACTCCTGGGTCAGCACGTGCACCAGGAACCGCGCCATGTCGTCCATGGACATGGGCGTGCCCTCCCAGGACGTCCAGGACAGGCCCGGCGGGCCCCAGGACGCGAGCCCGCTCAGGCCCCAGGGCATGTCGTTGGGGCTGTCGTAGCTGCTGGAGCCGTCGGACTTCTTGAGGAAGGTGGTCAGCAGGCTGTGGTGCCAGAGATCGGAGAGCGGGTGCTCCTGGCCGTCGACGGTGACCAGGAAGTCCGGCCCCAGGTCGGTCTCGGTGAGGTTCTTGAGCACCAGGTCGGTGTGGGGCTCGACCCGAACGCCGTCGAGCTCCCGGGGAAAGCCGACGAGCTGGCGGCCCGAGAGCTCCTGGGTGAAGGCGTAGCGCTCGAAGAGATAGGGCACCGCGGCCTGGCCAGTGGTGAGCGTGAAGCCGCCACCGCGGGCCAGCAGGCCGTGGGCGATGGCCCAGGGGTTCTCCGGATCCGCCGCGTGCACGTCGACCACCGCCCCCAGGACTTCGAGGGCACGCTCGATGTCCGGAGTGGCCGGCACCGGGAACGGCGTGGTGGCCTCGGCGGTGGGGGGCCGCACGGCGGGGGCCGCCGGCTCGTGAGGCGCCACCCGCTCGGTGGCCTTGGCCTCGGGGGCCTGGGCGGTCTCCGGCGCGGGCTCCCCGCAGCCGGCGAGCAGCACCCCCCACATCACCGCGGCGAGCGCCGAGGTTGGCGCCGCCTCGCTTGCCCTCCACCCGCCTGCCGCCGCGCCCTCCTCTCGACGTGACTCGGCCACGCCATCGAGTCGGTCACGACAGCAGCCGGGCGGATGGCGGCGCGATCCGGCGCCAACCTCGGCGCTCGCCGCGGGCGTCACTCGCCCGCGGCCTCGGCTTCGGCGTCGGCGTCCATCTTGGCCTGGAGGGCGTCGACCCGGATGATCCGATCGCGATCCGTGGCGTAGATGATGTCCTCCTGGACCGCGATGCGCGGCCGGACCAGGTCGACGTCGCTCAGCTGGATCTTGTAGTCGAGCTTGGTGTAGCTCTTGAGCTTGTAGGCCCAGCCCTTGTCGGTGATGACCCAGAGCCGGCCGTTCTCGTCGACCGTGATGTCCAGGTCTTCGTAGCCGGTGCCGAGCATCTCCTCGTCGATGACCGTGCCCCAGCGGAAGCCGTCGAGGTCGTAGCGCACGATCTCGCGGCCATAGACCAGCAGCAGCTTGCCCTTGAAGACCTCGAGCCCGTTGGGGGTGCCGTCTTCCAGCTCGACCCGCAGGATCTCCTCGCCGTCGAGGGTGTAGCCGATCAGGAACTGGCCCAGGACCGCGTACAGCGCTTTCTTCTTGGGGACCCAGGCGATGAAGCCCTCGCCCCCCACGCCGGGGTCGAGGCGGGCGTCGTGGTCGACGGTCCAGCCGATGCGCAGGCGGCCCTGCTCGTCGAAGACCTGGACCCGCCCCTCGTAGTCCACGACGGCGAAGCCGTCGTTCTCCTCGCCGGGGAGCAGGCAGAGATCGAGGGGGTTCACGAACTGTCCCGGGTCGTCGCCGGGGGCGGCGCCGGAGGCGTAGAACTTGCGGCCCTCGCGGAACCAGGCGTCGGTGATGCCGGGGTCGCCGCCCCACTGCTGCTCGCCGCGGCCGTCGTAGGTGAACCTCTGGACCCGGTTGTTGCCGATGTCGGCCACGTAGATGTTGCCGTGCTGGTCGGCTTCGAGGTTCAGGGGCTCGCTGTAGCCCCTGAGCGCACCCAGCTCCCAGCCGGTGTCGCCCCAGTAGGGCAGGTTGTTGCGGGCGCTGAGCAGCTCCTGGTGGGCGTCGAAGATCTGCACCAGGTCGGTCAGCTCGCGCTCCACCCGGCCCCAGCTCCGCAAGGCCGCGAGCTCGATCGCGGGGATGGCGTTGGGGTCCTTGAGCTTCTTGAGTGCGCTGAGCGCGGTCTCGCTGGGGCGAATGGCCGCAGCCCGGTAGCCCACGTCGACCCGGGCCTTGGCCTGGGTCCGCAGGTAGTCCGCGCCGTCACCGGCCTGGTCCATGATGCGCCTGAGCGTCTCCAGGTCGCCGAATTCCGCAGCCTTGACGCTCTTGTAGAGGGCCTTCATCTCCTCGTCGTGCTTGTCGGCGGCCTTCTGGCCGGCGGTGCTGTCGAGCCACTTGATCAGCGGCTCCATGCGGTCCGCCGAGCGGCCGAAGTTCACCGCGACCTCGCTGATGTGCATCTCCGAGAAGATGATGCCCTCGTAGACGTCGACCACGTCGATGCGCAGCTTGCGCGCCTGGACGGGCTCCTCGAGCGCCAGGTCCAGGCGGGTCATGCGGTCCTCGAGCAGGTACTCGAGCTCGACGGGCTCGCCGCTGCCCTTCAGGGTCACCTTGACCGTGCGGGGCCGGGTGTACTGCTTGAAGCTCTGGCGGCCCTTGCTGAGGTTGCCCGCCCACAGGGACACGGTCTCGATCTCGGTGGTGCGGCCCAGGTCGAGCTCGACCCAGCTGCCCTCGCCGTTGCCGCTGTCGCCCTCGGCCCAGCCGCTGCCCAGCACGCCGTCGACCAGGCGGTCCGGGGAGTGCTTGACGCCTTCGTCGTCGGTGTGGGTGGACGAGGTGGTGACGCGGCCGTTCAGGGCGGCCCCGGCGTCGTCGATGAGCAGGCCGAGGCCGATCAAGGCAGTGAGCATGGGCCCTCCGGAGGTTCCGGGCGTGACAACCCCCACTACTGCGAGCAGCTTGCGGGGTCCACGGCTCGGGGCCGGGCTTCACCGGGATTTGCGATACCCTCGACAGGCATGACCCTCACCTGGCTGCTGCTGTCCGCCTGCACACCCACGGAGTGCCCGGCCACCGAGTCCAGGGAGCTCAGGCTCCTGTCCGTGGCGGTCCAGGGCGAGACCGAGGACGACGAGCCCGAGCTCGACTGGCTGAGCTCCGGCACCCTGACCCCCCAGGCCAGCGGCAACCTGCGCATCACCGGTCACGTCGACGGACGCATCATCACCGACGGCGGCGCCGTGGACGGTGAGCAGCCCGACACGGCCGACGCCTCCTGCACCGCGCCGCCGGTCCTGGAGACCGGGGTCTGGCCGGTCTTCCGAGCACCAGACGCCCGACTCCTTGGCGCCGACACCATCGTCGACGGCGCCAAGGTCGTGCTGACCTACGAGCGCGCCGACATGTGGGACGCCATCGTCCAGTACGAGATCGGGGCGGTGATCGAGCCGGCGACCGAGGAGTAGTCCACCCTCAGGTCCCGAGCTCCTCCGCCAGGTTCCTGCCCAGGGGCAGGTCCTCCTGGAGCGGGTTCGCGACCTCCGGGCTCCAGTGCTTGCGACAGCGCGCCTCGTAGGCCTCGGCCGCACCGACCAGGAAGCGCCCGGAGCGGTCCACCATGCGCTGGGAGCGGTCCGCCGGGTTTCCGCAGACCATGCAGATCGCGAGGTTCTTGGTGATGTACTCGCTCACCGCGAGGAGCTGGGGGATGGGCTCGAAGGGCACGCCCCGGTAGTCCATGTCCAGGCCCGCCACGATGACCCGGCGGCCTTCGTTGGCGAGGTTCTCCACGATGGCCACCAGCTCCATGCCCAGGAACTGTGCCTCGTCGATGGCGACCACCCGGGCGTCGGCGACCAGGCTCGGGATCTGACCGGCGTGGTCGATCTGGATGGACCGCAGGGTGTGGCCGGAGTGGCTGCCGACGCTGTCATCGGTGTAGCGGGCGTCGATGCGGGGCTTGAACACCACCACGGACTGCCTCGCGTACATGGCCCGGCGAACCCGGCGGATCAGCTCCTCGGTCTTGCCCGAGAACATGCAGCCTGTCACGACCTCGACCCAGCCGATGCCCTGGGGGAGCGGATCCATCAGGAGGGCTCGCCCAGGGTCAGAGTGCTGGCAGCGCCGGTCCAGGACACCACGGGCAGGCCGTCGTGGCTGCGGTGCTTGGCCAGCAGCCGCAGGGTGACCTGATCGGCGGTCAACGGCGCCGGTGCGAAGGGGTTCGCATAGGCCCGGCCGCGCAGGGTGAGGGCGGCGCCGCTGAGGCGCTCGAGCAGGCACAGACCCACCACGTCCCGGTAGACCATGTCCTTGAAGAGGCAGGGCTCGGTGTCCGAGGACAGCCCGGCCTCCCAGCTCCGCTCACCGTTGTCGGACAGGGTGCTCAGCGTGAAGCGGGGCTTGCCGTAGAGGAACTCCCGCACATAGCCGCGGGACAGCTGCCAGGGCTGATCGGCCACGGCGCTCACCAGGACCGGCTCGTCCCCCTCGGGCCCCAGGCGGTAGCGGTCCAGGGCCATGACGACGCGCTGCTCCAGGGCCATCATCACCCGGCTGGCGATGAAGGGACCGAGGGTCATGGCCACCGGAGAACGGCCGTCCTGGACCTCGCCGCCGGAGAGCTTGAACTCCAGGGCGACGCCCTCGTCCTCGTAGGCCGCCTGGGTTCCCTCCCAGGCGCCGTCCTCGCACTCGCGCAGCCACAGCTCGACCGCCCGCCGCACAGGCTCCGGGTCGAAGTCCGGGGGCAGCCAGCGGCGCACGTAGACCGCAAAGCGCAGGGTGGTGCCGACCCGCTCCAGGGCGGTCACCAGCCGGCGCACGCCGGCGGTGTCCAGGCCGGGGCTCATCGAGTGGATGAAGCCCAGCACGAGCACGTTGGTGGCCTCGCCTCCTGGGCGCACGCCGCGCAGCAGGCCGCCCCGTAGACCCGGCTGGATCCGCCAGCCCGCACGACCCAGGGTCGTGGCGGTGGAGAGCTCGGCGAAGCCCTGGAAGAACACCCGGTTGTCCAGGGAGCTGAGCCGCTCGGTCAGCGCGACCCGCAGGTCCGGGTCCAGAGGGGCCAGGGCGCGGTCCAGGCCGTCGCGCACGGCCTGGGCGCTCGGCTCGCAGAGCTGGCGCAGGAACGAGTGGGAGGCCCCGGGCATCTCTCGCAGACTCTGGACGAGGACGTCGGGGAACAGGGACATCGCGCCTGGGGGCCAGCGGTGAGGGCCGGCCTGATTAGCGCAGCGAGGCCCCCGGTGCAAGGGTCCACCAGGGGGAGGCGCTCCTCGCTCAGAACGCGCGTTGGTCCTCGCCTGTGGCGGAGTCGTCGAAGACATGGAGCCGGGTCAGGGTGCCGTCTCCGACCTCCAGCTCCATGGCCCGCCAGACCGTGCCCCCCACCGCGTAGGGCGCCGTCTCGAACCAGACCTCCTCCTCCCACCAGAGCCACGCCATCGGCGCGGCGCGGGAGAGGGCGTCCGAGCCGCTCGACTCCGCGGCGTTGCCCGAGTCGTGGGCACTCACACGGTACAGCCCGTCGACCAGGTGCTCGTACACCGAGATCGCCTCGCTGCCGGCCGCCGTGTACGCCAGCTCCGCGACGATCGGGTCCCCCGCCTCGGGGAAGACCGGCTCCTGCTCCCACACGTTGTACCGCCCGTTGTCGTCGTCGGCACCCGCCTTGGGGCCGGTGACGTGCAGGTCCAGCGCCGCCCTGGCGCCGTCCCAGGCGAGGGCCGCCCGCAGCTCCGGCTCGCCCGGCGGTGGCACCACGAAGCCCCGCTGGTAGAGCACCTCGTCCGGGTCCACGACCACGGGGAAGACCGTCCGGGCCACCCCGGCCTGGGCGTCGGCCGTGGCCGTGTAGACCCCCGCGGGCAGCGACAGGGAGTACTCCCCGTCGTTGTCGGTGGCGCCCCAGGCCTCGATCGCGGCGTCGCTGGGCGCATTCCAGCCCCGGCGGAAGGCCAGCTGGAGCCGAGGCACCCGCTCGCCGGTGGTGGCGTCGAGCACGTACCCGCTCCCCACCCCGTCGCCGTCGAGGGCGAGCAGCACCGGCGGCACGTGCACCGTGGCCATGGCGAGCTGCTGACCCGGCCCGACCCGCAAGGGGACGGGCTCCGGCAGGCCGCGGAGGAGCAGCGAGGTCCACAGCACCGACGGCGCCCGACCGTCCCGCTCACCGTGGACCTGCAGGGTGATCTGGCCGCTCTCGGTCACCACCACCGGCAGCCGCCACAGGCCGTCGGCGTCGGTGGTGGCGGTGCCCATCCAGGCGCCGTCCTCGGTCAACAGCGAGATGCTCGCACCGGCGATGGGAGACCAGCCCGGGTCCAGCGCCGCGCCCTGGACCTCGAGCACCCACCCGGTGGTGGGCGTGGCGCAGGCGAGGAGCCAGGCGAGCACGTCAGGGCCTGCGACGGACCCCGGCCAGGAGCAGCGGCAGCCACAGGGCCAGGCCCCAGCTGGTGCGCCCCGTGCTGCTGCAGCCGCAGCCCTCTGGCTGCTCCCGCAGGGTCACGGCGCCCCAGCCGTACAGGGTGTCCGGGCCGTCCGGGCCCAGATCCTCGGCGTTGTCGCGGAGGTAGTCCTTGACCTCCTGGGGGTCCATGCGGCGGTCGACGTCGAGCAGCAGGGCCGCGGCCCCGGTGACGTGTGGCGCCGCGAAGGAGGTGCCCTCGGTCGCGGAGCGGCTGCCGTAGATCTTGGTGCTCACCGCGGTCGGTGCGACCAGGTCGGGCTTGGTGCGGCCGTCCTCGGTCGGGCCCTGGGAGGAGTACCAGGCGAGCTCGCCGGCGGTAGGCGCCCACGGTGATGGCCCCCGCGGCGTCGCCGGGCAGGGTCAAGGTCCGGGAGGTGGTCGCGACCTCTTCGTCGACCCCGTAGAAGCAGTAGAGGAAGCCCTCCCGGTTCGCGGGGAAGTCGGCCTCCTCGCCGTGGAACACGACCCGGGCGTAGACCCAGCTGTCGCTGGAGGCGCAGACCGCGAGCTCATAGGGGTCGCCGGTGCCGTCCTGGGTCTCCTCGCTGCGCCCGCAGACGTTGTCGTCGCTGGTGTCGGCGTCGTCGTAGAACAGGACCAGGTCGAAGTCGTTGCTGGAGGCGCCCATCGGGTCGGTCCAGCGGAGGGAGGCCTCGGCCTGGCCGCCCGCCACCGGCAGCCAGATGCCGTTGTGGCCGTTGATCTCCACCCAGCCGTCGGACTCGCTGCGGCCGTCGTCGTCGATCTTGTCGGTGAGCTCGCCGGAGACGTAGTTGTAGCCCTCGTTGCCCGCCGCAGCGACGTACACCACGCCGTTGTCGACGGCCCAGTCCACGGTCTGGGCGTAGGGGCTGGTGCCGTCGGCATGCCAGACGTTGTCGAAGCCGACGCTGGCGTTGACCACCTGCCAGCCGTCGTTGACGATCTGCTCCATCCGGTCGACGTATTCCTGGTCCGTCTGGAAGTTGAACAGGCCCAGCTCGGCGTCCGGGGCCATGTCGTGCACGATCTCGGTGACCGCCGTGCCGTGGTCGGACTGCTGCCAGCCGGAGGTGGTGCCGTCGGTGGTGTCGCTGGGGATCTCGTCGTCGCCCACGTTGGTCCAGCCGGCGAAGCCGATGTCCAGGATGGCCACCTGGACGCCTTCGCCGGTGACGCCGTCGTCGTGCCAGTCCAGCAGGAAGGTCTGGTCCACCCCCTCGGAGGTGACCGCGTGGGCACGGGCGTAGTGGGGCTCCCGCACGCGCTCGACCCCAGCGGTCGCGGCCACGGCGACCAGGGCGCTGTGCGGCACCCGCAGCTGCAGGGCGTCCGGCCGGACCAGCTCGACCACCAGGTCCGGATCCAGCCAGGCGACGGACTCGGCCACGCCCTCGGGGTCCGCGGCCGGCTCGAGCTCGACCACGACCTGCACGGTGTCCGCACCTTGGGCACCGGGTCGCAGCGCTGCCCAGTCGAGGCGTTCCAGGGGCGTGACCAGGCCCGAGGCCTGGCGCAAGGGGCCGCTGAGCCTGGCGAGGTCCGGGTCGGCAGGGGGCGGGGCGGCCCAGGCCTGCAGGGTCCACGTCCACCAGAGCGTCAGGGCCATCTCGTCTCCGTCGGCGCGGGCGCCTCGGAGTGTACACTCCAGCTGCCCATGGTGCTCCGCAGTCAGCTCCGGACCCCCGACGGAGGCCGCGTGGGGCTGCGCCGGCTGGCCCCCCACGGGCCCCCGGGGCGGCCGGTCCTGCTGATCCCCGGCTTCGGCAACAACGCCCACCTCTACACCCTGCGCAACGACGGCCCCAGCTGGCTCGAAGCCCTGGCCGCGGACGGTCTGGACCCCTGGGCCCTGGACCTTCGGCAGGACGCGACCTTCGACCACTGGGTGCACACGGACCTGCCCGCAGCGGTGGCGGCGATCCTGCGGATCACGGGTCACCGGGAGCTGGATCTGGTGGGCTGCTCCCTGGGGGGCCTGCTGGCCTACACCTGGCTCGCCTCGGCGCCGGCGGCCCCGGTGGGCCGGGTGGTGGCGGTGGGCACGCCGCTGCTCTGGCACCAGGCGCCCCCGGTGGTGCGGGCCTTCCGGGCCGTCGGCGGACTCACCGCAGGCTGGAGCCCGGGCGGGTCTCGCGGCTTCGCCCGTCGGGGTCTGCCGCTGCTCCAGCGCCTCGGCACCGGGCCCCTCGGCTTCTACCTGAACGTGGAGCGGCTCTCGCCCACCGCAGCCCAGGAGTTGCCGTCAGCGGTGGTCGACCCGGGTCCGGCGCTGGTCCGCACGGTCCACCACTGGGTGCGCACCGGCGAGCCCTGGCTGGGCGAAGACCCTCTGGTGCCGCGCCTGGCGTCCCTGGACCACCCGCTCCTGCTCCTCACCGGGGACCGGGACGGCATCGCGCCGACCCGCTGCTGCACGCCGGTGCTCGGCGCCTGGGGCGGCCGGACCGCCCACGTCGAGGTCCGAGGGGGGTGGGGCCACGTGGACCTGTTCGTCGCGCGGGGCGTGCACGAGCAGGTGCTCCCCCCGATCCTGCGCTGGCTCCGGGAGCCCGCCCAGGCCGCCCTCGGCGCTTGACCCGACTCCCCCAGGACTTCTACGCCCGGGAGACCCTGGCGGTCGCCCGGGACCTGCTCGGCCAGCTGCTGCGACGGGACGAGGTGGTCCTGCGCATCACCGAGGTCGAGGCGTACCGCTGGCCCGACGACACCGCGAACCACTGCCGGGCGGGCCGCACGAAGCGCAACGCCCCCATGTGGGGTCCGCCGGGCCACGCCTACATCTACCTGTGCTACGGCCTCCACCAGATGCTCAACCTGGTGACCGACGTGGAAGGCCACGGCGCCGCGGTGTTGATCCGGGCGTGCGAGCCGGTGGACGGCCTGGACAGCGGGCGGGCCCGCCGAGGTGACCGGGAGGGTCCGGTGCTGCTCACCGGCCCGGGCAAGGTGGGGGCAGCCCTGGGCCTGGACACGTCGTGGAGCCACCACGCGCTGTACGAACCCGGCGGGCTGGAGGTCCTGGCGGCCCCGCCGCCGGTCACCGTGCTGGCGGGACCCCGGGTGGGGGTCGACTACGCCGATCCAGAGCACGTGGCCGCGCCGTGGCGCCTCGCGGTCGCGGGAACCCGCTGGGTGAGCCACCGCCGTCACCTGGGTCCGGCGTGACCCTGCTCTGGTGGCTGGCCTGCACCGGGGAGCCCCCTCCCCCGCCTCCGGCCCCTCCGGGGGTGCTGTTGATCACCATCGACACCTGGCGGGCGGACCACTTCGACGCGGCGCTGACGCCACAGGCCTGGGCCCTCGGGGAGCAGGGCCTGGTCTTCACCGATGCCTGGAGCCCCATCGGCCTCACCACGCCCGCCCACGCCTCCTTGCTGACCGGGCTCACGCCGCCGCACCACGGGCTGCGGGGCAACAACCACCACGGCTATGCCCTGGCAGCGACGTTCACGACGGTGGCGGAGCACTTCGCCGCCGCGGGCCACGGCACCGGCGCCTTCGTGAGCGCCTGGCCGGCTGGGCCCGTGGGTGGCCTGGACCAGGGCTGGCAGGTGTTCTCCGGGGTGGAGAGCGGTGAGCGCCCCGGCGTGGAGGCCGTGCTCGAGGCGCGGGCCTGGATCGCCCGCCAGACGGGACCGTGGCTCGCCTGGGTCCACCTCTACGAGCCCCACGGCCCCTACCAGCCGATGCCGGGCATCCTGAGCGCGATCGGCGGCAGCGACACGGATCGGGACCGCTACCGGGGCGAGGTCCACCAGGCCGACCAGATCCTCAGCCCGTTGCTGGGGGACATCCGGCGAGCCGGCGCCAGCGTGGTGCTCACCTCGGATCATGGCGAGGTGCTCGACGAGGAGCGCTGCGGCTGGCAGCACGAGCGCTCCGCCGGCCCGGAGGTGCTGCGGGTGCCCCTGGTGGTCGCTGGCCCCGAGGTTCCGCGCGGCCAGCGCACCGGCCGCGTGGGCCTGATGGACGTCTTCCCGACCCTGCTGCGGCTCGGCGGCCTGTCGGATCCAGGCGGCCACGACGGCTTCGACCTGCTCTCCGATCCACCGCCGGACCGAACCGTCTGGGTCGGCGAAGCCGGCCTCTGCGACCCCGCCTGTGCCGAGGGCTGCCAGCCGGCCGGCTTCGCTGGCAAGGACCGGGTGGTCCATGGGCCCTCCGGGCGCTGGCTGGACCGGCCCGGGCGGTCGCCCCAGGGCGACCCGGCGCTGGCGGCCCACCTCGCCGACTGGCCCCGGGCCGCGGATCCGACCGAAGCGCAGCACGCCGAGCAGGGCGAGGCCCTGGGCTACACGGACCCGGGAGGGCCGTGATAGCCAGCGGACATGCGGCTTCTCACGCGAGCCTGTGCCCTGCTGCTGGCCTTCACTGCCCTGCTGACCGTCTGGCCGGTGCGCGCCGAAGGCCCGGTAGAGCGACGGGTCCTGGTCATCGGCCTCGACGGGCTGGAGCGACGGGTGGTCGAGGCGATGTGGGCCGAGGGCTACCTGCCCCACCTGAAGGACCTGGCGGCCCGCGGAGCCATGCTCTCGCTGGCCACGGCGGAGCGCAGCCGGGAGCGTCCGGTCTGGACCACGGTGGCCACCGGGGTGCCGAGCGCGGTCCACGGCATCGCGAAGAACAACCGCTCCGGCGCCGGCCAGACCGCCCGCGGCGCCGGCTCGGGGGAGCGCAAGGCCCCGGCCCTGTGGACGTTGGCCCACAAGCACGGCCTCACCAGCCTCGTCGCCGACTGGCCCGCGACCTTCCCGGCGGAGTCCATCGCCGGCGTCATCCTGTCGGACCGGGCGGCCATGGCGGACAAGGCCAACGCCGCCTCCCCGCCCAAGGTCGCGGCCAGCCTGGAGCGCTGGGGGCGCAGGGCCAGTGAGCTGTACGGCCACCTCTTCCCTGGCGACCTCGACGGTGCGCCCAGTGACCGGCTGGCCCTCTACGCCACCCGCCGCGCCCTGGAGGCCCACGACACCGACCTGATGATGGTGCGCCTGCGCC
>CAYFPX010000022.1:0-32340 GCA_964344945.1 uncultured Enterobacterales bacterium
CACGCCAGCGCCTTCATGCACCGGCGGGAGCTCGACGCCCTGGTGGACCGGACCAACGCCTTGCACCCGGCGCTGGTGGTCATCACCGGCGACCTCGTGATGCCCTTCAGCGAGGCCGAGCACGGCTACCTGCTCGCCGCTCTCGCCCGGATCGAGGCGCCGGTGCTGTGCTGCCCCGGGAACCACGACCTGCCGGTCCTCGACCGCCTGAGGACCGACCTGGACCGGCTCGGCATCGCCCTGCTCGTCGACGAGCAGTGCACCCTGAAGACCCGCGCCGGGCCCCTCCAGGTCACCGGGGTGGGCTTCCACTGGTCCGACGCCCAGGCCCAGCTGGCGCGTGCACTGGCCGCGCTGCCCGCCGACCCGACCGCCTGGCGCCTCCTGCTGGCCCACGACCCCCGCCTGGGCCCCTGGCTGCCCGACGGACGCTTCCACCTGGTCCTCTCCGGCCACACCCACGGCGGCCAGGTGGCCGCGAACATGCTCGGGGTGCCGGTCAGCGTGCTCCGGCTGCTCGGGGTGCGGGACCAGGGCTGGTTCGAGCAGGGCGGCACCCGGCACTACGTGCACCGGGGCAACTGGCGCATCGGCCTGCCTCCCAGGATGGGCGTCGCTGGGGAGATCGCGGTGTTCGAGCCGGAGGCGCCCGCGATCAGCAGTTAGCAAGGGCACATGCTGATCCTCGCCCTGCTCGCCCTGCTCGCCTGTTCCGGCGGCGGAGACCCCGCCGACCTCGTCTTCACCGGGACCATCCACCTCACCGCGGCGGAGACCACCACCGCTGTCGCCGTCCGGGGCGGGGAGGTGGTCGCGGTCGGGGCCGACGCCGAGGACCTCGCGGCCGGGGCCGGCCAGCTCGTCGCGCTGACCGCCGCCCAGCGGGCCTGGCCGGGCCTGACCGACGGCCACACCCACCTGCTGGCCGGCAGCTTCGCCCTGGACCGCCTGTTGCTGATGGGCGTGAGCTCGATGGAGGACATCGTCGAGCGGGTCGCGGAGTACGCCCCCGAGCACCCGGACGAGCCCTGGGTCTTCGGCTATGGCTGGCTGGAGGAGGGCATCGAGGCGCCCGAGGGCCTGTCCCTGGACGAGGTCGTCAGTGATCGCCCGGTGATCCTGGTCAACAACTCCGGGCACTCCGCCCTGGTGAACAGCGTGGCCCTGGGGCTCGCCGGGATCACCCGGGACACCCCGGATCCCGAGGGCGGGGTCATCGGCCGGACCGAGGACGGCGAGCCCAACGGCTACCTGGTCGAAGCGGCGCTCTCGCTGATGAGCGACGTCGCACTCGCCGACTACGACGACCAGGCCTTCCAGGACGCCCTGGGGCCCGATCTCGACGACTTCGTCAGCGGCGGGGTGACCTCGGTGGCGGAGATCATGGCGATCCCCGGGGTGGACATCTCCCGGCCCCAGGTCTTCGCGGCGCTGGAAGAAGCCGGCGAGCTGCCCCTGCGGGTGCACTACTACGTGCCGGTCTTCACCCCCGATGGCCTGCCCGATGCGCTGGCCGAAGCCGGCGACTGGGACGGCGATCGGCTTCGGTTCGCCGGCGCCAAGCTCTGGGTCGACGGGTCCATGGGCACCGCCCAGGCCTGGGTCTCGGAGCCCCTGGAGACCGACCCGGACGACTACGGCCTGCACTTCTTCGACGCGGACGAGCTGGCCCAGGTCCTGCGCGACGCCGAGCGCCTGGGGGTCCAGCTCAAGCTCCACGCCAACGGCGACGCCGCCGTCACCGCGGCCCTGGACGCCCTGGAGACCGTCGCTGCGGAGAACGGCGGCCTGACCCAGCCCCACTGCCTGGACCACGTCGTGCTGATGGCCCCGGGCGACCAGGCCCGGCTCGCGGCCCTCGGCCTGGTCGGCAGCGTGCAGCCCGGCCACGTGATCCCGACCAGCCTTGGCGAGACCGCCGACCGCTGGGGCGACGAGCGCTTCGAGCGGGCCTACGACTACCGCGGCCTGGCCGACGCCGGCGTGCAGCTGGCCCTGGGCACCGACTGGCCCGTCTGGATCCAGCCAGCCCCCCTGCTGAACAGCTGGTCCGCCCTGACCCTGGGCGACCACGCCCTGAGCATCGAGGAGGCCCTGGACGCCTATGCCGCGGGCTCCGCTGCCGCGGTCGGTCAGCCGGGTCGCCTCGGCACGCTCCAGGTCGGGGCCCTGGCCGATGTCGTGATCTTCGACGCGGACCCGCTGACAGCCGAGACCAGCGATCTCACGAAGATCAGCGTCGACGGGGTGTGGGTGGGCGGCGAGGAGGTCTGGTAGCGACCGCGGCGGCGGACACGGCCGCCGCACCCGCGCGCGACCGCGAAGCTCGCGCAGCGAGCCGCGGCCTCGCACCCGGAGACATCACGCCGCGAGCTTCTCCGGACGGTCGGTGATGACCTCTCGGTCGACACACCCGTGCTCGTCCGGCACCAGGACGCGCTCGACGCGTCGCGCCTGGATGCGCGGCAGCTCGGCGCGGGCGAAGCCACGCCCCAGGGTCACGGCCCGCAGGCCCAGGTCCGACCAGCTCTTGTCGCGCTTCATGCCGCCCTCCTCTGTCCGGTCGATCGGAAGTCCAGAGCGGCGACGTGAGTCCCCCCAGTGCCTTATGACCAGCGCGGTCGAGGGGGCCCGAGGTGGCAGCCATGTGGTGGATGTGGATCGGAGCAGTCCAGGCCGACCCGGCCCTGCCGGAGCGGCTGCTCGTAGACCTGGACGGCGCACCGGACCACAGCGCCTTCGTGCTGCTGGGCCCGGACGAGCTGCCACGTCTGATCGCGCCCGCGGACGCCCTGGCGCCTTCGCAGAGGGCCACGGTGACCTGGGCCGGCGAGACCCGGGCCGCGGCGAAGCTGAAGGGCGGCGGGCCCGACGCCACGGCGGCGACCTGCGCGCCGGGAGGCGAAGCGCTGGGATCCCGCCGGCTTCCCACTCGCCTGGCCGACCACGCCCTGACCCTCGCTCCCCAGGATCCCGCGCCGCTGGAGCACGTGTGGATCGTGTCCCGCAGCGAGGACGGCCGCCGGGTCCACCCGGCCACGGTCGAGTCCGTCGACGCCGGGGCCCTGGTGTACGTCCTGCAGCAGCCAGTGCCTCTGGTCCGCGAGGCCGGCGCCCCGGTGGTGGACGTGCTGGGCCGGGTCGTGGGGGTGCACCTGGGGGTCGAGGTCACCGCGGACGGCCGCTCCCTGGGCCGGGCCTGCCCCCTGGCCGCCGTCTTCCCCCTCGTCGGAAGACCTTGAGAGCAGGGGTCAAGAACGTGTAAAGTGGACGGGGCACCTCTGCAGGGAGTCCGCATGTCCAAGCCCTCCGCCGGCCTCGTCCACGCCCCGCCCTACGATCCGTCCAGCGAGCTCGACCCGGCCTCGGCCCCGTCGATCGGCGAGACGGCGGGCGACGATCTGCAGAACCTGGCCTACTACCAGGAGCAGCACGCACGCCAGACCAACCGGGCGCGGGCGCTCCTGCTCGGCATGATCTTCGTGATGCTCGCGGGCAACATGCTGCTCACGTGGCAGACCCGCTCCGAGGTCATGGCCAACCTGGACCAGACCCGCCTCGACCAGGCCAACCTGTCCGAGATGGTGCAGACCCGCGTGACCGCACTGGAGACCCAGCTGGTGGCGCTCCAGGCCCAGCTCGCCGTGATCGAGTCCGAGCGCCACGCGGTGGCCGCAGCGGACTGATCGCCAGGGTCAGCGCCGCACGTCGAACGGCCTCACTGCAACATCGACGCCAGGTCGGAAGCCTTCAGTCGGCCCAGCAGGGCGGCCTCGCCGACGGCGGCCTCGGCCAGGGCCCGCTTGGCCTCCTGGAGCTCCGCGATACGCTCCTCGACCGTGTCCTCGGCGATGAGCTTCACGCTGACCACCGGGCGGGTCTGGCCGATGCGGTGGGCCCGGTCCGTCGCCTGGTCCTCGACCGCGGGGTTCCACCAGGGGTCGGTGTGGAAGACGTAGTCGGCGGCGGTGAGGTTGAGGCCGGTGCCGCCGGCCTTGAGTGACAGCAGGAACACCGGCGGCCCCGCCGGGGACTGGAAGGCGTCGATGACCGCCTGGCGGTCCCGGGTGCTGCCGTCGAGCCGGGTCCAGGCCAGGCCGAAGTCGTCCAGGGCGTCCTGGATCCGGTCCAGGAAGCCCGTCCACTGGGAGAAGACCAGGGCCTTGTGGCCACCGCCGACCACCTCGTCGAGGGCGAGGATGAGCTCGTCGAGCTTGGCGGAGTGGTCCGGCCGATCGCCGGGCAGCAGGCCGGTGTGGCAGGCCGCCTGGCGCAGGCGCAGGAGCTGCTCGAGCACGTCGAGGGTGCGGTTGGCGGAGAGCGCCCGGGCGACCTCCTCCCGACCGGCCTCGCGCACGGCGTCGTAGATGGCCCGCTGGTCCCTGGACAGGGCGACCCGCAGGGTGATGTCGGTGCGGGGCGGCAGATCCGAGGCGACGTCTTCCTTGAGCCGGCGCAGCACGAAGGGGCCGATGCGCTTGCGCAGGGTCGCGATGGCCCGGCGGTCTCCCCGCTCCACCGGCAGGGAGAAGCGCTGCTTGAAGCCCTTGCGCCCGCCGAGGAAGCCCGGCATGGCGAAGTGGAGCTGGCTCCAGAGCTCTTCGAGGCGGTTCTCGACAGGCGTGCCCGTCAGGCAGAAGCGGTGGTCGGCCGACAGGGCGAAGGCGGCCCGGGCGGTCTGGCTCTCCGGGTTCTTGATGGCCTGGGCTTCGTCGAGCACGACGGTGTGCCAGCGGACCTGGCGGAGGGCGTCGTCGAGGCGGAGCAGGGCGTAGGAGGTGAAGACCCACTGCGCGTCGGGGTCCAGCTTCCGGCGCGGGCCGTGGAAGATGCAGTGGCGCCGACCGGGCAGGAAGCGGTCCAGCTCCGCCGCCCAGTTGCGGAGGACCGAGGTGGGGGCGACGACCAGGACCGGGCCGTCGGCCCCGTCGACCGCCGCCAGGGTCTGCAGGGTCTTGCCCAGGCCCATGTCGTCGGCCAGGATGCCGCCCAGGCCGGCGTGGGCGAGGAACTGGAGCCAGCGCACGCCGTCGACCTGGTAAGGGCGGAGCTCGGCCCGGAGGTCTTCGGGCAGCCGGGGCGCCGGCAGCTCCTCCAGGCCGTCCGCGAGCAGCCCCCGCAGGCGCTCCAGGGCAGCCGGCGGTGGGTGGTCGAGGGCCTGGGCGAGCTCCGCGGCGGGCCCCACCGCGTGCTCCGGCAGGGTGCCGTCGTCCTCCCGGGCAGCGACCAGGTCCTCGAGCAGGTCCAGGTGCTGCTCGACGAAGCCCCTGGGCAGCGGGGCCCAGCCGCCGTCGAGCAGGGGCACCAGGGTCCGGCCCTCCCGGAAGGCCGCCAGGACCTCGCCGGGATCGGCGTCGCCCTCGAGCCGCAGACCAACGCCTCCCGTGGTCCGGGCCAGGCCGATGCACGCCGGCTCCCGGCGCACCCTCCAGCGGCCCGCGGAGCCGTCGACCTCGCCCTTCCAGCGGGGCAGCCGGTCTCTGACCCAGCGCACCGCGTCTTCCCCTTCGAGGTGCCAGGGCCGGCCGATGGGCACGCCCAGGGCGGCGTCGAGCCGGTGGCGCAGGCCCGCTTCGGCCGCCGTGTCCCGCACGCAGAGCCGGTCGCCCTCTCGGACGAGCTGTCCCTCGACGACCCGCGCCACGACGGGGTCGCCGTAGACCACCTCCGCCAGGACCCCGAGCCCCCGGTCGCCCCGGTCGTAGAGCCGCACGCGCCCGCGGGGGGGCACGGTGAGCACGTCCTTGGGCAGGCGGTCGGTCTTGATCTTGACCGTCAGGGTGCGGCGCAGGCGGGGCAGGATCTCGCCGACCAGCCGCGCTTCGTCGCCGCGCGTGAACTCCAGGCCCCGCACCAGGGCCGCCCGCTGATCCGGGCTGAGGCCGCCATCGCTGCTGGGCCGCAGGGTGTCGCCCACCCGGGACACGCCACCCCGCCAGCTCTCGCTGACCTCGGAGGCCCGGTGCAGGGAGAGGCGGTAGCCGGGCCCGTGGTCCTTGAGCACGGCCACCGGGTCCACGGGCTCCGCGGAGACCTGCACAGGCTCGCCGTCCAGGGTCACGGCAGCCCCGTGGTCCGCCCAGGCGGCCAGCATGCGGCGCCACCCCACCGCCGGCAGGTTGCGGTCTCCCAGCCGCAGGACCTGGTCCGCGACCAGGTCGCCGTCGGTCGTGTGCACGCCCTCGACCTTCACGATCCGGCCGTTGAAGGGCTCCTCCACCCCGGCCTTGACCAGCTTGCGCATCACCGCCAGCTCCCGGCCCTGGCGGCGCAGGTCGTAGCGCAAGGTGCGGCCGGAGGGCGCCAGGGTCGGCAGCGCCTGGCCCTGCTTGCGGGCGTGGTGGGTGGCGATCAGCGCCGCGGCGGCGTGGGCGCAGGACTCGGCGCCGCACTCGCAGCACCAGTCGTCGTCATCGGGCCACAGGTTCACCTCGAGCGCCGTGTCGCGACCGGCGACCTTGACCGAGAGCGTGATCTCCTCGTCGTCGGCGGAGACCCCGCGCACGCAGCCGGCCCGGGCCAGGCGCGAGCCCGCGCTCCACACCGCGTCGGTGCTGCGGGCGCGGAAGCTGGTCATGAGCGGCTGGAGGTCCATGGGGCGGGCGGTCTATCCCGGTGCCCACACGTTCCCGGGTTAGGACGGGTACTTGGAGGTCCCGATGATCCCGCGCCCCACGGACACCACCGCAGAAGCCCTCGCCGAAGCCCTCGACCGCGCCGACCACGCCGCCCGCGTGGCCTGGCTGCGCAGCCTCTCCGGGAAGGAGGAAGCCGCGCTCTATACCCTCTGCGCCGGCAGCACCCTCACCGTCGAAGAGCTGCACCGGGGCACTGGCGACGTCGTGGTCCACGAAGGCTGGAACAGCCTGCTCGCCTTCCGCGGCTTCCAGAAGCGCCTCACGGTCCACGAAGACCGGGTCCAGGGCTACAACCACCAGACCTGGTCCTGGTTCACCGGCCCCGGCCACTTCCAGGTCCGACCCTCCGAGGACGTGCCGGGCGAGGTCTGGTTCGACTACGTCTGGGAGCCCACCAGCGCCCCCGACGCCTTCCCCGCACCCAGGTCGAACACCTCCGGCGTCTCCACCCTGGTCTACGGCCACATGATCGACGTCGTGCGCAAGGTGAGCGATCACGTGGTCATCGGTCGCGCCATCAAGAAGGGCAAGGAGACCCCGAACTACTTCGGCCTCGTTCGGACGGACGCCTAGATGCTGGTCCTCGCACTCCTCGGCGGTTGCGACACCCTCGGCTGCCTCGGCGGCGAAGAGGGCTGCGTCGTTCCTTCACCCTGCGGCGACGACATCGTCTACACCTGCGAAGGCGGCACCAGCGACGTGTCGATCCTGGAGGTCGGCGACAGCTTCCCCGGCGGCATGGACGCCCTCGCCTCCCCCGGCGACTACGTGCTGTCCAACGACCGGGTCACCGCGGTCATCGATGCCCTGGACCACCCCCACTACATCGCGCCGACCGGCGGCACCCTGCTCGACTTCACCACCGTCGGCGCCGACAACGACAGCCTGCGGAACGTCTTCCAGGTGGTCGGCCTGCTGCCGAACGAAGCCGCCCACTACACCCGGGCCGAGCTCATCCGCGACGGCGACGTCCAGGGCGTGCAGTTCGTCGGGACCCTCGACGGCCGGCCCGACACGGTGGTCGCCACCCGGTACGAGATCCGCCCCTGCGAGCCCGGCATCCGGGTGCGCACAGAGGTCTACAACGGCGAGCCCGACCCCCAGACCTGGTACCCACTGGACGCCTGGTACTACGGCGGCCGGGAGACCCTGCCCTTCACCCCGGCCCCCGGCACGGGCTTCGATCAGCCCGCCTGGGGCCTGACCGACGTGCCCGACGCCGTGCGCAGCACCCCCTACGCGGTCATCGCGGGTCACTCGGATCCGGCCGCCAGCTACGCGGTGGTGTCCTGTGACAGCCAGGACCTGACCGGCTTCCACAGCCCCGAGGTCAGCGGGATCGGCCCCGAGCGGCGCATCGTGATGCCCCGGGACTACACGATCTACGAGCGCTTCATCGCCGCGGCCGAGGGCTCGGCGGTCAGCGTGGCCAGCGACCTGGCCCTGGAGCTGCTCCAGCAGCTCGACGGCACGACCTGGACCACGATCCAGGGACAGGTGGTGGCCGAAGGCGCTGTCGGCACCTTCGACGACCCGACCCGGGCCAGCATCGTGATCTCCGAGGGCAGCCTGACCACCCCGGAGGAGAACCGGGTGCCCTGGACCGAGGCCCGGCCCGCGGCCGATGGCACCTTCGAGGTCCGGGTGCCCACCGACCGCGGCTACGTGCTCGAGGTCGAGGCCTTCGGCGACATCGTGGCGAGTGTGGAGACCAGCGTGGAGATCGCGCCGGTCGACGTGGGGGAGATCGCCATCGACCCGGTGGGCCGGTTGACCCTGAACGCCACCGTCGACGGCGAAGAAGACCACGTGCTGGTGCTCTTCTACCCGTCGGACGCCTCGAGCCCCGAAGCCGTGCCCCGGCAATTCCACGACAACTTCTGGAGCTGTGCGCCCCTGCTCGGCAACCCGAACGACGACTCCCCCGCCTGCAACCGGGCGCTGGTGAGCGGCCCGACCGACGTGCTGGTGCCCCCGGGGACCTACGACCTCTACGCGGGCATCGGGCCCTTCGGCACGATCGCCCGGATCCAGGACGTCGAGGTCCTGGCGGGGTCGGTCCAGGGGCTGCAGTTCGAGCTGGAGACCCTGGCGCTCAAGCCCGAGGGCACGCTCGACGCCGACTTCCACGTGCACGGCTCCGCCAGCTTCGACAGCAGCATCAGCGACCACGACCGGGTCCGGGCCTGGCTCGCAAGCCGACTCGACGTCATCGCCATCACCGAGCACGACACCAACAACGACTACGCCCAGGCGATGAGCGACCTCGACGCCTACGACCGGCTGGTCGCCATGCCCGGCACCGAGTCCACCGGCCACATCCTGTGGAACATCCGCGAGGACTACGACTTCCCCCAGGTCATGGGTCACTGGAACTTCTGGCCCGTCCCCTTCGACCTCAGCCACCCCTACCGGGGCGCGGGCTGGGACGAGCTGGCCGAGCCCGGCACCGTCATGACCCGCCACGCCGCCCGGGGCTGGGACGGCGACACCGCCGTCGCCCAGATGAACCACCCCTGGTACGCCGCCCAGTCCGGTCGGGACCTGGGCTGGTTCTCGGCGATGGGCGTGGACTTCACCCAGGACCTGCCCGACACGTACGACGGCACCGGCCAGTCGATCATCCGGCGGACCCCACCGGGCGCGGACTTCGCCAACATCGACTTCCACGCCACCGAGGTCATGAACGGCTCGGACAACCACGTCTTCATCCAGAACCGGGCCCTGTGGCACTACCTGCTCAACCAGGGCTTCCCCAAGGGCGGCACGGCGAACAGCGACAGCCACACGGTCGGCGGCAACGTGATGGGCGTGCCGCGCACCCTGGTGTACACCCTGTCGACCGTCGCGGACTTCGACGAGACCGAGTTCAACGCCGCCGTGCGGGACGGCCGCATGACCGGCACGAACGGACCGGTCATCGATGCCCGGCTCCGCGCCTCCGGGCCCCTCGCGCTCCCGCCCAGCATCACGCCCACCGAGGGCGCCGAGAACATGTGGATGGACCTGACGGTGCAGGCGGCGCCGTGGGTCCCGGTCGAGGAGATCCGCGTCGTGGTCAACGGCGAGGTGGTCGAGACCATCACCGACCTGCCACAGCCCGCCGATCCCTTCGGCACCGACGACCTGGTCCGGTACGAAGGTGAGCTGTGGTTGTCCGACCTGCTGCCCGCCGGCCAGGATGCCTGGCTGGTGGTCGAAGCCGGCACGCCCCTGGTCGACAACGCCGACCTGGACTGCGACGGCATGCCCGACACCGGCGACACCAACGGCGACGGCACCATCGACTGGCGCGACGTCACGGACTTGACCGAGGAGCCCGAGGACACGAGCTGCCTGGACGACGTGGGCCCGCTGGCCGAGCCTGTCGTGCCCGCCGATCGCGAGGACCCGCTGCACATCTTCGGAGCGGTCGTGCCCGGCGGGGCCCCCAACGCCTACACCAACGCCTTCGTCTTCGACCCGGACGGCAACGGCTTTGGGGGGGTGAACTGATGCTCACCACCCTGCTGCTCGGCGCGGCCCTGGCGAACCCGTGCGAGATCGACGACGGCATCGCCGTCGGCCCGATCACCGCCAGCCCCTACGACGGCGACCTGGGCCGGGGCCACCGGGCGTGCGCCCGGAACGAAGCCGCCCTGGGCGGCGGCGGCCAGGCGGTGGTCGACCTGGCCAACTTCTACGGCCACCTCTCCGCCAACGTCACCCTCGACGGCTCCATGCGCATCAGCGAGCGCACCGAGCTCTTCGGGGCGCTGGAGTTGTTCCGCTATGACCAGGTGATCGGGGCGATCTCGACGACCCGGTCCGGCCTGGGCCACACCTCCCTGGGCATGAGCCACCTGCTGCTGGTCGGTCCGACCTTCGCCCTGGCCGCCAGCGGCAAGATCGTGCTGCCCACCGCCACCGGCCTGTACACCAACGCCTGGCCGTACAGCGCCGACGTGGGCCTGGCGGGCGCGATGGCCCCCCACTGGCGGGTCCGGGTGCACGGCTACGCCAGCCTGCTCGGTACCGTGGGCCTGAGCGAAGGCCCCGGCAACCCCCAGGGCGGCGCCCAGCTCGGCCTGGGCGCCCAGGTGCGGCTCGCCCACCCGGTGGCGCTGGTGGCCGATGTGACCGGCGGATTCGGCTACGATGCGCCCGTGGACCAGCTCGCAGTCAGCGCGGCCGCCCGCTTCGTGCTCCGCGGTGCCTACGGCATCGAGCTCGGTGGGACCGTGCCGCTGGCCGGTCGGGAGCGCAGCTTGGCGAGCCTGGATCTGAGGGTGACCTGGCGACGCTGAGCCTGCTGCTGCTCGCGGCCTGTGGAGAGGCGCCGACCGAGGGCGGGACCGCTCCGGTGCTGGGTGTCGAGGTCGGTGCGCTGGCGACGGGCCTGACCCCGGGGCTGGTGATCGGCCTGGACGGGACCTGGGACGGGGATCGCGGGCGGGTGCAGCTGCCGGCGCCGGGGGAGCGGAAGCCCTTCACGGCTCGGCGGAGGCTGGTGCTGCCCGACGACTGGGACCCGGCCACGCCGGTGACCTTGCAGGCCGACGCGGCGGGGTGGCGGGTGACGGCTTCTGTGGACGGGGTCCAGGTGGACTCGGTCCTGGGCGGGCTGTGGCCGGCGACCCTGGACCTGAGCGGGAAGCTGAAGCCCGGGAGCCAGCAGCTGGCGCTGCGCTTCGACGCGGTGCAGGCCGGCGACGTGGTCGAGGGGGAGCTGAAGGCGTGGACCTACGACCAGCCGAGGCAGGGGTGGACGGCGGCGAGAGGGAGCGCGGCGCTGGTGGTGGGCGGCGGTCCCCGGCTGACGGACCTGGCTGTGACCGCCGACGGCGGCACCCTGACCGTGGCGGTCAGCGGCGGCGAGGCGGCGGGCCGGGAGGTGGCCCTGAAGGTGGTCCGCGACGGCGCCGTGCTCGCCGAGCTGCCAGACCTGACCCTGGACGACGCCGGCCGCGGGTCGGTCCAGGGCAGCTGGGAGGGTCCGCGCTGGACCCTGGGCGGCGCCGAGTCGCCCCAGCTGCAGACCCTGGTCGCCGAGCTCGAGGGGGGCGGGACCGCCTGGCTGCGCTTCGGCGTGCGCGACGTGGAGCAGACCGATCGGCAGCTGACCCTCGACGGCGAGCCGCTGTACCTGGCCGCCCAGCGCTACGTGCCGGGCCGGGCCGACCCGCGCCAGGAGCTGGCGGATCTGGCCGCCTGGGTGAGCCGGACCGGGTCCAATGCGGTGGAGCTGCACGGGGTGATCCACAGCGCCGAGGTGCTCGAGGCCGCCGACGAGCTGGGGCTGCCGGTGGTGTTCACGCCGCGGTGTGCCGGCGTGGCGCGGAACGACCGCCCGGGGGCGCTCACGCCCGAGCTGGCCGGGTTCATCGCCGAGACGAACCAGGCGATTGCGGACAGCCGGGGAGACCACCCGTCGATCCTGCTGTGGAGCCAGGAGGAGGACGCCGTCACCGCCTGGCCGCGCCTGTACGTCCCCTTCGAGGGCGACCACGCCCTGCTCTACGGCCGGGACAGCCAGGGCCTGGACGAGCGGCGGCTCCAGGAGGCCATCTCCCGGAAGCGGGTCGCGGCCTGGATCAACGAGCTGCCCTGGCCGCCTCACGTGGTGGCCGGTCAGACCCTGGCCCAGCGGCTGGATCCCTTGCTGAGCTACCACCGGCCATGGGGCACGGGGCTGCTGCTGCCGCACGTCTACACCCGTCGCGGGGGCGGCGCCGGGGTGCCGGCGGATGTCGAGCAGCTTGGGGCGTCCTTCGCCGAGCTGCTGGGAAGGCACGGAGTGACGCCGCTGCCGGTCGGCGAGCGGCGCGGTCCGGCCGAGCTGCGTGTGAACGTGCGGCGCTCGGGCCAGGTGGCCGCCGGGGTGCCCGTGCTGCTGCATCTGGCGGAGCAGCCGCCCCTGGCGGCCTTCTCCGACGAGGCCGGGGTGGCCCACTTCACGGTGGACTACGCGGGGGCGGCGGCGGTCAGCGGGCTGGCCGGGACGGGGCTATGCTCCGGACATGCTCCCCACGGTGCTCCTCCTCGCCTGCCACAGTCCTGGAGGCGGCGCCCAGGGGACAGCGGCCTCGGGACAGGCATCGACCGTCGAGACCGGGACCTCGGCCGACTCCGACACGCCGGACGAGACCCCGGGCAGGCTCACGGCGCCGGAGCGTCGCGGCTTCAGCTGCCCGCCGGGTCGGGTGACGCTCACCCGGACCGACGGCACGGCCGAGGACCTCTCCGCGGACTTCGTCCCTGCGGACAACCCGGTCGCCCAGGTCACGCTCACCTGCGCTTCGACGACCGTACGGACGGCGGCAACACAGGGAGCCTCGGCGCCGGGATCTACCTCCAATTCGGGACGCTGGACCTCGTCGACTCCGACATCCACGAGAACTCCTCCAGTGGCGCAGGCGGCGGTGTGTTCGCGCAGTCCGCCTCGCTGCAGCTCGGCAGCAGCACCGTCCGGGCCAATGAGAGCCCGTGGGGTGGCGGCGTGTACGCCTGGCGATCCGAGGTCGCCTGTGAGTCCGGTGGTGGCGGCGAGGCCAGCGTCCAGGGCAACACGGCGACCGCCGGGGGTGGCGCCTACCTCGCGGCCTACTCGACGCTCACGAGCCACGGCTGCGCATGGGGCGACGACTCCGGGGCCGAGGACAACGCGCCGAACGACGTCTTCTTCGAGGCGACGGGGCAGGCCTTCGAGCTGGAGGGCGAACAGCCCATCACCTGCATCGCCGGTCGGTGTGCCGCCAGCCGCTGAGGGGGCGGCGGTGGCGAGACGCGAAGCTGTCAATTCAGCAGGTCTTTCCTCGACAGTCGTGAAGCCTTCCAGGCAGACGGGGTCTCGAAGTGGCGACGCACGGGAGCGGAAAGTGGCGTGGGACTTGCAAGGGCAAATCGCCCTCATCAACCCGGAGATCCCATGGACGCTCACCAGCTCCACGCCGCCCTGCTCGAAGCCCTCGCCACCTCCCGTGCTGCCGAACACCGCCTCGCCACCCTCCTCCTCGAAGTCAAGGAACGCAGGCTCTACCTGGAGCTGGGCTACCCCTCGATGGCCGCCTACGGCCGCGACTGCCTCGAGTTCCGGGCCTTCAAGCTCAAGGCCCTGCTCAAGCTCGCTCGCGAGGCGCCAGCGCTCCCGGCGCTCGAAGCGGCCTTCGCTGACGGCTCCTTGCCCTGGACCAAGGCCCGACTGCTGCTCCAGGTCGCCGATGCCGAGAACGTCGACGAGTGGGTTGCACGTGCAACCCAGACCTCGAACCGGGAGCTGGAGCGACAGGTGGACGCGGTCTGCAAGGGCGACGCACCGCCGGACCCGGATGCGGCCTGCCTCGGACCACCGCGCCGTCGGCGTTCCTTCCTCCTGGAAGCCGATGACTGCGACGTGCTGGAGAAGACCCTGGCGCTGCTACGAGCCCAGACCGGACTCCGGGAGCAGGACCTCGACGACGGTCGGCTGCTTGGACTCGTCATCCGGAGAGCGGCAAAGGCCCTCGGCGAAGAGGCCGAGCGGCCTCCAAGCGAGCCCCTGCACCGTACGGTGCTCACGAAGTGCCCGGACTGCGCCCAGACGGAACATCCGGACCACCTGGTCATGGACCACGTCGCCGCCCAGGCTGCAGACGACGGCGAGGTAGTCGACCTGACCGACGGCCCCGACCGGGGCACCCTCAGACGGCACGTCCCGGAGCGCACCCGCCGTGCGGTCCTGGCCCGCGACCGCTACCGCTGCGTCTTCCCGGGTTGCATGTGCAACCTCTTCCTCGACCTGCACCACCTCCGACCATTCGCCCAGGGCGGGGATCACAGCGAGGGGAACCTCGTCACGGTCTGCACGGCCCACCACGCCGCGGGCCACGAGGGCCACGTCGGCTTGTTCCTCGACGAGCACGGCGAGCTCTGGGCCGTGCACAAGGGCGGTGTGATCGAGCGAGCCCGCCGAAAGGGTCGAGACCGCTCAGCCGCCTGAAGGAACCGCCACCAGCTCCGGCGCTACCTCCGCCAGCGACCAGTCCGGCACCAGGTCGTCCGGCCCCGGCTGCTTCACCCCGGCCACACTCCGGTTCACCGCCCGGACCTCGACCGCCGCGGCGGGCGCCGGCACCAGGAGCAAGTCGATCGCCGCGTCCTCGGCCTCGGGATCGAGCCAGGTCTCCCACGCCTCCGGCGGCAGCACCACCGGCATGCGATCGCTCAGCGGCGACACAGTCTCGTTCGGCGGACAGGTCAGGATGGAGACACAGTCCACGGTCTCCTCCCCCCGCGCATAGCTGCCCCAGATCCCCGCCAGGGTCAGGGTCTCCTGGCCCGTCGGTGCGACCAGGACCGGGTAGCGGTCGGGCTTCTTGCGGCCCTCGACCGGCACCTCGAGCCACTCGTAGTAGCCGTTGGTCGGCACCAGGCACCGCCGCTGGCGCAGGGGCTCCTTCCAGTACCCGCCCTTGAGCGCCTTCTCGATCTTGGCGTTGAACAGGATCGGCCCCCGCCAGATGTCCTTGCCCTGTCGCGCCAGCCAGCTGGCGGGAAAGCCCCAGCGCATCGCGCGGGACACGTGGCGGCCCTCGTCGTCCCGCACCACCACCGGCACGCCGGAGCCCGGACGCACCACCGGGAAGGGCAACACCACGCTCTCCGGGAAGCGATCCTCCAGGGCAAAGGCACGGGCGAACATCGAGAGTTCGTACTGGATCAGGAAGCGACCGCACACACCACACCTCCGGGCCGGCTTTACACAACTTCACACGGCGGAGAAAGAGTGGACAGAGGCGGTGTGGAACCTGGGTGCGTGGCCGGACCCGAACCCCCCGGCCCCTCCCGGAGAGACCGACATGAGCGACACCCCGAACACCTCCCGCAAGAACCGCAAGGGCTTCTACACCGGCCTCTTCGCCGGCGGCCTCCTCACCATCGGCGCCCTGGGCACCGCGGCCGTCGCGGCCACCGGTGGCCCCGCGGGCTGGCACGGCCCCTGCGGCGGCGAGATCACCGTCGAGGCCGTCGAGGCCCGCATGCAGCGCGGGGCGGGCTTCCTGCTCGACGAGGTCGACGCCACCGACGCCCAGCGCGACGCCGTCGACCAGCTGATCGCCGACACCGCCCCCGAGCTGGTGGAGCACCGGCTCGAGGGCCAGGCCCTGCGCAACGCCCTGCTCGACGAGCTGGCCCAGGAGACCGTGGACCCCGACGCCATCGCCCAGCTGCGGACCGACGGACTCCAGCTGATCGACGACGGCAGCGCCGCCCACCTCGACTCCCTGCTGGCCCTGAGCGCCATCCTGGATCCGGACCAGCGCCAGGAGCTCGTGGACCTGGCCAATGACTGGCACGGGCGCTGAGTAGGATGCCCGGCATGGCGGACCGCGTGCTCATCCTCGACGACGACGAGCGCCTGGCCG
The DNA here is from genome assembly GCA_964344945.1 of uncultured Enterobacterales bacterium. GTDB lineage: Bacteria > Myxococcota_A > UBA796 > UBA796 > CAJQPC01 > CAYFPX01. Next base: position 16,022 of record CAYFPX010000022.1, read on the forward strand.
CCATGCTCGGCACCTACCTGGGCGAGCGCGGCTGGTCCGTCGACCACCGGGCCGACGTGACCACCGGCCTCGCCGCCCTGCGCCGCGGCGCCTACGACGCCCTGATCCTGGACGTCATGCTGCCCGACGGCGACGGCTTCGACGTCTGCCGGACCGTGCGGGCGGAGTCGGACCTGCCCATCCTGATGCTCACCGCCCGCGGCGACGAGCTGGACCGGATCATCGGCCTGGAGCTCGGCGCCGACGACTACCTGCCCAAGCCCTTCAACCCCCGGGAGCTGCTGGCCCGGCTCAAGGCCATCCTTCGCCGCCGCTCCCCCCGCGCCGAGACCCGACCGGTCCTGCGCTTCGGTCGCCTGGAGATCGACCCCGACGCCCGCCAGGTCCGCCTGGACGGCGCCCCCTGCCGCCTCACCAGCCACCAGTTCGAGCTCTTGACGGCCCTGGCCCGCCGCGCCGGCCGGGTCATGACCCGGGACGCCCTGATGCAGGCGGTGCGGGGCGAGGACCGCGACGCCTTCGACCGCAGCATCGACGTGCACATCAGCCGCATCCGCGCGGCCATCGAGGACGACCCCAAGCAGCCCCGCCGCATCGTGACCGTGCGCGGAGTCGGCTACGTCTTCGCCAGCGAGCAGGACGGATGAGGACCGAGCGATGAGACGCCTCGTCCGCCAGCGGCTCTACCTGCAGATCTACCTGGCCATCGTCGGGGTGCTGCTGTTCACCGTGCTGGCCGCGGGGGGCACCGCGCGGCTGCTCCGGCCCTCGTCCATCGACTACAAGGCCTGGCACGAGGAGCACCCGCCCCCCTGGAAGCAGGACCACGACCCGGAGCTCTGGGCCGAGTGGCACCGGGCCCAGGCGATGACCCTGGCGGTGCTCTTCGCCGCCCTGGCCGCCGGCAGCTACCCCCTGGCCCGGCGCATCACCCGCCGGCTGGAGCAGCTCCAGGAGGGCATCGAGGCCTTCGAGGGCGGGGAGCTGAGCGCGCGGGCCGACGTGGACGGCCAAGACGAGCTCGCCGCGGTAGCCGCGAGCTTCAACCGCGCCGCCATGCGGGTCGAGGCCCTGGTCGCCCAGGAGCGGCGCATGCTGGCCAGCGCCAGCCACGAGCTGCGCAGCCCCCTGGCCCGCCTGCGCCTGGCCCTGGAGCTGCTGCGGGACGAGCAGGGTGCTTCGGCGGAGACCCTGGATGCCATGGCCCTGGACATCGAGGAGCTCGACGGCACCGTGGAGGACCTGCTCCTGGCGGGTCGCCTCGCCAGCACGCACGGGACCAACGGCTTCGCGGACCTCGACCTGCTGGGCCTGGCGGCCGAGGAGGCGGCCCGGCTCGGCCTCGAGGTCGCCGGTGAGCCGACCCCGCTCCACGGCCACGCCCGGTCCTGGCGCCGGCTGGTGCGCAACCTGCTGGAGAACGCCCACAAGCACGGGGGCGCCGACGTGAGCGTGAGCGTGACCCCGGCGGCCCTGGTGGTCGAGGACCGCGGCCCCGGCGTGCCCCCAGGCGACGAGGCCCGCATCTTCGAGCCCTTCTACCGCCCCGACGACCACCGGGAGGGCGCCGACGGCGGCGTGGGCCTGGGGCTGTTCCTGGTGCGGCAGATCGCCGAGCACCACGGCGCCGCCGTGCGGTACGAGGCCCGCGACGGCGGCGGCAGCCGCTTCGTGGTCGCGCTCAGCGGGGGTCCGCCACCCGGCCCATGAACAGGACCGTCCCGGTCACGGTGTCCCGGACCTGGAAGAGGAAGGGGCGGTCGAAGTCGACCTCGATGCCCGCTACCGCAGCCGTCTCGATCACCCCCACGGCGGTCGCCGCGGCGGCCTCGGTGCCCTCTTCGTCCACCAGGACCCAGGCCTCGTGCACAGCGGTGTCGACGTAGAGGCCGGTGCCCCCGGTCATGCCGGACAGGTCGGCCTCGGTCGACGAGAACAGGTCCTCGACGCCCAGCAGCTTCATCAGCGGGATCAGGTCCAGGCGCTCCCGCAGCTCGAACTTCGGCAGGCTCAGGTCCACGCTCGAAGGCGTCAGCGTCGCCACCAGGTGGTCGGTCCCAGTCGCGATGAAGGAGGCCTCGAAGTCGGCCAGGGCCACGTCGGCCTCCGGCAGCGCGAGCACCATCTCCAGCTCGTCGCCCTGGTAGGGGAGGCTCACGACCTGGCCGCCCTCGACCTCCCCCCACTGGGCATCGACCATGCCGTGCATCATGTCGACGTCGACGGACGCGCCATCGAGCAGGGTGAAGGGCTCGGACACGGTCTGGCTCTCCTCGAAGGGCTCGGCCCAGTCCGCCTTCATGTAGATGGCGTTGGCCAGGACCATCACGGTGTTGCCCGCGAGCTGCTCCAAGAGCTCCGGGATGTGGCCGTTGGTCTCGTCGGAGACCCAGTCGTTGACCTGGTCCACCGCGGCGTCGGCGTCGGCGAAGGTCTCGACCGGCGCGTCGTAGTCCTGCTCGAGCAGGTCCTGGTACTCGGTGAGCAGGGTGAAGCCGTCCTTGGTGAACACCTTGTTCGCGATCGAGAACTCCACCGGTGTACAGCGCTTGCCCTGGTCCAGGTCCCCGAGCAAGGCGCCGAACGTGCCGTGCCAGTCGTCGTCGGGCAGGCCGACGGCCAATGCCTGCTCGAGCTCGGTCGCGGTGTCGCCGGCGGCGCCGCCGTAGACCATGCCGAAGGCGGCGGAGATGCTCAGGGGCGAGAAGAAGATGTTGCCGCTGGAGGCCTCGGCGGTGGCGTCGTAGAGCACCCAGGCGAAGGCGTCGTTGCCGTCGACGACGGCCTCGAGCCCGGGCTCGCCGCCGGTGAGCTCGCGCTCGGGCGGGTCCTCGCAGAGTCCGAGGGCGTCACAGCCGGCGAGGGGGGCGAGGGCGAGCAGGGCGAGTGGGGCGAGGCGATGCATGGGGAAGGGTCCTCCTGAGACGATGCCCACGGTTGGTGCAAGCCGCGGACCATCCATGGCCGATCCCCTCCCCCACCCGATCCAGGGCGGAGCGCTCCCCGCTGGGACCCCAGCCGACCACGACATCGATGTCTCGCCGCTCGTCCCTTGGTAGCCCGCCAACACAGTGACCATCTGGGCGACAAACGAGCACCAGCCTTCCTCGGTCGGGCCAGCGCGTGGACTTCGCCTCGTTGACCGCGATGAGCTGCCTGGGTGCCCTCGCCGGCGGCTGGCTGGCGGACGCGACCGGGCTGGCGACGCTGTCGGCCTGGGGGCCCCTGGCGACCGCAGAGGTGCTGTGGGCGGCCCTCCGGGCCTGGACCGCGCGGCCTCAGCCCACCTTGGGCGCGAGCAGCACCGCGCTGTAGGCCACCGCCGCCACGCTCCCCGGGTTGTGGTAGCTGTGCTTCTGGTCCCCCCGGAAGACCAGCACGTCCCCGGGGGCCAGGGTGAAGGTCTGCCCGGCCACGGTCAGGGCGACCCGGCCCTGCTCGCAGGTGAGGTACTCCCGGGTGCCGGGCGTGTGGGGCACACCGACCATGCGCTTGCCCGCCGGCAGCGCCATGCGCTCCAGCTGCAGGCCGGGGATGGGGTCCGGCAGCAGGTGCCGCACGCTCACCCCGGTCCGGGAGCGGTGGACCAACTCGCCGGCGGAGTAGTGCCGGGTCTCGGCCTTGGGCGGGCTGATGAGCTCCTCGATGGAGACCCGCATCGTGGCGGCGACCCGGGTGAGCACGGCCAGGGTCGGGTTGGCTCCGCCGGACTCCAGGTTGGTCCAGGTCGCCCGGGGCACGCCCGCCTGCCTGGCGAGCTGTCCCTGGCTCAAGCCCCGGGCCTCGCGCAGCCGCCGGAGGTTGTCGGCCAGGTGCCGGCTGGTGTCGCCGGCCACTACTCGACCCACCAGACCGCCAGGTGGTTGTCGGAGTCCGGGTCCTGCCCGGGCAGCCAGAAGGCCGGGCTGCTGCCGTCGAAGCCTTCGGCGAGCACCTCTTCGTCCACCGCGGTGACCCACACGTTCGGCCGATCGCCGAACAGCACCGGGTAGTCCCGGGTGCTGGTGAAGGTGAGCCACTGGACGGAGTCGTCGGGCAGGGGGGCCCAGCGCGGGTAGGAGTTGCCGACGTCGTCGCCGTTGGCCTGGTCCAGGGCGATGGCCGAGCCCCCGCCGGCGGGCAGGATCCAGAGCTCCGCCGCCGGGTTGGCGTAGCCCGAGCCCTCGGCCCGGTTGAACGCCAGCCAGCGGCCGTCCGGCGACCAGGTCGGGTAGAAGTGGTTCCAGGTCTCGTCGGCCGCGACCAGCACCTCGGGCTCGCCGATCACGCCGTCGGCCCAGGGGATCTCCACGATCTCCGAGCCGGTGAAGACCATGTCCGACTGGGTCTGGCCGAGCGGTGAGCGCACCGCCACCAGCCGATCGCCGTCCGGGTGGAAGCTGGGCATGGTGATCCACTCGTCGAGCTGCTCGTAGGTGTCGACCCGGCTGCCGTTGGCCATGTACCAGCTGGCGAGCACGCCGTTGCCGGCGCCCACCAGGTACTCGCCGTCGGGGGAGACGTCCTTGAAGGTCACCCGCTCCTCGGTGTCCGAGGTGTAGCGCTTGTAGGGGGACTCCACGTCGCTGATCTCGACGGTGGTGAACACGCCGTTGATGCCGTCGTGGGTCACGACCATCGACTGCGCGGCCTCGTTCACCACGTGGCAGCCGACGCATGGCGGGCCCTCGGGACCAGCGCCCTCTTCCTCCGGCCAGTACACCGTCGCGTCCGACGAGCCGAAGGGGATGCGCACGATCGACTCCTTGTCGGTCGCCCAGTAGAAGACGCTCCCGTTCACGTCGAGGCGGTTCACCCGCAGCTCCTGGGCCTGGCTCGAGGCCAGGTCGGTCAGGCTGTCGCCGGCCCACTGCCCGGTCTCCACCTGGACCTCGACCGCGCCGGAGGTGTTGGTCGCGGCGATCTGGGTGAAGAGCTCCGCCGTGGAGGTCCAGGAGTCCTCGGTGGTGAAGATCGAGATGTCGGTGATCGCCGAGCGCAAGCGCAGGCGGCTCACCTCGGCGGCGCCAGACCAGGCGAAGGCGAGGCCCTCGACGTTCCGGGGCACGGTCACCCCGTCCGCCGGGTAGGTCAGCGCCAGGTCCGGGTCGAGGGCCGGCAGCCCGGCCTCGAAGGCAGAGACCACCGCGGGGTCCACGTCGCCGACCAGGACGTCTTCCTGGTAGACCACCGTGACCTCGGCGGTGCCGGTCACGCCCAGGTGGCTGGCGGTGATGGTGCTGATGCCGCCGTGGGTGTCGACGGTCCGATAGCGACCCTCGGTGTCGATGGTGCCCGCCGAGAGATTGGAGGCCTCCCAGCTCACCTCGTCCACGACGGCCTCGCGGCCGTCGCCCAGCTGGGCGTAGGCGACGAAGGTGGTCTCCGCGGGCTCGCCGCGGCGGAAGCGGTCGAGCACCTCCTCCGCGGGCTCGCCCTCGCGCACGGTCAAGGTGGCCTCCGCCGGCTCCAGCCGGAGCCCGGTCAGCTCCTCGGGAGACACGGTCTCCCCGTCGGAGCAGGCGATCAGGACGATCCAGGGCACCACGTCCGGAACGTAGCACGGGGTCCGGTCGGGGCCGGCGAGGCCCACCCAGCACTGTCGCACCGGGATCCCGACACCCCGATCCCGACGTCCCACCGGTGCCTGGACCGGCGCCGTCCCGAGCTCCATCGACTGGCACGGACCTTGCCAATGGGCGGACAAGCACCGCCCCGCCCCCCATGACCACCCTGCTCGCGCTGTCCCTGGCGCTCTCCACCCCAGCCCACGCCGAGGGCGAGGCCTGCGCCCCCACCGAGTCCCCCGCCGCCGGCACCGTCCAGGACCTGCAGGAGGCGGTCGGCGCCACCGACAAGCCCGCCAAGCCGGCCCCCGAGGAGGGGGGCTGGCTGAACAGCATCGGCTCCTGGGGCAGCAAGCTGGCGGAGTCCGCGAGCAACGCGGTCGAGGACATCAAGGCCCAATTCGCCCCGACCGCCGAGGAGCGAGCGGCCATCGAGTACGTGCACGCCATGCTGGCGCCGAACAAGCTCGGCGGCAACGACCGCACCTTCAACCAGAACGACCTGGACCGGATCGTCGACGCCCTGCTCCAGGACCCGGCGGTCCAGCAGCAGATCGTCTGCGGCATCCGCCAGGAGGCCTTCCGCCGCGCCGAGCAGGCCCCGGGCCTGTTCCGGGGCCTGGCACGCCGGATCGCCGACAAGCGCACCACCCCGGGCACCCGGTCCTACAACAAGCACTACGGCGAGTACTGGCAGCAGGGGCTGCAGCAGGCATCGGACCGCATCCGGGGGGAGCTGACCCAGGCGCTCCAGAGCGAGGGCATCCAGCCCGTCGAGGGCCAGGGCCAGTCCGGGGTCCAGCGCGAGCTCACCCTGGCCGAGCTGGAGAAGTTCCAGAGCGCCGTGGACCAGATGGTCGCCTACGGGGACAAGGTCGCCGAGAAGCTCGGCAGCGTGGACCGCGACATGCCCCACGGGCTGAGCCAGCAGAAGGTGGCGGACATCCTGGAGATGCTGCCGGCGGCCAAGAAGTAGCTACCGACGGATGGCTAGCAGCGCCATGTCCGCGAACACGTCCCCGTCGCCGCCCCCGGCCCGGTGGACCTCGAGGGCGACGGTGTTCCGCCCCTCCGCCAGGTGGGTGGGCCACAGCAGCGTCTCGCTGTAGACCGTCTCCCACTCGTCCTCGACCGCGAAGGCCGCCGGGGTGGTGGCCGAGGGCGTCTCCCCCTCGACCAGCCCCACCCGGTAGATCTCCTCGCCGTTGAGGTAGACGATGGCGCCGTCGTCGCGCCGCAGGCGCAGGACCAGGTACATCACGTCGTCGACGTCGGACGCGGCGAAGGACGAGCGCATGTAGATGGTCTGGACGGCGCCGGCGTCCTCGAGCTCGGTGGTGATGTCCGCGCCGACCCCGACAGGGGCCACGGCCGTGTACCACTCGCTGTCGTCGTGGTCCGGATCGTTCCAGCCGGCCGGGGTCTCGGCGGGCCCGGCCAGGTAGCGCCAGGTGGTCTCCTGGGGGAACAACGGCACCGCGGCCTCGGTGGTGACGCCGGGGGCCTCGTACCACTGGTCGCCGATGGCCCCGAGGGTGTCGTAGGACACGAAGCGGCCCCAGGACTGGGACAGCTCCACCAGCACCGCGCCGTGCCGATCGGTCCAGAAGGCCTGGCTGTCGGTGTTGAAGGTGCCGGCTGAGCGGGTGCCGGTCCCGCCGGTGCCGGTGATCACGTAGGTCAGGCCGCCGACGTGCAGCCGCTCGTAGTCGTGCTCGTGGCCGTTGAAGAACAGGTTGGCGCCCCAGTCCTCGAAGGGCCACTGGCGGGTGGGGTCGTCGCCGTAGGTGCCGGAGGAGTAGGCCTGGTGGTGCTGGAAGACGACCTTCCAGCTGGACGTGCTCGCCGCGAGGGCGGCTTCGAGCCACTGGCCCTGCACGCCGTCGTAGGCGTTGGTGTCGGGCTCGTGGATGTCGCTGTTCACGCAGAAGAAGTGCGCGGGGCCGCGGACCAGCTCGTAGTAGCGCTCGTTGCCCGGGAGCTCGAAGTAGTCGGTGTAGGGCTGCCACTCGAGCTCGTAGTTCCAGTCGTGGTTGCCGGGGCAGGGCCAGAAGCGATTCTCGTCGGCGCCGGTGCCGTAGCTGCCCTGGTACGGGTGGATCCAGGCGCTGTAGAACTGGCCCACGTTGTCGTCGAGGGTCTCGACTTCGCCCGAGGGGTAGTTGTTGTCCCCGACGGTGAGGATGAAGTCCACGTTCCAGCTCGCGACCAGCGCGGCGACCTCGCCGGCCGGACCATCCCCCGTCCCGAAGTCCCCGATGACCGCGAAGCGCAGGGTCGGCGGGGGTTCCTCCTCGTGGTTCACGATGCCGGAGCCGGGGGAGAGGTCCTCGACGCTGGGCTCGCCGAGGGGGGTGACCTCGGGCGACTCCCGGACCTTGGTCGAATCGGAGTCGTCGGGCTGTGGGGCCTGGCCCCTGGAGTCGTGGGGCCAGGCCTCGCCCGGGTTCGATGGACCCACGGTGTTGTCGGCAACGTCGAAGCAGCCGAGGCCCAGGAGGATGGCTGGGAACAGGCTCACGGCACCAGCGTAGCCGGTCCGGGACCAGGGGGAGGGGGCCGCACGGCCGATGCCGTCGGATGCGCCTGTGACGACTGCGGTCGCTGGGGACCTGTGCGGTGCATAATCCCATCGAGAGGCGCCTCGGCCGACTAGGATCAGCGCCCCGACCGGAGGCCGTGATGGCGACCCAGGAAGAGCTCCTCCGCCAGCGCGCACGGCGCGGGCAGGCCCCCGGCGCGGCCTCGGGCCCCGTACCGGACAGCCGCGACGCCGACCAGGATCTGGTCGGCAACGCCGCGATCCAGGACCAGATGCTCGCCGACCGGGACCAGGGCCTGCTAGACCAGGCCGGGTTCCAGGGGCGGTCCATGGACCTGCCCTTCGCCGACGAGGTCTCCGCGGCCTTCGGCATCGACCCCGCCGCCGTCCAGGCCTACCAGGGCAACCGCGGCGCCATGGACGCGCTGAACGCCAACGCCTTCGCCACCGGCGACACCGTGGCCTTCCGGGACGCCAGCCCGTCGAGGGACCAGGTCTTCGAAGAGGTCGCCCACGTGGTCCAGCAGAGCCGGGGCCAGGGCCGCGGCGTCAGCGACCAGGGCGCCTCGTCGGAGCGCTACGCCGGAGCCGGCCAGGCGGTGGGCAGCGGCGCCGACGCGTCCCTCCACCGCGACGCCGCGGGCGCGGACGAGGAGGAGATCAGCCTGCCGGCCAAGGCCGACAGCATCGCCGAGATCACCATCAAGCCGGGCGGCACCTACACCGTCTCCGAAGCCGACCTGGACAACGGCGAGGGCGAGGCCTGGAAGAAGATCGCCCGGGCCCACGGCATGCACGAGGACCTGCTCATCCCCTTCAACCAGCACGTGGCGTCCGTCGAGGTCGACGGCGCGATGGCCAACATGGCCGTCGCCCCCCAGCTGGTCCAGGGGGTGCAGCTCTACATCCCCAGCGCCGAGGAGCTCGCCTTCGCCGAGTGCCGCCGCAAGGCCGGCAGCTACGAAGAGGCGGTCACGCTCTACGGCGAGCTCGCGAGCGGCTCCAGCATCAAGCTCATCACCGCCGCCCGGGACCGGGCCAGCGGTCGGGTCGGCGAGAGCTACGGCACCAAGGGGGTCGACGGCCCCAAGGACGGCGCGGGCGTGTTCCTCACCCCGAACAAGGACCTGGCGGGAGCCAGCCGTCGTCGCTCGGAGAAGATCGACGGGCAGCGGGAGTACCGGGTGAACTGGAACGCGAGCCACGACGGCTTCTGGAAGTGCTCGGTGTTCCTCCACGACAACCTCTTCCAGGCCGGGTACACGCCCGACCTCACGTCCACGAGTCCAAGCACGTCACCGAGATCTCCCACAGCGAGGCCGGTCCGGGGTCCTTGTGGCAGCGCTTCGGCGGGCGGGGCTCCGACGAGTCCCACAACGCCATCCTGTCGTCCTTCGTCGACGTCACCCCCATCGACGACACCACCGAGACCTGGGACTTCTCCATCATCGGCGCCGAGACCGACCGGGCCGCGGAGTCCCAGCGCTCCCACACGATGAAGAAGGGCACCAACGAGAACACCGGCGGCAAGAAGATCCGCTTCTTCAAGCCCAAGGGGAGCTGAGTGCTCATGCTCCTGGGCAGCGCCATGGCGGGCCAGCTCATGCCGCCACCGGAAGGCCTCGCCGAGGTCACGGTCACCGACGAGACCGGCGAGGTGCACGTGGTGTTGGAGCTCGCGAAGTGCTGGGCCGACAAGGGCCTGGCCGACGGCGGCGACCCGAACGCCCAGATGCACCCGCTGCACACCGGGCTGGAGCCCAAGGTGGTGAAGGCCAAGGGGTCGGAGACCTGCCTGTGGACCGGGCACCGGCTCTCGGCTCACGAGCAGCCCGGAGACACGGTCGTCACCTATGCGCTGCTGGCCCAGGCGACCGGGGAGCAGGTGCAGGCGGTCTGGTACGAGGACCACATGGAGGTCCCGCGCACCTACTACCGGGCGACGGGGACCCTGAGCGGGCGGGACCTGGTGCTGGACCTGGCCGGGGAGCTGGGGCCGCCGGCGAAGCTGGTGGGGCTGGTGAACCGGGAGCCCTGAGGGCTCACCAGGTGCAGGTCCGCGCCCGGGCATCGCAGGAGAAGTCGGTGGACTCGGCGGTCTCGTAGACCACCTCGGCGGCGCCTTCACCCAGGGTGATGTCGGCGCCGGTGGACCCGACGAAGGGGGTGCTGGTCGCGGTGACGGTGGACGGGCTGCGCAGGAGCAGGCCGTCGCTGCCGTGGACCGTGGTGTGTGCCGGGGCTCTGCGGCACCGGGGACCGCCTTCGACTTCGCGCTGCACCTCGCCGAGTAGCGCTACTCGGCTTCGACGAACCGCACCGGCGAGCCCAGGGCGCCCATCGCCCACTCCGTGAGCTGGCCGTCCTCGCTCACCGCGTTCAGCCCGCGGTCGAGCAGATCCGGCACGAAGAAGCTGGCGAGGCCGGCGTCGTCTGGCGGGAAGCACTGGAGCCGGTCGGCCTCCCAGAGCGCCGGGTCGCAGTACAGCCCGTTCCAGAGCACGTCGGTGTCGACGATCTCCAGGAACATCGTCGCCAGGCCGGTGAAGTCCTCTTCGGCGGTGGCGGCGGCCCGGGCGGCCAGGGTGCGCACAGTCTCCTCCTGGGCGGCGGTGGCGCCCGGGGCGATCAGCGGCTCGAAGACCATCGGGTAGAACCAGTCCCCGGGCCCGACCGTGCGGTTCAGGGTGATGGTCGTGTCGTCGCCGACCACGTCCTGCTCCAGCCAGCGCTGGTGCACCGGGGTGTCGGCCAGGGCCTCGTCGGAGTCGACGGCGCCGCCGCCGATGATGCGCAGCTGCCCGCCGTCGGCGCGGCCGACCCGCACCTCGATCACGAGCTCGGTGGCACCGCTCAGAGGCACGCTGTCCCCCAGCCCGTAGGTCTCGCCGTCGACCTCGACGCCCACCAACACCTGGGCGGCGGTCGGGGTGCGGGAGACGAAGGTGTGGCGGTCCCGGAGACCCTCGGCGACCCCCGCCTCGTCGGCGGTCTCGGCCCGCACGTAGGTGGTAGGGAAGCCGGGCAGCAGCACCACGTGCCGGTCGCTGCCGCCGATGACCGCCTTGTGCTGGCCGCGCATGAGCTGGGCTTCGAGCCAGGCGAGGGCCTGGAAGGCGGACCCGCTGCCGGCGGCTTCGACGGCCCGGCGGTAGGTGGCGCTGGCCGGGATGCCGTGGCTCGCCTCCCACGCGTCGAGGTGCTCCGGGGTGGTGTCCGGCGCCATCAGGCCCCAGCCGGAATTCCAGACCTCGATGCCGTCGTGCTCGGTGGTGTCCCAGGGCCAGGCGATGGACGACAGGAAGGGGTGGTTCGGGGAGACCGCGCCGCCCTGGTCGTGCACGGCTTCGATGGCCGCGACCAGGTCCGCCAGGGACGTGCCGTCGCCGTCGGGATCGTGGTCGACCCACTCGCTCACGCCGTGGTTGCCCGCGTGGCCGTCGCTTCCGAACTCCTGGCCGCCGACCAGGATGAGCTGGTCGCTGCGGTAGCCGGGGTCGACCTGCTGGGCGATGGTCCGGTGGTCGGTCAGCGACAGGTAGTCCAGGTGGTCGCCGGCGTACTCCGGGTGGGCCGCCAGGAAGACCGGATCGGCCAGGTACTCGGCCAGGGCGATGACGGTCGCGACGTCCTCGCCGCCGTCGCTGGTGGTGGTGTGCATGTGCAGGTCTCCCCGGAGCCAGCCGTCGTCCCGGGAGACGATGCTGGCGGGGAAGGTCTCGGCGGCAGGACCGGTGTCGTCGGTCCCGCCGGTGCAGGCGAAGAGGGCGAGGGTCCACATAGGACCTCCACTACCGCGGAGGTCGGGGGGCCCGGCGTCAGGATCTCGTTTCTTGACGTTTCGTCAGAGATGAGGTTACCTGACAAAACGTCAAGTCGATGCCACGCCCCCCCGCCACCGCCAAGCGCCTGGATCTCGCCCGCCGAGCGGTCGGGGTGCTGCAGCGGGAAGGGGTCGACGTCTCCCACACCCGGCTGGCCGAGGCCCTGGGCATCAAGCGGCCGACGCTGCTGTACCACTTCCCCACCCGCGGCCACCTGGCCGAGCTGGCGCTGGAAGACCTGCTCCGAGAGCAGACCGCCTACGTCCTGCCCCGCATCCTGGCCTGCGACCACCCGCTCGACGCTCTCTACGAGAACGTGCTGGCGGTGCACGAATTCCACGCCGGCCGGGAGGGCCGCCTGCTGTTCCTGGCCCAGGCCATCGCCACCTGCGGCGAGCAGCGCATGGGCGAGATCATCGACGTGGGCAACCGGGTCTTCGCCGCCTACCGGCAGGCCGCGGCGGACCAGATCCGCGCGGGCATCGCCGCCGGCACCATCCACCCGGTCGACGCCGACGCCCTGAACGCGGTGGTCCGCGCCGTGATGGACGGCCTGGTCGTCCAGCGCGTGATGACCGGGCTGGACCTGGGCCCGGTGCACGACCTGCTGTGGACCCACCTGCTCGAACCCCTCAAGCGCGATCCCTCGAAGGAGCCCCCGTCATGAGCACCCGCTTCCCCCACCACGGCGAGAGCCGCGAGACCATCCTGGCCGCCCTCACCGACCAGAAGTCCCAGGACCTGCCCTACGACGGCCGCGCCTACGCCTTCATCTACGACGCCGGGGCCGAGGAGCGGGCCCTGGCCCGGGAGGCCTTCGGCGCCTGCATGAACATCAACGGCCTGGACCCGACGGTCTTCCCCAGCGCCCGGCGCCTGGAGAACTTCGTCGTCGGCGCGATGCTCGAGCTGCTCCAGGCCCCGGAGGGCGCGGTGGGCACCGCCACGGCCGGGGGCACCGAGAGCGTGCTGCTCGCCGTGAAGACCGCCCGGGACCACGCCCGCGAGCACCGTCCCCACATCGAGCACCCCAAGATGCTCCTGCCGGTCACTGCCCACGCCTGCTTCCACAAGGGCAGCCACTACTTCGGGGTCGAGATCATCCCGGTCGAGGTCGACCCGGAGACCTTCCGGGCCGACGTCGCGGACGCCCGCGCCAAGATGACCGAGGACGTGGTGCTCGTGGTCGGCTCGGCGCCGTCCTACGCCCACGGGGTCATCGATCCCATCGAGGAGCTGGCGGCCCTGGCCCAGGAGCACGGCTGCCTGATGCACGTCGACGCCTGTGTCGGTGGCTGTGTGCTGCCCTTCATGCGGGACAACGGGGTCGCCGTGGCGCCCTTCGACTTCGCCGTGCCGGGCGTGACCAGCATCTCCGCGGACCTCCACAAGTACGGCTTCGCCCCCAAGGGCATCTCCGTGATCCTCCAGCGCACCGCCGAGCTGCGGGAGAGCCAGTACTACGCCTGCGCCACCTGGACCGGGTACGGCATCATCAACGCGACCACCCTGGGCTCCAAGAGCGTCGCGGCCCTGGGCGCGGCCTACGCGATCATGCGCTCCCTGGGGCGCGAGGGCTACCTGGAGCGGGCCCAGCGCATGTGGTCGGCCACGGGCGATCTGTGCGGCACGATCGAGCAGCTGGACGGCGTGCGGTTGCTCGCGAAGCCGGACATGAACCTGTTCGCCTTCACCACCACCGAGGGCGACGTCTTCGCGCTGTCGGACCGGCTGAACAAGCGAGGCTGGCACGTGCAGCCGACCTATGCCTTCGGCACCTCCCCGGCCCACATCCACCTGACCATCGACCCGTCCAACGCCGGGGGCGTGGGGGCGCTGGCCCAGGACCTGGCGGAGTGCCTGGTGGACCTGCCGCCGACCCAGGAGCCGCCCGCCGAGGTGGTCGGCATGCTGGCGATGCTCGGCCAGGGCGGTGGCATCGACGCTGGCCTGCTCATGGCCGGCCTGGGCATCGCCGACGGCCAGCTGCCCGAAGAGAGCGCCGACATCCACCGGCTGATCAACGCCGCGCCGCCCCCGGTGCGGGAAGCCATCCTCAAGCTCTTCATCGGCGAGCTGTTCTCCTGATGGGCGGGCGACCTCTGCGCCTGGCCTACGGCCGGCTGTTCCACGAGGCCTGTGCCTTCTCCCCGCTCACCACCACCCGGGCGGACTTCGAGCGCATGCACCGGATGGCGGGTGCCGAGCTCGCCGCGGCCTGCCGGGTCCGGGGCAAGGAGCTGGTCGGGTACCTGGCCCACGCGGAGCTGACGGGCTTCGTGCAGGCCGCCCGGCGGGCCGGTGGCGTGCAGACCGTGCCGCTGGCGTCCAGCCTGGCGGTGCCCAGCGGGCCCCTGGCAAAGGACTGCTTCGAGTGGCTCTGCGACGACCTGGTCCGGCGCCTGCGGGAGGCGGGGGAGGTCGACGGGGTCTACCTGGCGCTGCACGGCTCGATGGAGGTGGTGGGGCTGGACGAAGCGCCGGAGGGGGTGCTCCTGCGGCGGGTGCGGGAGGCGCTCGGGCCGGAGCGGGGGCTGGCGGTCAGCTACGACCTGCACGCCAACCTGTCCGCGGGGCTGGTCGAGCCGGTCGACGTGCTCATCGCCTACCGCACCAACCCACACATGGACCTGCTGCCCACGGGGTGGCGGGCCGGGTCTCGGCTGATCGACGCCCTGCGCGGCGCGACGCAGCCGGCCCATGCCTGGCGCAAGCTGCCCCTGGTGCTCGGCGGGGGCATGACCCTGCACTTCGCCAGGCCGATGAAGTCCGTGTTCCGCTGGATGAAGGGCCTTGAGAAGGACCCCCGGGTGATCAGCGCCAGCCTGTTCATGGTGCACCCCTACACCTCGGCGGACGATCTCGGCTGGGCCGCCCACGTCTGCACCGACGACGATCTCGCCCTGGCGGCGGACCTGGCGGAGCAGCTCGCAGACCGGGCCTGGGCGGTGCGGGCGGAGCCCCTGCCCCCGACCCGCAGCACCGACGAGGCCCTGGACGACGTCGTGAACAGCCCCTGGCGCCGGGCGGGCCCGGTGACCCTGGTGGACATGGACGACATCGTCGGAGCCGGTGCGCCGGGGGGCAACACCCGGCTGCTCGAGACCCTGGCTCGCGACGACCGCGGCCTGCGCACCCTGGTGCCGGTGCACGATCCAGCGGCCCTCGCGGCCGCGTGGTCGCTGCCCGACGGCACCGAGACCACCCTCACCCTGACGGGCACGCCCGGCTACGACCAGCCCGCGGTCACGCTGAGCGGCACGATCGCCTGCCGCATGGACGGCGACTACGGGCGCACCGTGCGCTTCGACGTCGGCGCCTTCCACGTCGCGATCACCGAGCGGCCGCCGCTGCCCATCCATCCGCGCTTCTGGCGGGAGCTGGGCGTGAACCCCCGCCGGGCCGACGCCGTGGTGCAGAAGAACTTCTTCCACTACCGGATGTTCTACGCGACCACGAGCTTCCAGCACGTGCCGATGGTCTCGGCGGGCGCGACCAGCTTCGAGCGCCTGCGCGAGCGCCAGTGGCCGGTGCCGAGCTGGCCGAGCGCGGATCCGGAGGACTGGCGCTCGGGGGACGCGCTGCTGCGGCGCATGCCCCGGCGGGTCTGACACCGACCTGACCCACGCGGGCGCGGCCCGTGCGCATAGGCTCACCCATGCGCACGGACTTCGACCCCACCTCGGCCCGCCGCACCCTGCTCCGCGAAGCCGGCGCGACCCTGAGCCACAGCCTGATGTTCGGCTTCGGCTTCCTGCCCAGCCGCCACCGGCCCCGCCGGGCGAAGGACATCCACACCGTCGTCTTCGTGCACGGCCTGGCCGGCAACCGGGCCCAGTTCTTCCCGCTCCAGGGGTACCTGCGCTGGCACGGCCACACCCGGCAGTACTCCTACAACTACCGGAGCAAGGGCTCCATCGAGGAGAAGGGCCTGGAGCTCAAGCGGCACCTGGACGAGCACATCAAGGGGGGTCGCATCACCTTGATCGGCCACTCGATGGGCGGGCTGGTGAGTCGGGTCTACCTGCAGCTGCTCGGCGGCGACCGGCGGGTCGACACCCTGATCACCCTGGGCACCCCCCACCTGGGCAGCCACGCCGCCCAGTGGATGCCCACGGCGCTGGTCTCCCAGCTCAAGCCCGACGGCCCGTTCCTGGCCCACCTCAACAGCCTGCCGGCGCCCCAGGACGTGCGCTGCGTGAGCTTCGCCGCCACCGACGACCTGATGGTCCTCCCGGGCACCAACGCCCTGGGCTTCGGCGAAGAGGTCCTGCTGGAGGGCCGCGGCCACCTGGACATCCTGATGAGCCGCGACGTCTACCAGCACATCGGGCGGGTGCTGGCGGAGCAGGAGATGGGGCGGACGCTGGGGACGGCGCGGGAGTCGCTGGACTGACTCAGATCTCC
>CAYFPX010000022.1:32433-53844 GCA_964344945.1 uncultured Enterobacterales bacterium
GCCAGATGATGCAGGTCGCGCCCGGCGTCGGCACCGGGTTCACGCCCTCCCAGCCACTGTCGTAGACCGGGTCGATGACGCTCTCGTCGAAGATCGGCGCCACGATGCCGAGCCCTTCGCTGAAGAACGGCGCCACGATGCCCAGCTCGTCGAAGATCGGCGCCACGATGCCCTGCTCATCGAAGATCGGCGCCACGATGCCGATGCGCTCGCCGGAGCGCAGGTCGACGGCCACGCCTTCGTGGTGCTCGGCGCCGGCGGGGAGCTGCAGATAGACCGCGCCGTCGACCTCGACGAGCTCGACGAAGGCCACGAGCGCGGCCTCGGGGTCGGGGTCGAGCTTCGGCCACACGATGGCGGTCTCACAGGAAGACGGCGCCAGGCGCACCTCGTCGGCGTGGGCGGGAGCGAGGGCGGTGGCGAGGATCAGGAGCGACATGGCTTCTCCAGGGTTGGGGTCAAGCCGGCGTCGCGGGGTCCGCTACAGTGCCGGCACCCCCTGCTCCTCCACGGAGCGTGCCAGGGCCCTGATGCGCCGTAAGTCTCCAAGATCACGACACTCAGGCCGGAACCCGCACCGCACCAGGCCGGGCCCGCCCGACCTCTGCCCAGGGCGCGCCCGGTGAGCCTGATCCTGCCCGACCGCTACACCGACCTGGGCCCACTGGGCGCCGGCGGCATGGGGGTGGTGCACCGGGTCGAGGACCACCAGCTCCGCCGGGTCGTGGTGATGAAGCTGCTCAAGGCGGCCCTGTCCCATGACCCGGAGAACCGCAGCCGCTTCCTGGGCGAAGCCCAGCTCACGGCCCAGCTCACCCACCCCGGCGTGGTCCCCGTCCACGAGCTCGGCGAGCTCGCCGACGGGCGACCCTTCTTCACGATGGACGAGGTCCGCGGCCGCACCCTGGCTCAGGTGCTGGCGGACCACCCGCCGCCCCTGCGCCGGCTCATCGACGTGCTGCACCGCATCGGCGAGACGGTCGGCTACGCCCACGCCCGGGGGGTGGTCCATCGGGACATCAAGCCCGCCAACCTGATGCTCGGCGCCCACGGCCAGGTCCTGGTGATGGACTGGGGGCTGGGCAAGGTGGTCGGCGATCCCGAGGCCGCGTGGGCCGCCCGCATCCTGGTGCCCCCGAGCACCGACCGCAGCGAGGACGACAGCGACGGGACTCAGCAGGGCGTGATCACCGGGACCCCGGCCTACATGTCCCCGGAACAGGCCTTCGGAGAGCTCAAGAGCCTCGGCCCGCGGAGCGACGTCTACTCCCTGGGCGCCGTGCTCTACCAGGTCCTGTGCGGCCAGAAGCCCTACGCCGGCCACCCCCACTGGGTCGTGCTCCAGGTCCGCGAGGGAGAGCCGCCGCCCCTGCCGGCCCACGCCGGTGACGAAGAGCTCCGCCGCATCACAGAGCGGGCCATGGCCCGGGACCCCGCGGACCGCTTCGACGACGCCCGGGAGTGGGCCCACGCGCTGCAGGCCTGGCTCGAGGGCGCCCGTCGACGGGAGCAGGCCCTGGGTCGGGTCGCCGAGGCCCGCAAGCTCCAGCCCCGGGTCGACAGCCTGCGGGCCGCCGCCCGCCAGCGTCGGGCCGACGCCCGGCTGCTCCTGGCCGAGGTCCCCGATCACGCCGACGAGGCCGCGTACTACCCGGCCTGGGACCTGGAGGCGCAGGGGGACCAGCTGGACCAGGAGGCCCTGCGCCTGTCCCGCGGCCTGGTGCGAACCCTGGACGACGCGCTGCAGCAGGACCCGACCGTCGGCGAGGCCCACCAGGCCCTGGCGGACCACTACCAGCAGCTCGCGGCCGAAGCGGACAGCGAGGGACGATCCGCGGACGCCCACCGGTACGAGCGCCTGGTCCGGGACCACGACCAGGGCGCCCACGCTGCCTGGCTCACAGGGGACGGCACCCTGGTCCTGGAGACCGACCCGCCCGGCGCCACGGTCCACCTGGACCGGATCGTCGAGGTCCGGCGGCGCCTGGTCGCGGAGCCGGACCGGGTCCTGGGCACCACGCCCCTCGAGGCGACGCTGCCGGAGGGCCGCTACCTGCTGCGCCTGCAGCACCCCGAGCGAGCCGAGGTGCGCTACCCGGTCCGCGTCGATCGACTGGGCACCTGGCGAGGCCCGGTCGTGCCCCTCCCCCACCCCGAAGACCTGGGCCCCGAGGACCGCTACGTGCCGCCGGGGCCCGCCCTGCTGGGCGGCGACGCCGACGAGGAGGGCCAGCCGCCGACGGCGCGGGTGGTGCCCGGCTTCGTCGTGCGCCAGCACCCGGTCACCAACGGCGAGCTCATCACCTTCCTCAACGCCCTGGTCGACGCCGGCCAGCGGGAGGAGGCCGAGCACCACAGCCCCCGGACCCACGGCGGATCAGAGGGCCGGCTCGGCACCATGGTCCTGCGCCAGGACGCCGATGGACACTTTCTCGTGGGCGAGGACGCCGAGGGCGACCTCTGGTACCCGAACGCCCCGGCCATGATGGTCGACTTCCACGGCGCCAGTGCCTACGCCGCCTGGCACGCCGAGCGAACCGGCCAGCCCTGGCGCCTGCCCACCGAGGCCGAGTGGGAGAAGGCGGCCCGGGGGGTCGACGGCCGCCGCTACGTCTGGGGCGAGCACCTGGTGCCCACCTGGTGCCGCAACCTGCGCAGCCTGCCCACCCGGCCCCTGCCCGCCCGCATCGACGAGCACCCCCAGGACGTCTCGATCTACGGGGTGTGCGGCCTGGCCGGCAACTCCCGGGACTGGTGCACCGACGTGTCCCACGGCGACATCGAGCGGCGGGTCGTGCGCGGCGGCGGCTGGGACTTCGGGCTCACGCGGCTGCGCACCACCACCCGGAGCGAGGCCGTGCCGTGGCAGCGGGCCTCGAGCCTGGGCTTCCGCCTGGTGCGGTCCTACCCCTCCGCCGACGGGAAGGCGTAGCCCTCGGCCTCGTACTTCTTGAGCAGCCGGCGCAGCACGTAGCGGTCCTTGAGGCCCAGCTCCCGCCAGACCCGGGACCGCTTGCCGCCGTGACGCTCCATGGCGTCCAGCAGCACGTCGCCGGTGATCTCGTCCGGGCGGCGCGGGCCGGACTCCGGTGAGGGCGCGAGCAGTGCCTGGACCTCGGGGGTCAGCCGCAGCGTGCTGCCCGGGCTGGTGACCAGCGACTGCCAGAGCGCCCGCTCCAGGCTGCGGGCGTTCAGGGGCAGGGCGTCGACCATCAGCGCCGCGACGAGGCCCGTGGAGACCCGGGGCTCGCCGCTGTCGGAGGTGAAGCGCTCGGTCAGCGCCGGGTCTTCGGCGCCGGCCCGCTGGAGCAGGTGCCGGATGAGCAGCGGCACGTCGGCCCGCCGGTCCCGCAGCGGGCGCAGCTGCACGCTCAGGGTCAGCCGGGCCCGGAAGTCGTGCTTCAGCGCCTCGGGGTCCCGGTTGGTCGCGCAGACCAGGCGCAGGTCGGCGGTCCGGGTGCGGGTCTCGCCCAGGCGCTGGTACTCCCCGGCGTCCAGCACCCGCAGCAGGTGGGCCTGGAGCGCCACGGGCAGCTCGCCGATCTCGTCCAGGAAGAGGGTGCTGCGGTGGGCCTGGCCGATCAGCCCCCGGCGCTCGGGCATGCCCTTCTGGGGGTAGTCCCGTGCGTGGCCGAAGAGCTCGGCGTCGACCAGCGACTCGGGGAGGGTGGCGGCGTTGCGGGCGACCAGGGCGCTGTCCCCACGACCGGAGGCGGCGTGGATGGCGCGGGCAGCCAGCTCCTTGCCGGTCCCGGACTCGCCGAGGACCAGGACATGGCGCTCGGCGGCCCCGACCCGGTGGAGCTGCTCCCGCAGGAGCCAGGCGGTCGGGGTCTCGCCCACGATGCCGTGGCGGTCGGGCTCGCCGAAGGCCTGGACCGGGGCGGAGGACGGCGGCAGGGCGCCCGGTCGACGGGCGGCGAGCAGCACCAGGCGGTCGGCGACCTCGACCACATCGCCTGGGCTCAGGACGGCCCGCTCCACCGGCTGACCCCGCACCCGCAGGGCCTGGCGGCCCTGGCTCTCGACCACGATGCGGTCGCCGTCCCGGGACAGGGCCGCTGCGGTCCGGGAGAGGTGGGGGTCGTCCAGGGCGGGGCGGGCCTCGGTCCCCCCCGGTCGCTGCCGGGACAGGGGGGCGCGACCTTGTCCGTCGCCCACCCCCCGACCGAGCACGACCGCGCCGCTGGCGGGCACCTCGATCAGCTCCCCGGCGCGGCCGGGGTCGTGCACGGACCAGGCGTTCACCAGCACGGTGCGCTCCCGCAGGCCGGCCCCCGGATCGAGCGTTCCGTGGACCGGCAGGGTGTCGGCGTCGGACATGGGCCGACGCTACCAAGTTCAGTCGGCGACGACTTCGAGGCGGATCGTGTCGGCCCAGTAGTCCTCGCTGTCGACCCCCAGGTAGATCTCGTAGGTGCCGGCCTCGAGCTCCGTGTAGACGACGGCGTCCTCGTGGCCCTTCCACAGCTCGTCGTTGCAGGCGAAGGTCCCGTTGCCGGTGACCACCATGCCGATGTCCATGCCGGAGGTGGCGCTGGCTGGGCTGGCCCGCACCCGCACGACGCGCTTCTTGTCCACCTTGAGGGTGATGGGGTCGGCGTCGGCGACGTGTCCGCACTCGCCGTACCAGGGGGCCTTGGCGATGGCCTCGCTCACGTACACGCCGAGCACCGACGGCGAGGTGGTCTTCATGCTGGTGCCGTAGACCTCGGTGACCTGGGGCTCGGTCCCAAAGGTGTCCAGGGTCACGGTGTAGGCCGGGTAGGACTGCTTGTCGGGGGTGAGCGAGACGAGCTGGTAGTCGCCGGCGGCCAGGTTCGCCCACAGGGCGGCGTCCTCCTTGACGGCGGCGTAGTCCCCGTCCTCGGAGCAGGCCGCCTGCTGGCCCTTGCTGTCCAGCAGCACGAAGGACACGTCGTCCCAGGAGTCCATGATCAGGGCCACCTCGGTGGCCTTGCCCAGTCCGAAGGTGTAGTCCGCCTGCCAGTGCCGGTACCCGGAGCACTCGCCCTCGGAGTACCAGTCGCTGCCCCCGGCGATGGCTCCCGTGTCCTGGTCGAGCCCCGAGACGGAGAGGGTTCCGTAGGAGCTGTCGGCGGCGAGGGCGGTGGAGAGGGCGAGGAGCAGCATGTTGACCTCCGGGGTCGTGGGTTCTGCCCTCCCCTGTTCCAAGGTCCGTGCCAAGGCATGGGATCCGCACCATCAGCCGATCCAGGCCACTCTCTTGCAGTCCGTTGCCGGGGCGCGCCCCGCCGACCGCCCGGGCGCGCCCGCCGCGCGCTCGGGCTCGGGTGCGCCTCAGACGACGCAGGCCCCCCTCGCGTGAGACGGCGCCAACGCAGGTCCCCTCCGAGTGAGACACTTCCGGGCCGATCGGGCCACCGCAGGGCCCGGATCGAGCCTCACCGGGGCCAGATCACCACCCAGGGGCCCGATCGCGCACGAGATCGTCTCACTCGGGGGAGACCTGCGCGGCGGGCGTCTCACTCGGAGGGGACCTGTGCGCCCTGGGGGTCGGGACCGGGCTATGACTTCGCCATGCCCGACGACGTCCGCCTGACCCAGTACAGCCACGGCGCTGGCTGAGGCTGCAAGCTCGCCCCCGAGGTGCTCGGGGCCATCCTGGAGGGTCAGACCGCCGGCCCGGGAGACGTGCGTCTGCTCGTGGGGAACGACTCGCGGGACGACGCGGCGGTCGTGGACCTGGGCGACGGCCGGGGGCTGATCAGCACGACCGACTTCTTCATGCCCATCGTCGACGACCCCTTCGACTTCGGGCGCATCGCCGCGGCCAATGCCCTGAGCGACGTCTACGCCATGGGCGGCACCCCCCTGGTGGCCATCGCCATCCTGGGCTGGCCCGCCTCGAAGCTCCCGCCGGGGCTCGCCGGCCGGGTCATCGCCGGCGGCCGGGCCACCTGTGCCGAGGCCGGCATCGCGGTGGCCGGCGGCCACAGCATCGACAACCCGGAGCCGATCTTCGGCCTGGCCGTGAACGGCCTCGTGCCCCTGGACCGCCTCCGGCGCAACAACGGCGGCCAGGCGGGCGACCTGCTCTGGCTGACCAAGCCCCTGGGCCTGGGCATGCTCACCACCGCCGAGAAGCGCGGCAAGCTGCTGGCCACCGACCACGGCGTCGCCGCCCGGGTGATGAAGCAGCTCAACACCGCGGGCACCGCCCTGGGCGGCCTGGCCGGCGTGCACGCCCTGACCGACGTCACGGGCTTCGGCCTGGGGGGCCACCTGAGCGAGGTCTGCGGGTCGGCCCTGGGCGCCGAGCTCGACTTCGACGCCCTGCCCACGGTCACCGACCTGGCCCACTACCTGGAGCAGGGCACCGTCCCCGGGGGGACCCGGCGGAACGCCGCGAGCTACGCCAGCTGGGTCGAGGGTCTGACCGCGGACCAGGAGGCCCTGCTCTTCGACCCGCAGACCAGCGGCGGGCTCCTGGTAGCGGCGGACGCCGAGGCCCGGGACGAGGTCGCTGCGGTGCTCGAGACCGCCGGCCTGGGCGCCCACGCCGCCCCCGTCGGCCGCCTGACCGCCGAGACCGGGCGGATCCGCCTGTCCTGACGGGGTTCTCCCGGGGTAAGCTGGCTCCGATGGACGAAGCCTGGCGCGACCGGCCTCTGGCCGCCCCCCAAGAGCTGCAGGCCGCTGCGGCCGAGCTGCTCCGCTACACCGAGGACGTGGAGGCCGGCCGCCGCGAGCGCGTCGCCGCCGAGCCCCTGAAGTTCAAGGATCTGAAGCTGCGGCCCGCCGACAAGGGCGGGCTCACCGTCTGGCGCGGGGTCCTGCCGATCCTGCCCCACCTGGCGCTGCTGGGGGCGTTCGTCTCGGTGGCCGCCGGCCACATGGGCCCGGGCGAGATGGTCTTCCGGCTGGCCGACTGGGCCGCACCGCTGACCTGGATCGGCGATGGCATCGAGGCCGTCTTCGGCTGGACCCACCGCTACGCCACCGGCCTGCCGATGCTCCCCCGCTTCCCCGACGGCGGCCTGCGCTTCGACCTGGCCCAGTGGTCCCCGATGCTCGCGGCCGCGGTGTTCGCCGGCGGGATCGCCCTGGTGTTCGGGCCGACCCGGAGCACCTTCAACCGGGCGCTGATCCTGAGGGACCAGCTGCGCCGGGCCTTTCGGAGCGACAAGACTCCTTAAGGGTCCTTCATGAAGCCCGGACCCCCCGGGAGCCGTCGCACGGGTGAGGACAAGCCCATGACCGCTCTCAAGCTCTCGATCTCCTCCGCGCTGCTGGCCGCCGCCAGCGCCCTGAGCATCTCCCTGCCCACCGGCTGCCTGACGGCAGAGGCCGGCCCCCAGCAGGTCCGACCACCCCAGCGCTCGGTCCCCATGGCCAGCGACGCCCTGGGCATCAACGAGGCCGTGAGCTTCCCGGAGAAGCTCGAGGACCGCATGGGCATCGCCTCGCAGACCAAGCTCTCCGAGTCCGCCCGGGCCACCGCGGCCCTCGGTGCCACCTGGACCCGGGGCCACACCTCCGCCTACCCGTCGCTGAGCTACGACCGCTGGCTCCGGGAGGGCGGCTCCTGGGAGCGGGCGGACAACTGGGTCCGCGCCATCCAGGCCAGCGGCCTCGAAGCCGGCGGCATGATCAGCCCCTTCCCGGGCAACAAGACCCGGCGCTACACCCAGGCCTACGAGGTCCGCGACGTCGCCGGCTACACCGCCTTCGTGAAGGCCGCGGTGGAGCGGTACGACGGCGACGGCGTCGACGACATGCCCGGCCTGCGCCGGCCGATCCACTACTGGGAGGTCGACAACGAGCCGGACCTGAAGACCCTGGCCGACGTGCGCACCCAGCGCCAGGACGGCTTCGCCAGCCCGGCCGCCTTCGCCAAGGTGGTGATCACCACCAGCAGCGCGATCAAGGCCGCCGACCCGCAGGCCATCGTCAGCGCCGGCGGCATCGCCACGCCCCACGCCGGCTACGGCTGGCGCTACATGCAGGCGCTCTACGCCCAGCCCGGGCTGCTCGCCGCGATCGACGTCGTGAGCATCCACTCCTACTGGGAGGGGCCCGACCTGAAGCACCTGGACACCGCCCTCGACCGGATCCAGCAGGTCGCGCCGGGCAAGGAGATCTGGCTGACCGAGACCTCGGTGCCGTCTGCGGGCAAGCCCTGGGCCAGCGAGCAGTGGCAGGCCGCGATGGTGCCCGTGGCCTACCTGCACGCGCTGTCCCGCGGCGTGACCAAGGTCTTCTGGCACACGCTCTTCGACCCGCCCCCCCAGGGCCAGGGCGGCATGCACGCGGCCTTCCGCACGAACTCGCTCTACGCCCGCACCCAGAGCGGCGGCCTGCGCCTGAAGCCCTCCGGCGAGGCCTACAAGGCCCTGGCCGAGCTGCTCGAAGGCGTGCCCCTGGACGCGATCGAGGCGGTGCCCGCCCTGAGCGGCAAGGCCTGGCGCGTCGGCGACAAGTGGGTGGTCTGGGGCGAGGGCACCGTGACCCTGCCCGTAGACGCCACCCAGGCGACGGCCTTCCTCACCGGGGCCCCGGTGAAGCTGTCTCGGAGCGGCGGCAAGGTCGGCGTGGCCGCTGGCTCCGGCGGCGGGGTGGTGGTGCTGAGCCGGTGATCAGCGCGGACCGGGGGCCGGGATCCAGTGGTCCCGGTCCGTGAGCCGCACGAGCGCCGCGCCCTCCCCCTCGACCCGCTGCAGGTAGGCGGCCCAGCTGGCGAGCTGCTCCTCGGGGCCGATCACGTAGTAGACGCCGCCTTCGACCTCGGCCGAAGCCGGGCCGTAGCCCGGCAGGGCGCGGCCATAGACCGCCTCGTGTCGCTCCTGGACCCGCTCCGGCAGGGCCGGGTCCTCGGCCAGGGTGAGCAGGGCCGCGCGGAACCCGGCCACGGTCTCCGGATCCCGGCCGTCGGCCAGGTCCCGGGCGATGCCCCGGCCGCGGGTCTCGTAGGCCACCGCCGCCCGGGAGTGGAAGGCCTGGGCCAGGGCGTACCGGGTCTGGCCCTCGTCGGCCTCGGCCCCCTGGAGGGTCTCGATGACGAATTCCAGCGTGCGGGGCAGGTCCGGCGTGCGCTCGGCGTAGTAGCGGAGCAGGCCCGCCTGGGCGCTGGGCCGGGCCCCGTTGCTGTAGGCCAGGCCAGCACCCCAGGTCTTCATGAAGAGGGTGTGGCTGCCGTGGCCGGCGAAGCGCAGGCCGGTCAGGTAGTCGAGCAGCACGCCCGGATCCCGGTCCGCCTCGTGGGCACCCGGCGCGGAGTGCAGGTGCACGCCGCCCTGGCCGCTCGGGTGCACCAGGCCCACGAACAGGGCCTCGCCGTCGGCGCCGCGCTCGGCCAGGCGCGTCCGGATGAGGGGCTGCACCGGCAGGGCCACGGCACCGGGCTCCCCTGGCTGGAGCGTGGCGAGCAGCGGATCGAGGTCCAGGCCGTCGAGGGTGCCGGACGCACCGAGGGCCCAGAGCCGGGCGCCTCCGCTCACCAGCAGCCCGTCGCGCAGGGCGTGGAGCGCGTCGAGCACGGCCTGGGGCGGCCGCGCCAGATCCTCGGCCATCTGGCGGCACAGGTACGCCCAGTCCGCTTCGAGGCTGTCGTCGGGGAGCCCCGGCAGCAGCCGGGCCAGCGAGGCGGCGGCCTCGGAGACCCAGGGGGCCGCGGCCTCGGAGGGGGCCGCCACACCCGTCGGGAGCTCATCGCGACCCTGGAGCGCCTCGAGCACGTGCTCCAGGGGAGGCCTGGCCCAGGTGGCGGGCAGGTCGGACAGGGCCAGGATCCCCGCCCGGGCGGCCTCCACGTCCTCTCCCGCGTCTCTGAGCAGCCACTGCACGCGGTGGGCGTCGTGGGCCTGGGTGAGGAAGCTGTCGGCGCTGAGCAGCAGCCAGTCGGACTGGTACCGCCAGGCGCTCGGCGGGCCCTGGACCCAGGCCTCCTCGGACCGGGTCCGGGTGACGGCCAGGGCCTCGGCCCGCTCGTCGACCACGTCCCGGATACGCGGGAGGTTCTCCGCCGTCCAGGTCGCACCGACCAGGGTGTCCCGGAGCCAGCCCAGGGCCAGGGCGGTCTCTTCGGGCGTGGTCCCGGAGGCCTCGAGCGCCAGCTCCACCCGCCCGGTCCGCGGGGTCGTGTCGAGCCAGGCCGACAGGTCCAGGATCTCCTGCTGGGTGCGCTCGAGCACCGCGTCGTAGGGCAGCGCCTGACCGTGGCGGGTGACGCCCACGTCGGTCAGCAGCGCTGGCAGCAGCCCCACCAGCACCCGCTGCTCCGCGGTCACCCCCCGCAGGTCCAGGGCCAGCCCCACCGCCGCGCCGCTCATGGCGCTGAAGTGGCTGCGCACCAGCGGCACCCCGGCACCGATCTCGGTCACGGTCCAGTCCAGGGGGTCGTCCACGGTGAGGGGCGGGTCGTCGACCAGGGGCGGGACCTCGCTCACGGCCGCGGCTTCGAGCTCCGCCGTCACGGCGTCGACCTGGGTCCTGTAGGCGGCGAGCGCCACCTGGGGGTCTTCGGTGCCGTGTGCCTCCATGAGCCGGGTGGTCTCCGCCGCCAGCCGCGCCTGGCGCGCCGCGTCCATGGCCGCCAGCTGCCCCGGTTCCGCATGGCGCCACAGCACCGCCGGCTCGGTGTCCAGCAGCCCCCACCCGGCCAGCCGCTCGGCCCAGGGATTGCCACCGGCCTCGACCACGGCCCGGGCGGCGTCGAGCTGAGGCCGCAGGGTCAGCACCAGCCGGTCCCCGCTCTGGTCGTGGAGCTGGCGCAGGTGGTCGAACCAGGCCGAGCCGGTGCCGCGCACGCCGAAGCGCGGGGGAGAGCCCACCCACTTGCGCAGGGACCGGGCCCGGGCCGTCAGCCGGCTGGAGGCCCGTCGGTTGAAGTCCGCCAGGGCCGGGTCGTCGGGGGCCCAGCTCGCGACGGCCCGGAGCTCGTCGAGCACGTGGGCCCGCAGGGACTCGGCCGCCACGGCGTCGACCCCAGCGCCCGGGATGCCGTCGAAGCCCACGAACACCGGGTTGCCCACCAGGTCCCGCACCCAGGCGTAGGCCCCGGTGGCGCCCACGTCCTCGACCCGCGTGCCGCTGTCGATCAGCCGCTTGTACAGGTTGCTGTTCTCGGCCCCGGCGAAGGTGTCCAGGAACAGGTCGAGCAGGGTCCGGTCCAGCAGGTCCAGCTCGCGTCCGGCGGGCCACACCAGCACCACGTCCGTGGGCTGCTGGGTGTCGGCGGTCGGGTACGGCACGGCCTCCGGGCCGGCGGGAAGCTCCGGCCGGGGCGCCTCCACGTCGTCCTCGGTCGGGAAGGACCGAGTGGTCGGCTCGGGCTGGAGCGCCACCAGCGAGGCGTCGAGGGGCGCGAGCACCTGGTCGAGGGTCAACGCGGGCGGCAGGACCGCGATCAGGCCCATGTTGCCGAGGTGGTGGGTGTCGGCGTGGAAGTCGCGGATGTGGGTCGGCGTCATCTCCCGGATCGCCTCGGGGAGTCCGCCCGCGCTGCGGGACATCGGGTGGTCGGTGCCGTAGGCCACCTGGTTCAGCCGCCGCCAGAAGGCCCCCCAGGGCCGGGCGAAGCTGGAGACCATCTCCTGGTAGACCGTGCCCTTCTCCTCGAGCTGCAGCACCCCTTCGCCGTCGGCGCTGACGCCGAAGTTGTGCACCTCTCGGGCGATCTCGGCGTCGGCGTAGTCCGGGTTGAGCAGGGCATCGAGTCGGTCGTGCAGGGTCTCCAGGAACACCTGGGGACCCGCGGTGGTGTGGAGGTGGTAGACGGTCCAGAGCTGCGAGGTGTAGGCGCTGGACTCCACCAGCGACATCTCCGCCTTGGTGGCCACGCTGCGGCCCTTGTTGCCCTTGCCCAGCAGCAGGTGCTCCTGGGTGTGGGGCTCGCCCCGGTCGCTGCCCGGCGGGGTGTGGATGTAGACGAAGCCCTGGGGCGCGGTCTCCAGCGCCAGCAGGTCCAGCAAGAAGCCGGTGTGAGGGTGCTGGAAGCGTGCACCGAGCACCCGGTCGGCGTCGTCGACGTACAGGGCTTCCGTGGTGAACCCCGCGTGCACGTCCCCCGGCGCAAGCTCGGCGAGGGTCGGCGGGTTCTCGGTGGGCGTGTGGCGCATGCAGGACAACAGGAGCAGGGAGAGCAACGGGACCTCCAGCGGTCCGCCATAATCAACACAGGAGGACACCATGACCCTGGCCTGGCTCACGGCCCTGACCCTCGGCTGCACCACCCCCGAGGGGCAGACCGGCGGAGACTGCTCCGACGGCGCCGACAACGACGACGACGGGCTCTTCGACTGCCTGGACGACGGCTGCTTCGGCTCACCGGACTGCCTGGGCGACGCCGACGCCGACACCGACACCGACACCGACACCGACACCGACACCGGCACACACGGCCAGGAGGGCGACTCCTTCAACTTCTTCACCCTGGCCGCGTCCGACGGCTGCCTGGGTGGGACCTGGGCGGAGCTCGCCCTGCCCGGCGGCGCGGAGACGGGCTGGGAGGAGCCGGTCTACCTGCCCGCCCTGACGGCGATGCCCCAGGACCAGGAGGTCCCCCTGCCCCAGCCGGTGGGCACCCAGACCATCACCCTCGACGGCCACCCCGACCACGCCTTCGTCATGCGGGGCAGCCTCACCGACGTCGCGGTGGCCCAGGCCGCCCGAGGCACCGGGCCGACGACCGGCGGGACCGACACCGGAGGCGACAGCGGCGGCACCACCACGACCGCCGACACCGGCACCACCGAGCCCTCGGGCTGCCTGCTCGCCGTCGAGGTCGACGGGGGCATGGACTTCACGAACTTCGACCAGTTCGACGGCGCGCTGAGCCTCACCTTCTCCGGCTTCACCGAGGCCTGCGCCACGCCCCTGGCCGACCCCTGTGCCCTGGATCTGACGGTCAGGGCGATGCGGGTCCGGTGATCACCGCAGGAAGCTGATCGCACACCCATTGGCCCGGCTCATCGGCCGCGCCACGGGCCGGCCCGCCAGCACGTCGTCCAGGGCGTCCTGGAGGAAGTCACCCCCGCAAGCTACCACCGGCCCACCCAGGGGGTCCGACCGCCGGATAGGGGGCGGGCTCCACCCGCCCGGAGCCCGCCCGATGAGCGCCAACGACTTCCTGGATCGCGTCTTCCGCCATGTCCCGCGGGGCACCGTCTCCCGGTACGACTTCAGCAGCTGGCGCCACGCTGGGCGCCCCACCAGCGAGGGCTTCGGCATGGTGCCTGCCAGCGGGGTCGACGTGGACCGGCTGGCGGCCCGGATCATGGACGTCGACCACTACGTCGGCAACGTGGACCACGTGGTCGAGTGCCGGAGCGTCGCCGACGCCCGCTTCACCCCGCCCCAGGCCGTGCGCTTCTACCAGCGCATCAAGATCCCTGCCCTGGGTGAGATCCAGATGGCGCTGGTCCTGACCGACCACGGCGTCCGCGACGGCTTCCGGGTCCTGGCCTGGCACCAGCTCGACAGCGAGACCGCCAGCCTCGACAAGAAGCGCGGTGCGCGCTCCGCCTACAACGTCGGCGCCTGGCTGCTCAAGCCCGACTGCGTCGGCTACGCCCTGAGCTCCGCGCCCCAGAAGGACGACGTCGGCCGCATCAAGTTCAAGATGCTCACCAAGGGCGCCGACGCGACTGCAGGCCAGGTCGTGAAGGCCGCGATCGAGGGCATGGTCCGGTGGTCCAGGCGCTGACTGGGTGTTTTCGAGTCCTCCCGTCGCTGGACTCGGCCACATGTTCGACTCGGTCACGAGGGTGGGGGGCCGGATTCCGTCGCGAACATCGGATCAACCGAGGCGACCCGGGCCCGCCCAAGGAATCCTGACGCCGATCGTGGTCCCGCCCTCTATGATTGGCGGGGGAATCCCTGACCAGGACGGGCAAGGACGCATGAACTCGGGCCTGAGACCCGGTGGTGGCGTGCCGGACATCAAGGCGCCGGTCCGGGCGGTCCTGATCGCCGACCAGGGTCCCACCAGGGGCAAGGTCATCGCCATCGACGAGCACCGCCTGCAGGTCCTGTCCCGCAGCAGGCTCGTGCCCGGGGCCGTGCACCGCATGCGGATCAGCTTCGAAGGCGGCGCCTGGCAGATGGACGTCGAGCTCCGGGTCGAGCGGGTGCAGTCCGGCCAGGACACCGTCTACAAGTGGGGCTGGCTGCACCACGGCGTCTACCGGGAGATGGACCCGGACGACAGCCAGATCCTGGACAACGAGCTCGGCAGCGCCACCATGGGCACGTCGGTCGCCTCGAGCTCCAGCCGTCCCGGCACCCGCTCCACCTCCGAGCCGGTGAGTGCCGACACCAGCGGCATGGCGCGCCGGAGCGGCCGCGCCCGCGTGGTGCGGGTCATGGCCCGCAACGCCCGTCGACACCACGACGACTCGGTCAGCAGCGTCAGCCGCCGCAACCCCAAGGTCGGCGACCGCCGAGAGGCGATCCTGCGCAAGGCACGCTTGGGTCGACACAAGCCCCGCAAGGGCGTGCCCGAGTCCCTGCTGGTGAATCCCCTGTTCATCCCGGGCCCCCCGGCCGGTCTGCTGGCGATCTTCCCCAGCTACCAGGCGGTGGCCAAGGCTCTGCAGCTCGACGAGTCCGGCGTCTGCGTCGTGCTGGGCGGCTGCCAGCAGCTCGAGGTGGGCGACGTGGTCGATCTGGTGCTGGAACTGCCCGACAAGGCCCAGGTCCAGCTGATGACCATGGTGCTCCGCAAGGGCGAGGAGCGAGACTTCCTCAAGGCGAACTTCGTCGAGCCCGAAACCCTGGACCTGCTGCGCAGCCTGGCGTGAGCCAGAGCGCGATCCGGTAGCATCCGCCAGCCCTTCGGAGGACCCAACAGGCCGCGCCGAGCCCCGACTCGCCGCCTGAGAACCCATGAAGATCCCCGAGCCCCTGCTCCCGCTGGTCGACGCGGGTGTGATCACCGAGGTCCTGCGGCCCCTGATGGCCGGCAAGGAGGCCTCGGTCTACCTGGTCCGCAGCGAGGGAGAGCTCCGCTGCGCCAAGGTGTACAAGCAGGCCAACGAGCGCAGCTTCCGCCAGCGCAGCCAGTACGCCGAGGGCCGCACGGTCCGCAACTCCCGCCAGCGCCGGGCCATGGCCAAGGGCAGCAAGTACGGCAAGCAGCTGCTCGAGGCCGCCTGGCAGAACGCCGAGGTGGAGTGGCTGGTCCGCCTGCACGGCGCCGGCGTGAGGGTGCCGGTGCCGTACCACTTCGCCGAGCACGTGCTGGTGATGGAGCTGGTGTCCGACGAGCACGGCGAGCCGGCGCCCCGGCTCTACGACATCCGCCCGACCTACGACGAGGCTCTGGCGCTGCACGAGTACCTGATCCGCCAGGTGGTGCTCATGCTCTGCGAGGGCATGGTCCACGGGGATCTGTCCGAGTACAACATCCTCATGGGCGCCGAGGGCCCGGTCATCATCGACCTGCCCCAGGCCTGCGACGCGGCCCAGAACCGCAACGCCCCGCGGCTGCTCAAGCGGGACCTGAAGAACCTCGCCCACTACCTGGGGCGGTTCGCGCCGAAGCTCAAGCGCACCCGCTACGGGCCCGAGATGTGGGCCCTCTACGAGCGGGGGGCGCTCTTCCCGGACAGCGAGCTCACCGGCCGCTTCGACCGCCGCAGCCAGAAGACCAACACCCAGGCGGTGCTCGACGAGATCGCCGCGGCCGCCGCCGAGGCCCACGCCGCACGGCCCAAGAGCAGCTACGCCGCCAAGCAGGAGAAGAAGCGCCAGGAACTCCAGGCCGAGGCCGAGCGGGAGCGGGCCCGCCAGGAGCAGCGGGCGGCGCGAGAGAAGGCGCAGGCGGAGCGGCCGCGGGCCAAGGCCGAAGGCGAGGGTCGACCGAAGCGTCGGAAGCGGCGGCGGCGGCGTCGCCGCGGGGGCCAGGGTTCACCGGGGCCGTCGTGACCCCCTGGCTGCTGGTGCTGGCGTGCACCGGCGACGGCGGGCCGCCTCCGCCACCCGGCCGGGACTCCGACCCCGCGACGACCCTGGACTCGGGCCCGACGGACTCCGCGGAGCCCAGGGACACCGGCACATCCGTCCGGATCGAAGGCGTGGAGACCCTCACCCGCAGGTGGGCCGGCGAGTCCGCGGGGGACCGCACCGGACACGCCGTGGCGGCCCTCGGCGACGTGACCGGCGACGGCGAGGACGACCTGGCTCTGGGTGCCTGGGGCTACCGGACCGATGACGCCCAGCCGGGCGTCACCTGGCTCCTGCGCGGCCCGGTGACGGGCACGTCGGTGCTCGCCGACCAGGCCCTCGCCCTGGTCGGCGAGGACGCCCCCACGCGCTCCGGCTACGCGCTCTCCCCCGCAGGCGACCTGGACGGCGACGGTCACCACGAGCTGCTGGTCGGGGTGCACCCCGAGGCCGAGAGCGGCAGCTCCCGGGGCGCCGTCTACCTGGTCGACGGGCCGATTCGGGAGCCCCGCCGCATCGAGGGCATGGGCGCGCACTTCGTCGGCGAGGACAGCGTGGACTGGCTCGGAGTGGCGATCGCGGGGCTCGGCGACACCGACGGCGACGGCCTGGACGACGTCTTCCTGGGAGCGCCGGGCAACGACACCCCCGCCAGCCAGGCCGGCGCCGCCTACCTGCTCCCCGGTCCCCAGGAGAAGGAGGTCTGGGTCGACGAAGCCACGGCGACCTGGCTCGGGGAGGGCGCGGACGACCTGGCAGGTGGGGCGGTCGCGGCCCCGGGGGATCTCGACGGCGACGGCCTGGCCGACGCCCTGGTCGGAGCCCCCGGTGGGGCGGGCCTGGCGTACGTGCTGCTGGCGCCCATGAGCGGCACGTCCTCGCTGGCCGACGCCGACGGTCGTGTGGTCGGGCACGCTGTCGACGCGGCGGCCGGCACGCACCTCGTCGCAGGAGACCTGGACGGCGACGGCACGGCGGATCTGGCCGTCGGGGCCCCCGCGGACGACACCCGTGACGGCGGGCCCGACGCCGGCGCGGTCTACGTGCTCGCCGGCTGGTCCGGCGAGGTGAGCCTGGTCGACGCCGTGGCCCGCTGGGACGGGGCCGGACCCGACCACCGCGCGGGCACCGCGCTGCTCGCGGCGGATCTCGATCACGACGGCCTGGCGGACCTGGTCGTGGGAAGCCCCGGTGGCGACGAGACCGCGGTGCTCTACGGCCCCCTGAGCGGCACCGGCCAGCTCGACGCCGCACAACTGCGACTCCTGGGGGCCGGGGCCAGCGTGGCGCTCCAAGGCGAGCTCCTCCTCCTGGGGGATCCGGACGCGGACGACGGAGCGGGGGAGGTCTTCCTCTTCCCCTGATCGACCGGGTCGACCCAGGTGATCCGGTCAACGAGCAGCGGCCCCGAGGACCACACCAGCGACTGGACCGGGACCAGCCCCGACACGGTGTGGGCGGAGGACACCGACCCGGCCTGCACCCTCACCGGCAGCGGGTTCGAGTGCGACACCAGCGAGTGCCGTCGACCGGTCGCCTGCTACCCTCGCCCCCCTCCAGGACGGGCACGCGATGAGCCAGGCCGAGCAGCTGCGCCAGTGGCGCCGCAACATCCTCGTCAGCACGTGGCTCGCCTACGCGGGGCTCTACTTCTGCCGCAAGGCCTACTACGTCTGCAAGGCGACCCTGGGCGAGAACCT
Organism: uncultured Enterobacterales bacterium; assembly: GCA_964344945.1. GTDB lineage: Bacteria > Myxococcota_A > UBA796 > UBA796 > CAJQPC01 > CAYFPX01. Next base: position 50,040 of record CAYFPX010000022.1, read on the forward strand.
GGACCTGTCGGCGACCCAGCTGGGCGACATCGGCGTGGCCTACCTGGTGGCCTACACCATCGGGCAGTTCCTGTCGGCGGGCACCGGCAGCCGCTTCGGCGCCCGCAGGATCCTGCTGACGGGCATGGCCGTGTCCGTCGCCTGCAACGTGATCTTCGGGTTCGCCAACAACTACTGGACCCTGCTCTGCTTCATGACCGTGAACGGGTTCGCCCAGGCCACGGGCTGGCCGGCGGTGGTCGGCACCATCGGCCGGTGGACCTGGAAGAAGGAGCGCGGGACCCTGATGGGCTTCTGGGGCACCTGCTACCAGATCGGCGGGGTCGCGGCGACGGCCTGGGCGGCGTTCTGGCTGGTGCGCCTGGGCACCCAGGGCGCCTTCCTGATGGCGTCGGGGGTGCTGGTGCTGTGCTGGCTGGTCGTCTACGCCTGGCAGCGCAACGGCCCCGAGGACGTGGGCCTGCCGCCCCTGGAGGACGAAGACGACCCCGAGCCCCTCGACGCCGACGCCCCCGCCCTGACCTGGACCCGCACCATGGTCGTCAACATGGGCCTGATCGGGGTCTTCTACTTCGGCGTGAAGTTCATCCGGTACGCCCTCTGGTCCTGGGCGCCGTACCTGCTGGAGACCGACTTCGGCCTGGCCGCCGACGAGGCCGGCTACCTGTCGACCCTGTTCGATCTGGCCGGGTTCGTCGGGGTGATCACCTGCGGGCTGTTGTCGGACCGGGTCTTCAACGCGCGGCGCACGCCGCCGGCCTTCCTGATGCTGGTCGGCATGATGGCCGCCACCGCCCTGCTGCACTTCGTCGGGGGCACGAGCCTGGTGGTCTTCGGGGTCTGCCTGGCGCTCATCGGGTTCATGCTCTTCGGCCCGGACTCGATCATGACCGGCGCTGGCGCCATCGAGGTCGGCAACCCCCGGGCGGCCGTGGCGACCGCAGGCATCATCAACGGCATGGGGTCCATCGGCGCCGTGGTCCAGGACCTGGTGGTCGGCCGCATGCTCGACGGCTCCGGCGGGGCCGGCCCGGTGTTCACGCTGCTGTGGGCGGCGTCGGTGCTGTCGGCGACGGCGCTGGGCATCCTGTTGTGGCGGTCGAAGCGGGCGGGGCAGACGCTCTAGACCTCACCAGTCCGTCGGCCTGTAGTCCTTCAAGAACTGCCCCCACACGTGCTCCCCCGTGTTCACCCCGTGCAGGATCGGGTCCACGATCCGCGCGGCGCCGTCCACGATGTCCAAGGGCGGGTGGAAGCGGTGCATCTCCCGCTTGATCCGGGCGTGCTCGACCGGGTCCTCGTCGGTCACCCAGCCGGTGTCCACGCTGTTCATGTGGATGCCGCTCTGGATGTAGTCCAGGGCGGAGGTGCGGGTCATCATGTTGAGCGACGCCTTGGCCATGTTCGTGTGGGGGTGCCGGTCGCTCTTGAAGGTCCGGTAGAACTGGCCCTCCATCGCCGAGACGTTGACGATGTGCTTGTCCGCGGTCGGCACCGCGAGCATCAACGGCTTGAGCCGGGCGTTGAGGATGTAGGGCGCCACGGCGTTGACCAGGTGGACCTCGAGCAGCTCCAGGGTGCTGACCTCGTGGGTGCGCAGGCGCCAGGAGTTGACCTTGCGGAGGTCGATCTGCTGCTGGTCGGCGTCGAGCTGGCCGCTGGGGAAGAGCGCGGTGGCGTCGGCGTGGTCCTCGGGCAGCAGCGGGACCTGGGAGAGCTCGGCGCTGGAGAGCCGGCTGCCCCGGGGGCCCCGGGTGGTGCCGACCAGGGCCCGGGCCGCCGGGTCCAGGCCCTCCCCGGCGTCGGCCTCCAGGGCCATCATGTGCTCGTAGAAGGCGGGCGGGCGCCGCACGGTCTGGCAGGCGTTGTTGATCAGGTAGTCGAGCCGGTCGTGGGCCCGCAGCAGGTCGTCGCACAGCAGCTCCACGCTGGGGCTGTGGCGCAGATCGATGCCGTGGATCTCCAGCCGGTCGGCCCAGTCGCCGAAGTCGGCCTCCTCGGCGTACCGCCGAGCGGCGTCTCGCGGGAACCGGGTCAGCACGATGACCCGGGCGCCGGACCGCAGCAGCAGGATCGCCGCCTGGTAGCCGATCTTGACCCGGGCCCCGGTGACCAGCGCCACCCGCCCGCTCAGGTCCGCCACCTGGGTGCGCTTGGCGAAGTTGAGGTCCCCGCAGGCCAGGCACAGCTGGTCGTAGAAGTGGTGGATGCGGGTGAAGCGGGCCCGGCAGACGTAGCAGACCCGCTCCTCGGACACGTCGCCCACCGGGGGCGGCGGGAGCTGGGGCCGCCCCGGGTCGGCCCGCCGCGGGGTCTGGAAGATCGGGTTCTCCCGCAGCTGGCGGATGCCGGTGCGGTCGAGCACGGCTTCGTCCGACGCCCGGCGGTCCAGCTTGTCCTTCTTCCGGTGCGCCCGCGTCAGCGTCCGCCGCTCCTGCTTCGTGGGCCGGCTGACCCGGCCCGCGGCGGTCAGGAAGCGGCGGCGCTCGTCGCGGTCCAGCACCGCGAGCAGGCCCCGGTCCGCGATCACCTGCTCCAGCAGCTGTGACAGGTCCTCGAAGCGCGCTCGCAGCGCGTCGCGGTCGCTCGCTCCAGATCCGCTGGCCATGCGCCTCTGTAAGCGGTGTCACCCGGTGAAACATCCCGTTGCACCCTGTTCGGGGCCTGGAGCCGGGGGCTGCCCTAAAGAGCCGCTGTCAACCGAGGTCATCATGCTCCCCCGCCTGCTCCCGTTCTCCGACAACGGTGAGGAGCACGGATGGCGGTTCCTGCCGGTCGAAGAGCTGATCGCGGCCAACCTGCACACCCTGTTCCCGGGCATGGAGCTCGGTGAGGCGCACGTGTTTCGGGTCACCCGCGACGCAGACATCGAGATCAAGGAAGACGAAGCCAACGACCTGCTCACCAGCATTCAGGAAGAGCTTCGCCGCCGTCGGTTCGGCGAGGCGGTGCGTCTCGAGGTGGAGTCGCGCATGCCTGCCGCCCTCCGCAAAGACCTGCGTGTCGGCCTGTCCCTCGCCGAAGACGCGGTGTACCAGACCTCGGCCCCTCTCGACGTCTCGGGCATGGCCGCGTTGGTGTCGGTAGACCTCCCGGAACACAAGTTCCCCGCCCATATCCCCTCCCTCGCAGATGGCTGGAAGAAAGACATCTTTGCGTCGATCCGACGCCAAGACGTGCTCGTCCATCACCCGTTCGAGAGCTTCAAACCGGTGGTCGACTTCATCCGCACTGCCGCCGAAGACCCCGACGTGTTGGCCATCAAACAGACCTTGTACCGAACCAGCGGCGACAGCCCGGTCATCGGCGCCCGGGAACGCGCCATCGAGAACGGCAAGCAGGTCGCTGCGGTCGTCGAGCTCAAGGCCCGGTTCGACGAAGAGAACAACATCGTGTGGGCCCGGCGCCTCGAAGAAGCGGGCGTGCACGTGATCTACGGAGTGCCCGGCCTGAAGACACCCTGCAAGCTCGCCATGGTGGCTCGGCAGGAAGAAGGCCTGCTACGGCGCTATTGCCACATCGGCACCGGCAACTACAACCCGTCGACGTCGCGCATCTACACCGACCTGGGGCTGTTCACCTGCCACCCGCGGGTCACCGCTGATGTGGCCGACCTGTTCAACCAGATCACCGGCTTCGCCCGTCCCGCCGGATACCGCGAGCTGTTGGTGGCGCCCAGGTTCATGCGAACCCACATCCTGGATCTCATCGCCTTCGAGACGGCCGAGGCCGAGGCCGGGCGACCGGCCCACCTGATCTTCAAGTGCAACTCCCTCACCGAGAAGAAGGTGATCAACGCCTTGTA
>CAYFPX010000022.1:53911-54202 GCA_964344945.1 uncultured Enterobacterales bacterium
GCCAGTGGCGCCGGCGTGCAGATCGAGCTCGTGGTGCGGGGGATCTGCTGCCTGGTCCCGGGCCGGGCCGGTCTGTCGGAGAACATCGTGGTGCGGTCCGTCGTGGGTCGGTTCCTCGAACACAGTCGGGTGTATTGGTTCCATCACGGCGGCGACCCGGCGGTGTACATCGGTAGCGCCGACCTCATGGACCGCAACCTCAACCGGCGCATCGAGGTGCTCGCGCCGATCCTCGACGCGCGGTACATCCAGTGGCTCAAGGACGAGCTGCTCGACACGTACGTGGCCGAC
>CAYFPX010000022.1:54245-54590 GCA_964344945.1 uncultured Enterobacterales bacterium
AGAGGGGCTGGATGTGCAGAACACCCTCATGGGCCTGTTTCCGCCGAAACCCCTGGAAGACGAACCGTGAGGTGGGCGCTGCTGCTGGGCCTGGTCGCCTGCGGTTCGCCCTCGTCGTCCACGGTGCGCACCCCGGATCTGACCGAGACCGACCCGCCAGCCCAGGACACCGACCCGGTCCCGACGGACACCGACACCGAGGTGGTAGACACCGACCTGGTGGACACCGACCCCAACAACCCGTGCCCGCCCCACATGGCCGCCATCACCGCGGTTGCCTCCCCGTACTGCATCGATCGCTACGAGGCGCACCTCGACGGCCACCACCGGCACCGGCTCCGGCGG
>CAYFPX010000022.1:54600-55098 GCA_964344945.1 uncultured Enterobacterales bacterium
AACGCCGGGAAACGGCTGTGCTCGCTCACCGAGTGGATGCGGGCCTGCCAAGGGTCTGCCGGCACGCTGTACCCCTACGGAAACACCTACGATCCAAACGCCTGCAACGACACCCGGTCCAGCCACCCGATCAACGACCTGTGGGGCGACGATCCCAACCGGTGGGACGGCGAACACATGAACGACCCGGGGCTGAACCAGCTCCCCGACTCGTTGCACCCGGGCGGCACCTACCCCGAGTGCGTGAGCGAGGACGGTGTGTTCGATATGCACGGCAACCTGCACGAGTGGATCAACGACCCCGCAGGCACCTTCAAGGGCGGGTTCTACGTCGACGCGGTGATCAATGGCGCCGGGTGCACCTACACCACCACCGCCCACAGCGTGGGTCATCACGACTACAGCACCGGGTTTCGGTGCTGCACGTCGCTGTAGGCGCCCGGCGATCGTCCCGGTTCAGGGAGCCGGCGTGTATCCGACGAAGTCCCCGGCATCCCG
>CAYFPX010000022.1:55144-55447 GCA_964344945.1 uncultured Enterobacterales bacterium
CTTGTACGTCTGGTAGGCGTAGTTCACCACCCCGGTGATCGAGGTGAAGGTGTCGCCGTTGGCCACCTGGGCGTGGGCGTAGATCAGGTCGTCGATCAACACGCCATCATCGATGGCCCACTCGCCGAACATCAGGCTGTCGTCGGTCACGGTGGCGTTTTCCACCGTCACCAGCACGCCCTCCCAGGTCTCGGCGATGACGGCGTTGGCGAGGTCTGCGGTGGTCACGACCGAGGCCACCGGGGCGGCTCCGGTACCGGTCACGATGACGGAATGGGGACCGCTGTCGATCTCGGTGAAATC
>CAYFPX010000023.1:0-14325 GCA_964344945.1 uncultured Enterobacterales bacterium
CCGCATCGGCATCGCCTCCGCACCCCGCGGGACCCACCTCCGGGTCCTCGTCGTCGCAGTCCTCGCCGCCGTGGCTCGCGCTGTCCCAGCCGTCGCCGTCGGCGTCGAAGTCGGAGCCTCCGCTGCAGTCCTGGTCGGTGCCGTCGTACCAGGTCTCGGCGGCCCCCGGGTGAGAGGCGCTGTCGGTGTCGTCGCAGTCGCCGGCCTGGTCTGCGAGCCAGGGCTGGTCCTCGCAGCCCTCCCGCACCTCTTCGGTGCCCCAGCCGTCCTGATCCGCGTCGACGTAGCCCTGGAAGGCCACCTCGCAGGGCTCGGCGAGCTCGATGCAGCCGGTGGCCAGCAGCGCGATCAGGACCGGTCCCCTCACAGCCCCACCCCCGTGACCAGCGAGAGGTCTGCGCCGGCCAGCGCTGCCGCGCGGCTGGCCGAGCCGGACCAGAAATTGCCGGCGACCCCAGCGTGCAGGGCCCCCTGGACCATCCACCGGGACCGCACCGGGCGCCGGGCCACGAGGCCGGCCTGGAGCAGGCCGTAGGCACCGGTGCTGCCCAGGCGCACCCGGGGCTCCAGGGCCCAGGCCCCGCGAGGCGCCAGCGGGCGCCCCAGGGCGGTCCAGGAGACTGGCAGGCGCGGCAGCATGACGGCCGAGGCGGGCACGCCGTCGGGACAGGTGCCGCTGCCCGCGCTGGCGAAGGCGCTGCCGGGTGTCGCCGCCTGCAGCAGGCCCGCGCCCGCGGACAGGGTCCACCGCCTCACGTCCAGCGAGGCCTCGGCGCCGATGGGGGTCAGGAGCTTGGTGCTGGCGTCGGACCAGCGGCTCGTGCCGCAGGGATCGGAGAGGGTGAGGTAGGACCCCACGAACCCCCAGGCGCCGGTGGTCGCCCCGAGCCGGAGGCGGTCCTCCGTTGCCTCGGGCGGGTCCAGCAGGCGCACCGACGTGCCGGCGCCGCTGACCTCGATCCAGATCGACGGCGTGCCCAGGTGCCCCCGCAGCTCCGCCCGGAGGCCCTCGTCGAGGCGCCCCTCGCCGCTCGCCGCCCAGGTGAGGTCCTGGAGCCAGCCCCGCAAGGCCTCGGCGGAGACCTCGCCCGCCCGGGCCTCGGCGCCCGCCCGCACCAACAGCGCCCGGGGGGTCTGGCCGAGCCGGTGCCAGCTCAGGGTGTGGAGCCCAGGCATCAGGACCACGTCAGCCTGCACGGGCAGGCCGTCGAGCCGCACCTCGTGCTCCCCGGTGCCCTGAGGGTCCACGACCAGCCCGCCCTGGGCCAGCAGCAGGGTCCGAACCTGCTCGTAGACGGTCCGCGACAGCTCCGAGGCCGCCGCCTGGGGCGGAGCCGAGGGACGCACCGCGATGGCTTCGACCCAAGGCCTGGGGATGGGCTGACCGTCGACGATGACCGGGTCCTCCAGGGCTTCGAAGCCGCCCGCGGCGTCGAGTGCCAGGATGCCCTGCAAGAAGAGCGCCATCTGGAGGACGTCGCCCTGCCCCGGGTCCAGGGTCGGGCGCAGGGAGGCCGCCAGGCGTGCCACCCCGGACCGAGCGGTGTCCGGGTCCAGGTCCGCCCGCGCCTGCCAGGCGGCCTCCAGGTCCGCCAGGGCCGCCGCCACCTTGGGGCCGGTCTCGGCGTCCTGGCCCCAGAGGGTGAAGGCGGGCACGACCGCCCCGGTCGGCAGCTCGCCGTCCGAGGGCGCGACCCCTACCCCGGCCCGCGCGGGCGCGGAGCCTGCCAGGCACAGGGCCAGGAGCCAGGCCCGAGCGTCAGAGCACATCGCAGCTCGCAGACTCGTCTGGTCGCCCCAGCCGACAGCGCAGGCGGACCTCGTCCTCCGCGTCGAGGGTGAGCGCGACCCGGTCCAGCGTGCCGCCGGGGCCTCGGAGGGCCACGGTGAGCTCACCCTCGGGCACGTCGCGCAGGTGGGCCTGGCCCCCCGACGTGGCGTGCTCCGCGCCGTCTGCCGTGAGCACCACCAGCCGGGTGCCCAGCGGCAGGGGATCCGCCAGCCCCAGGCGCAAGGAATCGATGCGCCCCGCCGCGATCGGCTGCGGGGCGGGGCTCGACGCCGGGATCGACGCCCCCGTCGCAGGGGGCGGGTCGGCCTTCCGGGGCACCGGCTCGTCGGGCGGGGGCTCCGGTGCGGGGGCCTCTGGGAGCACGGGCTCCTCGACCGATGCCGCCGTCGGAGCGGTCGGGGTCGGCACCAGCGACGGTGCGGGATCCGGGGCGTCCACCCGACCGGCCAGCCCGACCAGCCCGGCTCCCGCCAGGCCCACGGCCACCCAGGGCAAGGCGCCTCGGGTCCAGGGGACGAGGCGCCGCTGGCCATCCGCCAGCCGCTCCAGGGCGTCTCGGACCTGTGGCAGGGTGGGCCGGCGGCCCGGCGCCTTCTCCAGCTGCCAGGCGAGCAGCCGGCGCCACGCGGCCCCCTGGGCCCCCAGGACGACCCTGGGCTGGGGCTGCAGCCGGCGGGGGTCGACCCGGGTCGAGCCGGGCTCGGGGAGCGGGTGCTCTCCCGCCACCAGGTACCACGCCAGCCCACCCAGGCCGTAGATGTCCGTGGCGGGGGTCAGCGGCTCTCCGGTCCACTGCTCCGGCGCGGCGTAGCCATGGGTGCCCAGGCGGCCGGTGACCCGGACCTCCGCGGCGAGCATGCGGCGCGCCAGACCGAGGTCCGCGAGCACCAGCCGCGGGGCGGTCTCATCGCCCTGGGCCACCAAGACGTTGGCGGGCTTCAGATCCCGGTGGAGCACGCCGGCCTGGTGGACCGCGGCGATGGCGTCGACGAGCTGGAGCAGCAGTCGCGCCAGGGCGGGGCCATCGACCTCGCCGTCCTGCGAACGCCACCAGCCCTCCAGGTCCCCGCCACCGACGTACTCGGTGACCAGGCAGGTCAGGCCCTGGTCCGCCAGGTCGAAGCAGCCTTCGTAGCGCACCAGGTGCGGGTGCTGGACCCGGGCGAGCAGGCTCGCCTCTCGGAGCATCTCCCGATTGTCGCTGGTGCTGTCGTGGGGCACGACCTTGATGGCGACCTGGGCCCCGCCCTCGGTGCGCCGGCCCAGCCAGGTCTCGCCGCCGCCCCCGCGCCCGAGGGGCCGGACCAGCACGTAGCGGTCCAGCAGGACCGTGCCGGCCGCCGGCGCCGTGGGCGCTTCGGTGTGCGGGATCGAGGGCATCAACCGGGGCTCCCGTGCATGGTTAGCATGGCCTTCGCGCCCCCCACGACCACCGGGAGGTCCCGATACCGAGCGCCGCCCTCCTGATCATCGGCTGGTCGCTGGTCGGTCTTGCGGCGGATCGCCTGGTGCGTCCGACATCCCTGCAGCGGGGAGCTGCGCTCCTCGGCGCGGGCCTCGCCGCCCTGGGGCTGTGGCCGCTGGAGGGCTGGCACGCCCTCGCGCCGGGCGTGGGCGCGGCCCTGGCGGGGGGGCTCGCAGGGCTCCGCCGGGCCCCCGTTGAGACCCTGGGGGACTACGTCCTCCTGCGGCAGACCGGCCAGGGCGCGACAGGTGCGGTCTGGTTGGCGCGACGGCGCGGCTCCCGGGAGCGCGTCGCGCTCAAGATCCTGCACGCCCACCTGCGGCGCGACGCCTCCCAGGTGCGCCGCTTCCGCCGCGAGGCCCGCCTGCTCGCCCGGGTCCGCCACCCCCAGGTCGTCGCCGTGCTGGACGACGGCGAGGCCCGCGGCCGGCCCTGGGTGGCCCTGGAGCACGTGGACGGCCCCGCGGTGACCACCGCCCCACCCGCTGACTCCGCCGAGGCCATGGACTACGCCATCGCCCTGCTCCGGGGCGTGCGCGCCCTGCACCGCGCCGGCGTGCTCCACCGCGACCTGAAGCCCGACAACGTGCTCCTGCGGCCCGGTGCAGCGCCCCGGGAGCGCGTGGTGGTCGCGGACCTGGGCTCGGGGCGGGACCTGCGGGGCCGCGCCACCACCGGGCTGCTGTCGGGCACCCCCGACTTCATGAGCCCCGAGCGGCGGGCCGGCGCCATCGCCACGGCGCAGGACGATCTCTATGCCTGGGCAAGCGTGGTCTCGGGCTGGCCGGGCGGTGGGGAAGGCGTGCTCGGCGACTGGGTGCAGAGGTGCCTGGGCCCGGCCCGTGGGCGGCCGGAGACCGTGGACGAAGTGCTCCTGGCCCTGCTCGACGCCGCGCCCGATCCCGGAGACCCGGCGGTGCTGGCCCGGCGCCTCCAGGATGCCGGCGCCTGCGTCGATGCGGCCGAGCTCTGGGCACGAGCCCTGGCGACCGGCGGCGGGCCGGACTGCCAGCGGGCCCTGGCCCGGTGCCGGCTACGGGCCGGCCCCGTGTCGTCGGGCCTCCAGCACGCGGTGGGGACCGAGCTGGCGGAGGAGGCAGCCCTTCGCGCCGCCCGACCCGCCGAAGGCCTGCCTGGGCGTTGGCTCGACAGCGGGGCCACGGACCGGGCCTGCGTGGTGACGCCGGAGGCCGCCAGCGCGGTCGCCCGGGGCCTGGCGGCCCTCGCCAGCCAGGACACGGCCTCGCTGTTCGCGGCGGTGGAGGCCCTGGGCCCCATCGCTCGACGTGCCGGCGACACCTACCTGGCCGCGGTCGCCGAGCTGTGGGAGGCCCAGGCCTGCACCTGGTCCGGCAGCACCACCGCCGCGGCCCAGGCCGCCCGGGACGCCGCAGAGGGGGCCCAGGACCTTGGGGCGCTGGAGCTCACCGTCGAAGCTGCGACCCTGGCCGCACAGGCCTTCTCGGGCGCGGGGCAGCGCGCCGCGGCGGCCGAGTCCGCCCGCGTGGCCATGGTGGCCGCGCGCGAGGTCCACGGGAGTCTCGGCGAGGCGGATCAGCCGGCCTACCTCGCGGTCCATGGCGCTCTGTTCGCGCTCGCCCGAGAGCTCGCCCCGTAGGATCCCCCCATGCCTCCCGACCCCTTCGAGCTCGTCGACGCCCTGGCCCGGGCGGGGGAGTCCGACCCGGGCCGCCTGGCCGCGGTGCTGGCGGTCGTCGAGCACCTCGGCAACGGCGAAGGGACTCCGGAGGCCGTCCTGCCCGGCATCCTGGCGCTGGCGGTGGAGCACCTGGGTGCGGACCGGGGGCTCGCATGGCTCATCGAGGACGGCGAGCCGCGCTGCGTCGCTCGCCGCGATGGGAGCGACGCGGTCCTGCGAGACGCGGGCCCCACGAGCCGGCAGCTGCTGGCCCGCTGCCTCGCGGATCCGAAGCCGGTGTACTCCCTGGACGTCGCCAGCCACGACGGCCTGCCCGGCCACGCCTCGCTCCTGCGGGGCACCGTGGCCAGCCTGGTCGCCGCGCCGATCTCCTGCCGTGGCGAGGTGCTGGGCCTGCTCTACGTCGACACCCGGGAGGGCCGGCCGCCCCTGGCCCGCAGCACCGTGGAGCTGCTGGCCCTGTTCGGCCTGCTCGTCGGCGGCCACCTGCGCCAGGGCCGGCGCATCCAGGCCCTGAGCGGCGACAACGCAGCGCTCCGCGCCCAGCTCCCGCGGCCCTTCGCGGCGGTGGTCGGCAACAGCCCGGGCCTGGTGGCGGTCATCGAGCAGCTGAGCCGCCTGGCCGATGCGGACTGCTCCGTGCTGTTGTGGGGCGAGACCGGGGTGGGCAAGGAGGTCCTGGTCCGGGCCCTGCACGCCTCCTCGCCGCGGGCCGACAAGCCCCTGGTGCCGGTCAACTGCGGGGCCCTGGCCGAGTCCCTGGCGGAGAGCGAGCTCTTCGGTCACGCCCGGGGCTCGTTCACCGGCGCCGCTGCCGCCCGCAAGGGCCTGGTGGAAGAGGCGCACCAGGGGACTCTGTTCCTCGACGAGATCGACAGCCTCTCACCGGCGCTCCAGGTCAAGCTGCTGCGGGTGCTCCAGGAGCGCGAGGTGCGGCGGGTGGGGGAGTCGCGCCCGATCCCGGTGGAGTTCCGCCTGGTCGCGGCCGCCGGCCGGGACCTTCGGGAGGCCGTCTCTGCCGGCGGGTTCCGGGAGGACCTGTACTGGCGGCTCGCCACGGTGGTGCTGCGGGTGCCGCCCCTGCGGGAGCGCCGAGCCGACATCGCGCCCCTGGCGGCACACTTCCTGGGGCTCGCGGCCGCGCGGCGGGACCGCGAGCCGCCGGCGCTGACCCCCGCCGCGGTGACCGCCCTCGAGCGGGCCCCGTGGCCCGGCAACGCCCGGCAGCTCGAGCGGGAGATGGAGCGGGCCCTGTCGCTGGGTCTCCCTGGCCAGTCCATCGACGCCCCGGACCTCACCGAGGAGGTCCGGGGCGCGGCGGCGGTGCCCGGGTCCGGCCTGGCCGAGCGGGTCCAGGCCTTCGAAGCCCGGCTGATCCTGGACGCCCTGGACCGGACCGGCGGCAACCTGACCCAGGCGGCCGAGCTGCTGGGGCTGTCCCGCCAGAACCTCCAGGGGCGCGTGCGCAAGCACCGGCGGGACGGACGGCTGCCGGACCGGTAGCGCGGACAGAGCAGAGGTGGACCCCCGGACCGGAGGGGGGATCCGGGGGCCCGGGAGCTCTCGAGGTCGTTCCCTGTGCTCGAGAACTCACCCTGTCTCCCTGCTGCTGCCCTCCAGGCAAGTCGAGACATGTGGCCTCTGCAGCAAGGGGCGTGCCAGCCGAGTCGGCCGCTTGGTAGCGCGGCCCGGGACCCCTGGGGCGCAAGGGATGCTTGCGCCTTGCAAGGGCTGCTTGCGGGGATCCAGACCCGACCTTCGCGCCGCCTCCGCCTCACCCGCCCGGTGGAGGAGATCTCCTTGCCTGGATCACTATTTGCAGTTTCGGTCTCTGGAACCTCTCGGAGACCGCATGTCCATCACCCATCCCTTGCGCCCCGTCGCCGTCCTGACCCTGTTGATGGCCTCGCCCTCGGTCGCCGCGGCGGAGATCGCCAGCATGAGCGGCACCTCCTCGGGCGACGAAGGGGACAGCTACTCCTACACCTGCACCTGGAACGACACCGAGGAGAAGATCACCTTCACCTGGGACTTCGGCGATGGCGACACGGAGACCGACGTGGTCAACGCCAACTCGGGCGCGACGTCCTCGGTGAGCCACACCTTTGTCGACGACGGCGCCTACAAGGTGACCTGCACCGCCACCGGTCACGACTCCAACGACACCGACGCCGACGACGTCAGCGTCTCGGTGGCCAACGTGGCCCCGGTGGCCTCGGCGGCCGGCGACACGGCGGGGGATGAGGGGGAGACCCTCGGCTTCTCCTGCAGCGCCAGCGACGTCGGGGTCGAGGACAGCGTCACCTACGCCTGGGACTTCGGCGACGGCGCCACGACCAGCGGCGCCACGGCGAGCCACGTCTTCGACGACGACGGCACCTACACCGTGGTCTGCACCGCCACCGACGACGGCGGCGACTCCGGCGCCGACGCCGTGACGGTCGTGGTGGACAACGTGACGCCGGAGATCGTGGCTCTCAGCGGCGCGACCAGCGGCGACGAAGGCGACACCCTGTCCTGGGCGGTCACGGCGACCGACGCGGGCAGTGCCGACACCCTGAGCTACAGCTGGGACTTCGCCGACGGCGGCACCGCCACGGGCGCCAGCGTGACCCACACCTACACCGACCAGGGCAGCTACGCCCTGGAGGTGGTCGCCTGCGACGACGAGGGCGCCTGCACCACCGAGGACCGCACGATCACGGTGGCGAACGTGGCCCCGACCGCAGCGCTCACCGGCGACACGAGCGGCGCCGAGGGAGCGGCCCTGAGCTGGTCCTGCGCCACCTCGGACCCCGGTGCTGACGACGTGGTCAGCGTGAGCTGGGACTTCGGCGACGGTCAGACCGGCGCGGGCTCCGCGGCGTCTCACACCTTCGCCGACGACGGCAGCTACGTGGTCACCTGCATCGCCACGGACGACTACGGCGACACCGGCTCCGACGCCGTGACGGTGCTCGTCGCCAACGAGGCGCCCACCATCACCAGCACCACCGTGCCCGCCAGCGGCACCGAAGGCGAGACCCTCGACTTCGAGGTGGTGGTGACGGATCCGGGCACCGGCGACAGCCTCAGCGTGTCCTGGGACTTCGGCGATGGCGCCATCGCCACCGGCACCTCGGCCTCCCACAGCTTCGACGACGACGGCAGCTACACGGTCACCGTGACGGTCTGCGACGACTCCAGCGACTGCGACACGTCGAGCAGCGTCGTGGCCATCGGCAACGCCGACCCGGTCGTCGACAGCGTGTCCGTGGCCGCCAGCGCCGACGAGGCGGAGGCCGTGGTGCTCAGCGCCGTCGCGACCGACGCCGGCGACGACACCCTGGTCTACACCTGGGACTTCGGCGACGGCGACACCGACATCGGGGACAGCGTGAGCCACGCCTGGGCCGACCAGGGCACCTACGCGATCACCCTCACGGTGACCGACGGCGACGGCGGCAGCGACGCCGCGTCGTCGGTGATCGACATCGCCAACGTGGCGCCGTCGATCGACTCCCTGGGCTGTGGCGAGGGCGCTGAGGGCGAGGCCCTGCAGTTCGATGTGTTCGCCAGCGACGTCGGGGTCGACGACACCCTGGCCGTGAGCTGGGACTTCGGCGACGGTGGGAGCGCCACCGGCGACAGCGCCGAGCACACCTACGGCGACGACGGCAGCTACACGATCACGGTGACGGTCGACGACGGCGACGACACCACGGTCGAGGACTGCGCGATCGCCGTCAGCAACGCCGCACCGGTGCTCTCCGGCACCCCCGCCGCCTCCGTGGTCGAGGCCACCGACTACAGCTTCACCGTGGGCCTGGACGACCCCGGCAGCCTGGACACCCACACCTTCAGCGCCACCCTGCCCGACGGCGCGTCCTTCGACGCCGCGAGCCAGACCGTGAGCTGGGTCCCCGGTTGGACCGATCTGGGTGTGCACGACCTGTCCCTCGAGGTCATCGACGACGACGGCGCCAGCGACAGCATGAGCTGGCAGGTCGAGGTGCTGATGGCCGACGCCGACGGCGATGGTCTCAGCGACGGCTGGGAGGCGGACCACGGCCTGGACCCGGACGACAGCGCCGACGCCGAGGTCGACACCGACGGTGACGGCCGCACCAACGCGGAGGAGTACGAGCGCGGGACGGATCCGAACGTCTACGACGGCCCCTCGGTGCCCGAGCTGGCGACGCCGGAAGACGGCGCCGAGTGGGAGGAGCTGGCCCTGGTGCTGTCCGTGCACAACGCCACCAGCCCCGACGGCGAGGCGCTGAGCTATGAGCTGGCGCTCTACTCCGACGCCGAGCTGACCGCGCTCGTGGACGAGATCGTGGGTCTGGAAGAGGGCGACGACGGCCTCACCAGCTGGACCGTCGGCGCGGCCCTGACCGAGAACACCTGGTACCACTGGTGGGCCGCAGCGGCCGATCCGTTCATCACCGGCGACTGGAGCGCCCCGGCCGCGTTCTTCTACAACACGGCCAACGACGCCCCGGGTCAGCCTGGCCTGGTGAGCCCCTTCGACGCCTCCACCGTCGACGACACCGTCGTGACCCTGGTGATGGACGCCGCCAGCGACGTCGACGAGGACGCCCTGACCTACACCCTGGAGCTCGGCGACGACCTGGGCTTCGTGCTCGAGAGCATCGACGGCCTGGAGGCCGTGGACAGCCAGGTGGCGTGGACCCCCGAGACCGAGCTCGCCGAGGGCGTGGTCTACTGCTGGACCGCCTTTGCGACCGATGAGCACGGGGAGTCCGGCGAGGCGCCCGAGTCCGCCTGCTTCACGGTGGACACCGACAACCAGGCCCCCGAGGCCCCGGTGATCCTGTCGCCGGAGGAGGGCCTGGCCGTGAACACCGTCCTGCCCGAGATCCTCGTGGCGAACGGTGTGGACCCCGAGGGGCGTGCGACCGAGCACCTCTTCGAGCTCGACATCGATCCGGCCTTCGGCTCGGAGGCCTACCAGGTCGCGCTGGTCGCCTCGGGTGAGGAAGGCACCACCGCCTGGCTGCCGGAAGCGCTGACCGACAACACCTGGCACCACCTGCGGGTGACGGCCAGCGACGGCGCCGCCTGGAGCGAGAGCGCCGAGGTGCGGTTCGTGGTCAACGTCGAGAACGACGCCCCGGGCGTGCCCACCCTGCAGAACCCCGCGGACGGCGCCCCGGCGGCCAAGGACTGTGCCTTCAGCCTGGTCAACACCACCGACGCCGACGAGGACGCGCTGACCTACGAGTTCCTGGTGATGGACGCCGCGACGGGCGAGGCGGTCCAGTCCGCCGTGGTCGACGAGGACCCCTCGGGCGTGACCGGGTGGCTCGCGGAGCACATGCCGCCGGGGAGCTACACCTGGACCGCCAGGGCCATCGACTCCTACGGGCTGGCCGGTGAGTGGGCCGAGGCCCGCGGCTTCCACATCGAGGAGCGAGTCGAGCCCGAGGCCGAGAGCTTCTGCGGCTGCGCGTCGGGAACCTCGCCGTCCGGGCTCGCCTGGAGCCTGCTGGCCCTCGGCCTGGTGGCCATCCGCCGCCGGAGTGTGGATGTCCCGTAGGCCCTCCGGGCGCACCCGTCGCCCCCGCTCCGGTGGAGACGACGGCGCCGAGTGCTGGCGGTTCGCCGCCCCACCGAGCGAGCTGGGCACCGAGGTCCGCCAGGTGTCGGTCCACGCGGATCGCCCCCGGGCGGGCATCGGCCCGGACACGGGCCTGATGGTCATCCAGCTGGGCTACGCCACGGACCCGGCCGGGCCCTTCTTCCGCAAGCTCCGCCGCGCCTTCGCCGACCGCTACGACTGTGTCTGCATCGGCGTGGCCTACCTCGGCACCGCCGCGGCGGGCCGGCGCACCCTCAGCGTGGCGCACCTGGACCTGGCCGGGGTGTTGTCGTTGCTGCCGCCGCACGTGGCCCGTGGTCTGCTCGCCGGGGGTGCCCCCGAGCTGGGCCAGGTGCTCGTGGCCTGTCGCGGCCACGACCTCCAGGACCACCTGGTGGTCCAGGAGACCCTCGCGGCGCTGGGCCCCGAGGACTACCTCGACTACGGCCCCGGCCAGGCCCTGGACCTGATCCTGGCCACCCGGGCCGCCGTGGCTCGCTACGGACTGCGGGAGGACCGGGTCTACTTCTTCGGGTCCTCCCTGGCGGGCTTCCTGGCCCACCTGGTGTTGAAGCTGGCCCCCGCCACGTATGCCCTGGTGGTCGACGTGAGCGGGCCAGCGCTGATCCCTGCGGGCCGGTTCTTCACCGGCGGCCAGGCCCCGGCGCTGCTGGACGGCTTCAACACCACCGCGACCCTGAGCTGCCACAACCTCTACGTCGAGGAGCCGGGGGATCCACGGTCGCTGACGCCGGCAAGGTGGGAGCTCCGGGACACCACGCACCCGGCACACCTGCGGCCTTCGCCGACCGTGATCCGGTCCCTGCACGGGGTGCTCGACCGGGTCGTGGACCTGGCCTCCAAGGAGCTGCAGCGCGACGCCTACCTGGGAGCCGGGCGCGATGCCGAGCTGGAGGTGGTGGGCCCCGGCGAGGTGGACGGACGGGTGTTCAAGCACGCCGGTCACGCCCTGGGCGCCAATTTCCACGGGCTGTTGGGCCGCTACGCGGACCGCTGGTGCGACCCCGCCTCGCCCGAGCACGTGACCCGACCCGGCGGCGGGGACCGCGGCGCCGTCTACGCCCTTCCCGTCACCGGAGGCACCTGGGTCATGGACCACAGCGGGGACAGGCCCGACCTGAGCTTCCGGAGCCAGCGATGCACGTCTGCCTGATCTCCGACACGACCATCCGCACGCTGGAGGGCCCGCTCGCCAAGGCGCTGGAGCCGCTGGTCGGTCCGGTGCGCTTCACCCACTGCGAGTACGCGGTCCACGAGCTGCTGAACCCCGCGGCGGCGCCCTACACCAGCGAGCCGGAGCTCGTGCTGCTGGCCCTGCACGCCGACCAGCTGGCGCCGGAGCTGTTCCGGACCTCCACGCTCCTGGGGCCGGTCGAGGCTCGCCGGACCTTGATCGAGGGCGCCGTGGAAGCGGTCGTCGGGCACGTCCGGCGCCTGCTGGCGGGGACCCGGGCCCCCGTGCTGGTCTGCGACCTGGTCGTGCCGCTCCGATCGCCGCTCGGCATCCAGGACAACGCCGTCGAGCTGGGGCTGCTGGCCTCGATCCGGCGGATCAACGCGGGCCTGGAAGAGGCCCTGCGCCCGCTTCCCCGGGCGTCGGTGGTCACCCTGAGCGCCCTGGCGGCGGGCCTGGCCGCCCCGACGGAGAGTCCCAAGCTGCGGTACCTGGCGGGCCAGAGGGAGAGCCGACCCCTGCTGGGTGCCCTGGCCGGGGAGGTCGCTCGTCACGTCCACGCCCGGCGTGGCCTCACGCGCAAGGTCCTGGTCCTGGACCTGGACAACACCCTCTGGGGTGGGGTGCTCGGGGAGGAGGGCACGGGCGGCATCGACCTGGACGTGGCGGGCACGGGGCGCGCCTACCGGGACCTCCAGCAGGCCTGCCTCGACCTGCGGGATCGGGGCGTGCTGCTCGCCCTGGCCTCGAAGAACGACGCCGAGCCGGCGCTGCACGCGCTCGCCAGCCACCCGCACGCGCTGCTGCGTCCGGAGCACTTCTCGGCGGTGCAGATCCACTGGGAGGACAAGGCCACGAGCTGTCGGCGCATCGCCGAGGCGCTGAACGTGGGCCTGGACAGCCTGGTCTTCTTCGACGACAACCCGGTCGAGCGAGCCTGGGTGGCCACCGCCTGCCCCCAGGTCGAAGTGGTCGAGGTCCCACCGGATCCGGCCCGGTACCGGCAGGTGCTCCTGGGGCTGAGGGCCTTCGAGACGGCCTCGCTCACGGCCGAGGACGCCCGCCGGAGCGACCTCTACCGCCAGGAGAGCGACCGACGGCAGGCGCTGGTGGACGCCGGGGAGCACGAGGCCTTCCTGGCGGGGCTGGACACCCGGCTGACCGTGGGAGCCCTGGACGCGGAGACCGCCGGGCGCATCGCCCAGCTCGTGCGCAAGACGAACCAGCTGAACCTGACCACCGTGCGGCGCTCCCAGGCCGAGCTCGAGGCGCTGGCCGCCTCGGACGACCACGTGGTGCTCTGGGCCTCGGTGCGGGATCGGATCGGGGACGCCGGGGGGGTGGGCGTGGCGATCGTGGCACGCGGTCGCCGGTGGCGGCTGGACACCTTCCTCTTGTCCTGCCGGGTGCTGCAGCGGGGCATCGAGGCGGCCTTCCTGCGCTGCGTGGCCGAGCTGGCCGCCGCGGATGAGGCCACCGGACTCGTCGCGAATTGGATCCGCACCGCGAAGAACGGGCCCAGCCAGGGACTCTTGCCGGCCTGCGGGTTCACGGTGGTCTCGCAGTCTGAAGCTGCCCTGCAGTGCGAGCTCGACCTGACCGAACCCCTTCCGGAGGCGCCCTTCGTGCAGCGCGTCCTCCTCCCTTCCACCCGCCGAGGTGCCGCATGATGAACCACGCCTTTCTCCAGCACGTCGCCGAGGTGCTGGAGGTCGACACCTCGCTCCTGGAGCGCAGCTCCAGCTCCGCCACGGTCTCGAGCTGGGACTCCGTGCGCCACTGGGACCTGATCGCCGGTCTCGAGCTGCGCTACGAGGTGGACTTCACCATGGACGAGGCCGCCGGCTTCGAGACCCTGGGGCACATCCACGACGCCCTGGTCGCCCGGGACCGGTTGTCCGGGCCGGGGTCCCTCAGCGACCAGCTGGCCTACCCCCTCGTCCAGGCGGCCTTCGCGCACGTCACCGGTCGCTATGACTTCCTCCGGCGGGGCTTCGAGGAGAGCTTCCGGGCCGACGGCCGCCGGTGGCTGGAAGACGCCGAGGAGGTGCTGGGCCTCCTCCGCCGCCAGGCCGGGAACACCCACGCCGGGTTCCTCCACGCCCTGGACGGCTTCGTCCACCTCTCCCTGGAGTACCTCAAGCTCCAGGCCGAGCTGCGGCGCACCGGTCGCTACCACTTCAGCACCTTCGAGCAGGCCCGCGAGGCGGTCTACGACAACCCGGAGGTCATGGACCGCTACTACCTGCACGGCGTGCTGGCATCGGCCGTGCTCTGGCGCAACCACTACCAGGTCCTCCGCTTCTTCGAGGACGCCTACCTGCCTCGCCAGTCGGAGGGTGGCGGGCTCCACGTCGAGGTGGGCACCGGCCACGGTCTCTTCACGGCGAGGTTCCTGGAGCGGTGCCCGTTCTGGCGCACGGTGGGCATCGACCTGAGCGCTTCGTCCCGGGCCTACACGCACCGCACCCTGGAGGCTCGGGAGGTGCCTCCGGATCGGTGGCAGGTGCGCGACGGAGACATCCACGCCCTGCCCTTCAACGACGGCCAGGTCGACGGCCTGGTCTGCGGCGAGGTGCTGGAGCACCTGGAGGACCCCGGGGCGGCGCTTCGGGAGCTTCGGCGCGTG
>CAYFPX010000023.1:14408-24730 GCA_964344945.1 uncultured Enterobacterales bacterium
CCCGGGACGTGCCCTACAGCTACGCCGCGGTGTTGACGCCGGGTTGAAGCGTCGGCGCAAGCCTCCCTTGCGGGCCGCATCGATCCGTTGCCCCTCGGACCCCTGCGGATGGGCCTGGGGCGGTCGCCAGGGTCTTGGCCCGCCTCTTGCTAAACAGCCTGGGCGGGTGCCGGATCCACCCAATCCCCCCCGAGGTCCGGTGCCCCTGCCCGCCGGGGCGTCTCACGTGTTCTGGAAACGGGCGACCACCGGGTCGCTCCTGCCTGGCCAGGCAGACGTGAGGCGCCCCGGCAAACCCAGGAACCGCGCATGACCGTGCTGGCCCTCCTCGGCCTCTCCCCCGCCCTGGCGGATGGCCGGATCGACTCCCTGAGCGGGGACACCACCGGAGACGAGGGCGAGACCCTCAGCTGGACCTGCCTCTGGTCCGAGGACGGGGACCCGGTGGCCTGGGACTGGGACCTCGGTGACGGCACGACCACCAGCTCGACGACGAACAGCCGCCAGAACAGCGTGTCCCACAGCTACGTCGACGAGGGCACCTACACCGTCGAGTGCGAGGCCGAGTCCGACGGGTCCGATGACAGCGACACCCTGACCGTGACCATCGCCAACGTGGCTCCCACCCTCAGCGGCAGCCCGGGCGCCGCGGCCACTGAGGGCACCCCCTACGAGGCCACCTTCGAGGTCTCCGACCCCGGCACCGACGACGTGTTGACGTGGAGCCACTCCCTGCCCAGCGGTGCGAGCTGGGACGACGGATCCCTCACCCTGAGCTGGACGCCCACCTGGGACCAGGAGGGCGACCACGGCCTGACCCTCACGGTCGACGACGGCGACGGCGGCTCCGACACGATGAGCTGGACCGTCACCGTGGCGATCCTCGACGAGGACGGCGACGGCCTGCCGGACACCTGGGAGGCGGAGCACGGCCTGGATCCGGAGGATGGCGCCGATGCGAGCGCCGATCCCGACGGTGACGGCCGCGACAACGCCACCGAGCTCGCCGACGGCAGCGACCCCCAGTCCTGGGACGGTCCGTCGGTGCCGGTGCTGCTCGACCCCATCGGGGGCGTCGCCTGGACCCTGGAGCCGCTGGTGCTCACCCTGGGCAACGCGGAGAGCCCGGTGGGCAGCGCCCTGACCTACACCGTGGAGGTCTACAGTGACGAGGCCCTGACGGACCGGGTGTTCTCCCTGGCCGACCTCGCCGAGGGGACCGACGGGGAGACCGCCGTGGAGCTGGAGCTGCCCCTGGCGGAGGACCACTCCTACTGGTGGCGGGCCGTCGCCTCCGATGGCTTCGTCGAGGGCGACCCCGCTGCGGCCGAGTCCTTCCTGTGGGACCTGGAGCCCGACAGCGACACCGGCCTGGACGACACCGGGCAGGGCGACTCCGGGGTCGTCGACACGGCTGGGCCCGACTCCGGCACCGGCGACACCGGGACGGTGCTGCCGACCTCGGACAGCGGGGCCCAGGGGGGCCCGGACTCCGGTCTCTCCGCGGACCCCGTCGACGAGTCCACCGTGCCGCCGGACACCTTCTGCGGCTGCGGCAGCACCGGCTCGGCGCCCTCGGGACTCGGGTGGGCCGCCCTGCTCGGGTTCTTGGGGTTCGCGCGGCGCCGCAGCTGACCGGGCCGGGTGTCCGGAGTCCGGACACTCACCCCGCGGGGGTCGGCTCCGCGCCGAGCAGTCGGTCGACCAGGCCGTGCACCTGCTCCGCCGGGAACCAGCTCAGGTACAGCAGGTACATCGTGATCGTGAAGGTCGAGATCGGCACGGTCACGTACAGCCCTGCGTGGAACAGCACCGCCAGCAGGAGCACGGGGATCCGGGTGCGGTCGAAGTAGGGCAGCACCACCAGCACGGCCTCGAGCACCACGGTGCCCCACGCGATGGCCAGCGCGATGAGCGAGAACCCGAACCAGTCGACCGGGTCCGAGAAGCCATAGTGCTTGGCGTAGATGAACTCCAGGGCGTCGCCGCTCAAGAACACCCCGTTGACCTTGCTCCAGGTCCCCCAGAAGTAGACCGCGGACATCTGCAGCGCGATCAGCCGTGAGCCGGTCAGGTCGCCGTGCTCCGGCGGCGCGTCGCCGCGCTTCAGGGCCCGGTAGCGATCCCAGGACAGGGAGCGCCCGCAGTCGGTCCAGGCGAGCAGGAGCATCGCCACGCAGAGCAGGTAGGTGTGGTGGTGCACCAGGCTGGACTGGTCCCGCACCATGCCCAGCCAGTAGTAGACCGTGAGCCCGGTGGCGCCGGCCCAGAGGCTGCTGAACCGGCTCTTCCACCCCACGAGCATCGCCGAGGTCGACAGGAAGAAGCTGGCGCTGATCAGGGCCTGGACCAGATCCGGCTCCCGCCAGAAGCCCAGGACGCGGCCCCAGCGAGCCCACGCGATCAGCGGCAGACCGATGCGCATGAGCGCCACCGCGCGGGTGGAGCCCTGGGGCTGCAGCCAGGCGAACACCGGGTTCATGGCCGGGCCTTCGGCACATGCAGCGCCGGTGCGGACGGGGTGCCTTCGCACTGGTCCTTCTTGCCGCGGGCCGTGTCCTTCCAGCCGGTCTTGGTGGCGCACTTCGCCGTCACGTAGAGCGGCCGCCCCGTCGGCACCCGGCGGCAGAGCTTGCGGGTCATCGACCGCACCGCGTCCATGCCCAGGAGGAGCTTCTCCTTGTCGTGGGCGGTCTCGCGGGTCTTGTGCAGGGCTGCGTAGCGATCGAAGGGGACGCGCTCGCCGTCGGCCTCCTCGGTCTCGTACGCCACCACGCAGATGCCCGCGCCGTACCCCCGGAACATCGTCCAGGCGCGCACGGGCCCCTTGGGGTTGCCCAGGACCTGGTGCCACGCCGGCGAGAGCAGGATGTACAAGGCGGCCAGCACGGCCAGGCACGAGCGGAGCTTCGTCACGGCCGGCGCTGTATCCGGGCGCGGTGCCAGCGTCGCCGACGATCCCGGTGTTCTGACGCACGGATTCGGCGGCGGAGGCCGCCGGACCCGACTCCGTCTCGCTGCGCTCGCCGCGACCGCGGAGGCCCGGAGCGGCCTCGCGCCCGGAAGAGGCACAGAGAGCGACCGGAGGGCTCGCCTTCCCTCCGGCCGCTCAGGGGCATGGGAGCCCCCCAGGCTTGCGCGACAAACGGTCTCGTCCTCGTGATCGCGCTGGACTTGGGTCAGGGAGCCTGGGGGCTTCCCGGAGTCGCCGGTGCCGCTCGCCACGGCACCAGGTGCGTCTCATGCGGTTGTACGCGACGCGACTCGGACCGGATCACCACCGCGGGCTCAATCTCCCGGAGACCCCCCTCAAGTCCAACCGCCCGCGTCCGAACCGAGGAGCCCGATCCCCGCGGAACCTCTGCCCATGCTCTGGCTCCTGGCCCCCACCGCCCTCGCCGCGACCGCCACGGTCAAGAGCGGAGACTCGATCCAGGACGCGATCGACGACGCCCGCAACGGGGACCGGATCGAGGTCGAAGGCGGCAATTATCGCGAGGCCCTGGACCTGGGCGGCAAGGACCTGGACATCGTCGCGGTCGACGGCACGGGCAGCACCCGCCTGCGCCCGCCGGAGAACGAGACCGCGGTCACCTGGGGCAGCCGCGAGGCCGGCTCGCTCCAGGGCTTCACCATCCAGCCCGACGGCGGCCGGGCCTTCGTGCTCGACGACAGCACCGCCGAGATCATCGACTGCGTGGTCGAGGACAGCGGCGGCAGCACGATCCTGGGCGGCGCCGGCTACATCGACGGCGGGGCCCCGCGGCTCCAGGACGTGCACATCGACGGCACGGCCGGATCCCACGGCGGGGCGCTCTACGTGGAAGACGGCGCCCTGGTAGAGCTCGACGGCGTCGAGATCGAGGGCTTCTCCGCCGGCGGCTACGGCGGGGCCATCTTCAGCGACGGCAGCTCCCTGGTGCTCACCGACGTCCACCTGCACGACGGCACCGCGGTGAGCCACGGCGGCGGCATCTACCTGGACGGGGGCGAGCTCATCGCCACGGACCTGGTCGTCGACACCGTCGAGGGCGAGGACTCCTTCGGTGTGGGCCTGTTCGCCTACGACACCGCCCAGGTCACCCTCACCGGGGGCGAGTTCACCGACTGCACCCACGACGGCAGCAACGCCAGCACCATGGGCGGGGGGCTGTTCGCCCAGCGTGACGTCACCCTCACCCTCGACGGCGTCGCCTTCGACGGGGACTCGGCCAACGAAGGCGGTGGCATCGCCCTGCTGGACAACGCGACCCTGGCGCTCATCGACGTCACCTTCGACGGCAACGAAGCCGCCACGAGCGGTGGCGCCCTCACCATCGCCTCGAGCTCCGAGGCGACCTGCTCGGGCTGTGTCTTCCGGGACAACGAGGGCGGAGACGGCGGCGCCGTGCACGTGGGCGCGGACGGCGCCTTCACCGACAGCGCCGGCGACTACAGCGGGAACTCCGGCGAGGATGGCGGCGCCATCGCGGTCGACGGTGGCGAGCTGACCGTCGACGGCGCGGACTTCACCAGCAACGAGGCCATCCGGAGCGGCGGTGCGGTCTATGTGAGAGATCCCGCCCGGACCCTCAGCCTCACCAGCAGCGCCTTCACCAGCAACCACGCCGCCGCCGGCGATGGCGGCGCGATCGAGCTCGCCGCCGACGCCAGCATGGACGTCGACGCCTGCGCCTTCGACGCCAACGAAGCCGGCGACGACGGTGGGGCCATCAGCTTCCAGCCCCAGGACCTGGGCCACGACCTGACCATCACCGCGTCGACGTTCATGGACAACCTGGCCGGTGGCTCCGGCGGGGCGCTCTACCTGGACCAGGGCAGCGCCGTCGAGCTGAGCGACCTGGCCCTGCACACCAACATGGCCAGCCGCGACGGCGGCGGGGTCTACGCCGAGGACACCGACGAGGTCACGGCGGTGCGGATCTGGTTCTTCGGCAACACCGCCGCCAGCGAGGGGGGCGCCTGGGCCGAGGTCGACCTGGGCGCTGGCACGATCTTCACCAACAACCTGGTGGTCGAGAATTCCGCCGCCACCGGCGGCGGGCTCTGGCTCTACGGCGCCAGCCAGGCCTACGTCGTCAACAACACCTTCGTCGGCAACGACGCCACGATCGAAGGCGGGCACCTGGACCTGGAGGCCGGGTCCGCCGAGATCATCAACAACCTCTTCGCCTGGGCCGTGGACGGCGGCGGGGTCCACGGCGACAGCACCGCCGCGAGCCTGTCGGACCGCTACAACAACGACGCCTGGGACAACTCCGGCGGCGACTGGACCGGCGACTTCGACGAGGTCGCGGGCCAGGACGGCAACCTGGACCTGGACCCGCAGCTCCAGGACTACAGCGAAGACGGCGACGCGGACAACGACGACTACCACCTCGCCCTGACCAGCCCCTGCATCGACGCGGGCCACCACAGCATCATCGACCCCGACGGCTCCGCCTCGGACATCGGCGCCTACGGCGGGCCCGACGCCGACGTCACCGACAGCGACGGCGACGGCTGGTTCGACTCGTTGGACTGCGACGACACCGACCCGAACATCCACCCCGGCGCCGCCGACACCCCCTACGACGCCATCGACCAGGACTGCGACGGACAGGACCTGACCGACGTCGACGTCGACGGCTACGACGCCCTGGACGTGGGCGGCACCGACTGCGACGACGACGACCCCGCGATCTACCCGGGGGCCGAGGAGCTCTGGTACGACGACGTGGACCAGGACTGCGCCGGGGACTCGGACTTCGACGCCGACGGCGACGGCCACGATCACTCGGGCTACGGCGGCACGGACTGCGACGACACCGACAGCGCCATCTCTCCGGACGCCGCGGAGCTCTGGTACGACGGCGTGGACCAGGACTGCGACGCCCGCAGCGACTACGACGCCGACCAGGACTCACACGACAGCAGCGACCACGGCGGCGACGACTGCAACGACTTCGACCGCAGCACCTACCCGGGCGCCATCGAGGCCCCCTACGACGGCCTGGACCAGGACTGCGACGGCGCCGACATCACAGACGCCGATGGCGACGGCTGGGACGACCCGCTGGTGAACGGCCTGGACTGCGACGACAGCGACCCGAGCATCTACCCGGGTGCACCGGACGACCCCTATGACGGCGTGGACTCCGCCTGCGACGGCGGCAACGAGTACGACCAGGACGGCGACGGCTACGACGCCATCGCCTTCGGTGGCGACGACTGCGACGACGCCGATCCGCTGGTGCACCCGTACACGGCCGAGATCTGGTACGACGGCATCGACCAGGACTGTGACGGCGCCGACGACTACGACGCCGACGGTGACGGCTGGAGGAGCGCCGACCACGGCGGCGAGGACTGCGACGACTACGAGATCACGGTCCACCCCGGCGCCTACGAGATCTACTACGACGGCATCGACAGCGACTGCCTGGGCGACGACGACTTCGACGCCGATCGCGACGGCTACGACTGGCTCGAGGACTGCGACGACGACCGCGCCGAGGCCTACCCCGGCGCCGAGGAGCTCTTCAACGGCCTGGACGACGACTGCGACGGCTACGCCGAGACCGTGGACCGGGACGGCGACGAGCTGATCGACTGGTACGAGTGGCAGATCGAGACCGACCCCCTCGACCCGGACACCGACGACGACGGCGTGCCGGACGGCCGGGAGGCCGGGGACCCCGAGGACCCGCGGGACGCCGATCTGGACGGCACCCTGGACGTCTTCGACGTGGACGACGACGACGACGGCATCCTGACCTGGTACGAGTCCCGCGCCGACCCCGACGGCGACGGCGTGGTGGACGAAGACGTCGACGGAGACGGCGCCCCGAACTGGCTCGACCTCGACAGCGACGGCGACACCTACCGGGACAGCGAAGAGGGCACCGAGGACCACGACTTCGACGGCGTCGAGGACTACATCGACTTCACCGGGACCTACACCGGCGGTGGCTGCGGCGGCGGCCCGAGCTGGTTCGGCCTGCTCTTCCTCGGGACCCTGTTCCGCCGGCAGACCTCGGCCCTGACCGGCAGCGCGGCACTCTTCCTGGGGCTGCTGGGCCTCGGCCTGGTCGCTCCGGAGGCCCGGGCCGGTGGCGTGGACATCCACGGCTACCAGCTCCTGGGCGTCACCGGCGACCCCCACGCCTACGACCGCCTCGCCTACCCCGAGGGCGGTCTCGATGGCGACCTGGACGTCACGCTGGTCGCCGACCACGCGGTGCGCCCCCTGGTCGAGCAGCTGCCCGACGGCGAGCAGGTCATCGTGAGCCACCTGACCACCAGCAACCTCGCGGTCTCCTGGTCCGCCTGGTCCCGGGCTCGGGTGGAGCTGGTGGTGCCCGTTCACCCCATCGGAGTCGCGGCGGCCGGCGCCTTCGCCGGCCTGGGCGACTGGCGCTTCGGGGCCGTGGTGCCGGTGGTCAAGGCCAACGGGCCGGTGCCGGCGATCGGCTTCGCGCCGTCGGTCTGGCTGCCCACCGGCTCCCAGGACAAGTTCGTCGGCAACCCCGGCGTGAGCGCTGGCGGCGTGATCGCCGTCGCGGCGGAGTACGGCCGCTTCGGCTGGTGCGCCAACGTCGGCGCCCGGGTGGGCCGCATGGAGTCGGAGCGCAACCTGCGGGCCGGCTCCGGTCCCCTGATGGGCCTGGGCGCCCACTACGCCGTGACCGACGCGCTGACCGTCAACACCACCCTGACCAGCCAGTCCAGCGCCGGCTGGGACCAGTGGCCCCTGGAGTGGATGAGCGCCGCCCGCGTGCGCCTGCGCGGCGGGGTCTGGGCCACCGCGGGCATCGGCCTGGGCCTCAACGACGACGTCGGCGCCAGCGCGGTCCGAGCGATCGCCGGGATCGGCTGGAGTCGCCGGGCCCCCGAGCTGGAGGTCTTCGCCGTGCGCGAGCCGCTGGTCATCGAGGTCGAGCCCGAGGTGGACCCCAACGCCGACCGCGACGGCGACGGGATCGTGGACCTCGAGGACGAGTGCCCGGACCAGCCGGAGACCTTCGACACCTTCGACGACGAGGACGGCTGCCCCGAGCTCGACGGCGACCAGGACGGCGTGCCCTTCCACAAGGACGTCTGCCCGGAGGAGCCGATCTTCGAGGAGCAGGATCCGCGCTACTCCGACGGCTGCCCCAAGCTCGCCGAGCTGAGCGGGGACAAGATCATCATCACCGAGGCGATCTACTTCCTGGAGGACAGCTTCGGCATCCAGCGGCGCAGCTGGCCCGTGCTCTACGCGGTCAAGGACATCCTGGCCGAGCACCCCGAGCTGGAGCACGTCTTGATCGAGGGCCACACCAACGACAACGGGTCGGCCGCCTACAACTACGAGCTCTCCGAGCGGCGGGCGAAGGCCGTGGCGAACTGGCTGATCGCCAACCGGGTGCTCGCCAAGGGCTACGGCTTCGATCGCCCGCTGGTCGAGCACGACGACGACGGGGCGGAGCGGATCAACCGGCGGGTCGAGTTCACCGTGCTACGCTCCGAGGAGGAGGACGGCCAGGACACGCTGCTGCCCGCCGAAGAAGACCTGCCGATCGAGTAGCCTCGTCCAGGCATGTCGCACCCGGCCACGGCACACCTGGCGAGCCTGAGGGAGTCCCTGCTGCCCGGGGGTCCGGCCTGGCCGGCCCACGAGGACCCGGGGGCGCTGCTGGCGGCGGTGCTCGCCCGTCAGGTCGCCCTGGACCGCCAGGGGGACTTCGCCCGGTCCCGCCAGGTGCTGGATGCCTACGAGCAGGCCCTGGACGGGCTGGGGCTCGCGCCCGACGACGACCGCCGGGGCCAGGGCGCCTTCCGCCGGGTGATGTTGCTGGAGCGGACCGGCCACCGGGCCGAGTCCCTGGCCTGTGCGGAGGCCCTGATCGCCGAGGCCCAGGCCCACGGCTGGCGCCGGGTGCTGCTGGCGGTCCTGCGCCGCATGAGCTTCCTGGCCGGCCAGGGAGGCGACCGGCGGCGCCAGGAGGCGCTGCTCCAGCGGGCGCTGGCGCTGGCGCGGGAGGCCGGGGACACCTGGCGCTACTACGCCACCTTCCAGCTCAACCGGGGCAACCCGGACGGGGCCCTGGACAGCCTGCAGCGGGCTCGCAGGCTGTTGGCCGAGGGCGGCGCCGACGAGGTCAAGCTCGCCCAGGTCGACACCCCGATCGGCGGGCGGCTCCTGGAGACCGGGGAGCACGCTGCGGCCACCGAGACGCTCCGCGGCGCCCTGGCGATCTTCGAGCGGGTGGGTCACGCCTGGGGACAGGTCGAGTGCCTGCTGAACCTGGGCCGGGCCCAGGAGATGAGCGGCGAGCTGGAGGCCGCCACCGCGCAGGTGCAGCAGGCCCTGGCGGTGATGACCGCCGCCGGGGATCCCCGGGGCCTGGCCCGCTGCGGCAACCGGCTGGGGGAGATCCAGCGCCGGCGAGGGCTGCTGGAGGAGGCGCGCGCCTCGTACCGCGACGCGCTGCAGGCGGCCGAGCAGGCCGGGCACCTGAACCTGAAGGCGCTGATCCTCAGCAACCTGGCGCTGACCGAGGAAGGCAGGGGACGGCCGGGCCGCGCCAGGGCCCTGGTCGAGCAGGCCCTGGCGCTGGAGGGCCTGCAGCGCAGCAGCGAGGCGGGCCTGCGCGTCCTGCTCCTGCCCTTCCTGGAGCAGGAGGGGCGGGCCGAGGAGTGGGAGGCCCAGTACGCCCTGTCCCTGCGGCAGCTGCGGAACACCGATCGCTTCCAGCGCGACGTGTCCATGGCCGCCCGCCGCGCAGGCGAGCTCGCGGTCCAGACCGCCACCGAGCTGGCCGGCCAGGACCGCAAGGCCGCGCTGTCCCGGGCGGCCCGCGCCCACGCGCTGGCCTGGCACCACTGGGAGCTCATGGGCTTCGACCAGGAACAGGGAGTCGAGGAGGGCGCCCTGGTGGCCCTCGGACACGCGGGCTCCCCGGTGCCCCTGGGGGACTTCGACCTGGTGGGCCGGCTGGGAGTCGGCGGCATGGGCGAGGTCTGGCGGGCCCTGCACCGAGGCAGTGGGGTGCCCGTGGCCGTGAAGGTGTTGACGGCCGCCCGGGCGCGGCACGACGCGGTCATCGCGAGCTTCCGGGACGAGGTCCGGGCGATGGCCGGCCTCTGTCACCCCCACGTCGCCCAGATCCTCGGCTCCGGCACGGTCGACGTGCCCGCTGCTCGCTGCAGCGGAGCCCGCCTGCAGCCGGGCAGTCCCTACCTGGTGATGGAGCTGGCGCCCGAGGGCTCCCTGGAACACCGCTGCGGCCGGCTGCCCTGGCGCGATGTGCGGGCGGTCTTGCTGGCGCTGCTGGAGGGCCTCGGCCACGCCCACGCCC
>CAYFPX010000023.1:24834-53881 GCA_964344945.1 uncultured Enterobacterales bacterium
TCCACCGGGACCTGAAGCCGGCGAACGTGCTGCTGGGGCTGGGCCACAGCCTGGCCGAGCAGGTCCGGCTGTCGGACTTCGGCGTCGCCGCCGCGGTCGGAGGCGGCACCCCGCTGTCCCGGGTGGCGTGCGGGACCCCCGGGTACATGGCGCCGGAGCAGTTCCTGGCTCGCTGGCGCGACCAGGGGCCCTGGACGGATCTCTACGCCCTGGGCTGTCTCGCCACCGAGCTGGTCCAGGGCACACCCCCGTTCACGGCCACCACCATCCAGGAGCTGATGAGGCGCCACCTGACCGAGGAGCCGCCGGCCCTGGACCCGAGCGTCGCTGTTCCACCGGGCTTCGAGGCCTGGCTCCAGCGCCTGCTGGAGAAGCGACCCCGGGGCCGCTTCCAGCGAGCCGCCGAGGCTGCCGAGTCCCTGAAGAGCCTCGGTGAGCCGGTGCTGCGTGCCCGCCGGGAGCCCGCCCTGCGCCAGTACCCGGACACGGTGAGCGAGTCGACGCTCTTCCTCGAGGAGTGGCTGCCCCAGGACGCTCCGCCGCCCCCCGACGTGGGCGTGACACCCCTCCAGGTCGCCTTGCCGCCCTGCCCCGAGGCGGCGCCCGAAGACGCCTGGCCTCGGGCGACCTTGACCCAGGCCGGCCTGAGCCTGTTCGGGCTGCGCGTGCTGCCGCTGGTCGGCCGCACCGCCGAGCGCCAGGTCCTCTGGCGCTCCCTGCGCCAGGCGGTCCGCACCCGGCGGCCCTACGGGGTCGTGCTGCACGGCCCGCAGGGCATCGGACGCAGCCGGCTGGCCAGCTGGATCGGGGAGCATGCGCACGCGACGGCCGCCGGGACGGTGGTGACGGTCCGGCACGCCCCCGGCGGGGCACCCGCCGCGGGCCTGAGGTCCCTGTTCTGCGACTGGCTGGGCCTCCGGGAGCTGGCGGGGCAGGACCTCGCCGGGCGCCTGGCCGATGTCCGGCCCGGGGGCGCGCAGCTGACCCCGCTGGAGCAGGAGGACCTGCGCGAGCTGCTGGAGGGGACCCGGGACCGCACGGCCCGGGATCGGCGTCACCTGCGCACCCTGGCCACTCGCCTGCTCGGCGCCGAGGCGGGGCGGCGGCCGGTGGTCCTGATCCTCGACGACGTGCAGTGGGCCGACGACACCCTGGCCATCGCCACCGCCCTGCTGCGCGCGGCGGCGCCGATCCTGCTCGTGCTCACGGCCCGGGACGATGGCCAGGCCACCTCGGCGGCCCTCACACGGCGCCTCACGGCCTTCTCCGGGCACCCCAGCGTCTCGCTGTTGCCCCTGGGACCGCTCGGGCCCGAAGCCATGGAGGCGCTGGTCAGGGAGCTGCTGCACCTGGGCCCCGAGCTGGGTGGGCAGCTCCTGGCGCGAGCCGGCGGCCACCCGGCCTTCGCCGTGCAGCTGGTCGCCGACTGGCTCGCCCGGGGCCTGCTCCAGACCGTCGACGGGGCGCTGGCCTTGCGGGTGGGGGTGGAGGCGACCGTGCCCGAGGGGCTCCAGGCCGCCTGGATGCTCCCGGTCGCGCGGCTCACCCAGGACCACGGCGACGAGGGCCGCGACGCCCTGGAGCTGGCGGCGGTGCTGGGGCAGCGGGTAGACGACGCCGAGTGGCTGGGCGCCTGCGAGGCCGCCGGGTGCCCGGTGCCCGAGGCGCTGCTGGACGCACTCCTGGACGAGCGGCTGGTCCGGCGGGAGGGAGCCGGCTGGACCTTCGCGCACGCGCCCTTCCGGGAGTGCCTTGTCCAGGCCGCCCACCAGGGAGGCCGCAGTCCCCGCTGGCATCGGGCCTGTGCCCAGGCTCTCGCCGCGGCGGGAGGGCCCCTGGGGCGACAGGGGCACCACCTGCTGGCCGGAGGCCAGCCTGGCGCCGCCTTCGAGGCCCTGGTGCAGGCCCTGGCGCTGGCGCCCGCGGACCTGGCGCCGGAGCTCGTCTCGCGCCTCCACGACCAGGCGCTGCGGGCCCTGGACGAAGCGGGGGTCGCGTCCACCGATCCACGCCGGTCACGGCTGGCCGAGGTGCGGGGTCGCCACCGCGGTTAGCCCGCATCGGTCACGAGAATCCGTAGCGAGGCCGTGGAGCCAGAGGTGCTGGTGGTCCGCTCGCAGGCGAGCCGAGTGAAGGTGTGCCGGGTGCACATCGAGCGAGGTGAGCGAGAACGGGCCGCCAGCGCCCTGGATCCGCGGCCGCAGTAGGATTCTCGTGACCGATGCGGGTTAGAGGCGGCCCATGTCCGCCTGGATGTTATTCAGTGCCGTGCTCCTCGGAGCCCCGGCCGCCGAGGAGACCGCCGAGCCCCCGGTGCTCGAGCTCGTCGGCACCCCCGAGATCCCGGACGCCCTGCGCGAGCGCATGGCCCAGTACCTCAACACCCGCTCGTCGAGCCTGAGCGCCCTGGGCGACAGCGGCCAGCACATGCTGGTCTCCACCCGCTTCGGCGACACCCGGCAGATCCACCGGGTGGACGGACCGGGCATGGCCCGCACCCAGCTGACCTTCGGCGACGAGCCCCTGAGTGGGGTCTGGGAGCTCCCGGACCAGGGCGCCTTGCTCGTCCGCTCCGACGTGGGCGGGACCGAGCGCTACCAGCTCAGCCGCCTCGACCTGGCCACCGGTCGTCGCACCCTGCTCACCGACCCGGACTTCCGCCACGGCGGCGTCGAGCTCTCGCCGGATCGGACCCGCATCGCCTGGACCTCCAACGCCAGCAACGGCAAGGACGGCCTGGTGTACGTGGCCGACACCGGCGGGTCCCTCGGGACCGACACCCCGCTGTTCGCGGCCGAGGGCACCTGGTACACGGGCTCCTGGACCCGGGACGGCACCCACCTGGTGGTGGGCCGCTACATCTCGGCGACCCACGCCGAGCTCTACCGAGTCGATGCCACCACCGGCGAGCGCACGGCGCTGCACCCCCCCGAGGTCGAGGCTTCGGTCTCCTGGGGCCTGCCGAGCGCCGACGGCGGCACCTTCTACGTGGTGAGCGACCACGAGGGGGACTTCCGGCGGCTCTACGCGGTGAGCCTCGCCGGAAAGCGCCGGCCCAAGCCCGTCTACAGCCCGCTCACCGCCGACATCCCGTGGGACGTCGAGGGCCTGGCCCTGAGCCCCGACGGGGGCACCTTGGTGGTCGCCGTCAACGAGCAGGGCTGGTCCCGGCTCTGGCTGCTCGACACCGCCACCGGCGAGAAGCGCCAGCTCGCCGACACCCCGAAGGGTCGGATCTCCGGCCTGGGCTTCGCCCGGGAGGCCCCGGTGCTCGGCTTCACCCTGAGCAGCGCGACCGCGCCGAGCGACCCGTGGACCTGGACCGCTGAGGGCGGCTTCACCCGCTGGGTCACCAGCGAGATCGGGGGCCTGGACCCCGCCTCCTTCGTCGCCCCCGAGCTCATCGAGGTCGCCAGCTTCGACGGCACCCGGGTCCCGGCCTGGGTCTACAAGCCCCCGGGCGAGGGGCCCTTCCCGGTGGTGATCAGCTTCCACGGCGGGCCCGAGGCCCAGGCGCGGCCGCGCTTCCACAGCAGCCGCCAGTACCTGGCGCTGGAGAGCGGCATCGCCAGCGTGGTGCCCAACGTGCGCGGCTCCCGGGGCTACGGCCGGGACTATCTGCTGGCCGACAACGGCCTCAGGCGCGAGGACTCCGTCCAGGACGTCGGCGCCCTGCTGGACTGGATCGACGCCCAGCCCGACCTCGACGGCGACCGCGTGGCGGTGAGCGGCGGCAGCTACGGCGGCTACATGGTCCTCGGCAGCCTGGTGCACTACTCCGACCGCCTCGTCGCCGGGGTCGACTTCGTCGGCATCAGCCACTTCGTGACCTTCCTGGAGAACACGAAGGCCTACCGGCAGGACCTGCGCCGGGTGGAGTACGGCGACGAGCGCGATCCCCAGATGCGCGCCCACCTCGACGCCATCTCTCCGCTCAACCGGGCCTCGGAGATCGACGCCGCCCTGTTCGTCGCCCACGGCGCCAACGACCCCCGGGTCCCGGTGGGCGAGGCCCGGCAGATCGCCGAAGCGGTCCGCGCCAACGACCAGGAGGTCTGGCTGATGGTCGCCCACAACGAAGGCCACGGCTTCCGCAAGAAGGACAACGCCGACACCTACCGGCTGCTGTGGATCCTGTTCATGGAGCAGATGCTCCTGGCCAGGCCCGCCGAGGGGGCGCCGTGATCCACCACCTGCTGGGCCACGTGGATCCGGCGCTCTTCCACCGGGCCGGGGTCGCCGCCGACGCCACGCTGCGGCTGCGCTACCTCGGCACGGCCGGCTTCGTCGTCGAGCTGGCCCAGCGGACCGTCGTCATCGACCCCTTCGTCACCCGGCCCGGCCTGCGAGAGACCCTCTTCTCGCCGCTCCTGCCAGACGAGCGGCTCATCAGCCGCCTCATCCCTCGGGCCGACGACGTCCTGCTGGGCCACACCCACTACGACCACGCCCTCGACGCTCCCGAGCTCTGCAAGCAGACCGGCGCCCGGCTCATCGGCAGCCCCAGCGCCTGGCGCATCGGCCAGGCCTTCGGCCTGCCCGAGGCCCAGCTCGTGCAGACCTACGGCAACGAGGACATCGCCTGCGGGGCGGTGACGGTGCGGGGCCTGCCCAGCCGGCACGGCAAGGTCTACTCGGAGAAGGTGCCCCTGGCGGGCCCGGTGCCCGGCTGGTTCCGCTGGCCCGGTCGCCTCAGCCACTTCCGCCACGGGCTGGTCTTCAACTGGTACCTCGAAGGCGCCGGGTGCTCGATGGTGCACGTGGACAGCGCAGACTTCATCGAGGAGGAGCTCGAGGGGGTCACCTGCGACGTGCTCTGCCTCTGCGCCATCGGGCGTCACCGGCGCCCGGTGGCGGTGCTGAAGCCCCGGGTGGTCATCCCCTGCCACTGGGACTGGTTCGGCACGCCGTACGAGCCCGAGCCCCGTGAGCTCCCCAGGGCGGACGTGGCGAAGATGGTCGGTGAGATCCGCCAGGCCGGGGCCCAGGCCGTGGTGCTGCCCCTGTCCGGCGAGTGGGGGTGGTCACCTTGAGCGGGAGAGCGGTCCTCTCAAGTCGGACTCGGACTGTGGGCCGGCGCCAGGGGGCGTGAAGGGGCCGACCGCCGCTTGGCTCGGTACATGGCGTCGTCGGCTCGGCTGAGCAGCCCCTCCCAGTCGTCGTCAGCCCCGCCGACCACCATGCCGATGCTCACCTTGACGAGGAGCCCTCGTCGGACCAGCTCGTAGGGGCGCTCGAGCGCCTTCTTCAGTCGGAACCTGACCACGGGGGCGCTGAAGGGGAGGTCCCGGCCCTCGACGACGGCGACGAATTCGTCGCCGCCGAGGTGGAAGGGGGCTTCCTCCCGACGCAGCGTGTCTTCGAGTCGCTGGGCGACCTGCACGAGCAGGGCGTCCCCGATGGCGTGTCCGTAGACATCGTTCACCTGCTTGAACCGATCCAGGTCGATGAAGAGGAGGCCGACCTGGTTGCCGTGCCGCTGGCATCGCGCCATGACCTGCGTGATGTGGTCCTGGAAGGCTCTCCGATTCCCCAGTCCGGTGAGCGGGTGGCGCATGGCGATGGCCTGGAGAGCTTCCTTCACCTCCTCTTGCGAGGAGCGGAACAGAGAGGACAGCACCGCGGCCGTGGCGACGGCACCGGTCAGGGAGAGGGCCCTCAGGGCGGGGAGTGCGTCCAGTGTGCTGGCCGGGATGGCCAGCGGCGTCGTGGTCTCGACGTGTCCGATGCCCGTCGGCACCGCGGCCGCGAGCACCCCGTAGACCAGCGCGGCCCGCGCGCCGAGGACACACGCAGCGGCCAGCGGGGCGACGGGGAGCCAGAACATGGCTTCGGAGGCGAGACCGCCCTCTCCGAAGCCCATGGCAGCGATGGCCAGCAGTCCCACGAGCGGGATGGCATGTCCCGAGAACCTGGGGGTCTGCCTGCTGCCTGCGAAGGCGATCAGGAACCCGGAGGTGGCGAGCGCGAGCACCCCCGTGATCGGGTGGAGGGGCCCGGCAGCCACCGCGCGGGTGCCGGCCAGCAGCGCTGTCGTGACGGCCATGGCGAGCAGCCCATGACGGAGAAGGACCGCCTGGGGGTGCGCTTCGGAGCCGGTGGGGCCCGGGTCACGGCGACTGGGCGACCGGATCTCAGGGTCCAGGGGCTGCGGCGTGACGTCGTGGGCTGGTTTCATCGGGTCCCCGGTCCTCCCCCCTCATGCAAGCGACATACCGTCTCTCGATGGCGGGGGAATCCCCGTCAATGCTCGGTCCGCGGGCTGGACCCACCTCTGATCGGGGGCCGAGGAGGGCCACTCGGGTCGTTGTCGCGACGCTTCGCTCAGGGCGCGGGCCGCCACCATCCCTTGCCCGGCGCAAGCATTCCTTGCGCCGTGACTTCGGTAGGCTTGGCGGGCACGACCCCGGGAGTCCCATGCTCGATCGGCTTCGTCGTCGGCTCGACCCGGCTCGCCACGCGCCCCTGCTGCCGCCGACGCCGAGCCTGAGCGGGCTGGCGAGGCGCGTGGCGCGCCGGGACCTCGCGGACCTCGCCGAGCGGGCCCAGCTCCCGGATCTGGGCCACGGCTTCGACGCCTTCGGCCTGACCCGGACCGGGGTGCTCAGCGGCCTGGTCATCACCGCGCCTCTGTACGACACCTGGTTCCGGGTGAGCTCGTACGGTGCCGAGCAGCTGCCCGAGCGCGGCGGGGCCGTGCTGGCCTGCAACCACTCGGGCACCCTGCCGATGGACGCCATGATGGTGTGGAACGACGTGATCCGGCACAGCCCGGGCAACCGCGTCCTGCGCATCATCATGGACAACTTCGTGCCCGGGCTGCCGGCGGTGAACACCCTGTTCGCCCGGGCGGGTGGGGTCGGGGGTAGTCGGGGCAACTTCCACGCCATCCTGGCGTCGGGTCAGCTGCTCCTGGTCTTCCCCGAGGGCGTGCCCGGCATCGGCAAGGCCTTCAAGGACCGCTACCAGCTCCAGAAGTGGCGGGAGGGCCACGTGGAGCTGGCCATCCGGCACGGGGTGCCGGTCGTGCCGGTCGCGGTCGTGGGTGCCGAGGAGCAGATGCCCCAGCTCACGCGGATCGAGGGCATCAAGGCCTTTGGGGCGCCGTATCTGCCGGTCCCCGCGACGCCCTTCCCGCTGCCGGTGCACTACCACGTGCACTACGGCGAGCCCCTGCCGGTGCACGAGCGGTGGCGACCAGCCCAGGCCCAGGACCCCTTCGTGGTCTCCGAGGCCGCCAACTGGGTGAAGGGGACCGTGCAGGACCTGCTGGATCGAGGGGTCGCCGCCCGCCCGGGGATCTTCCGATGAGCGTGCTGATCAGCGGCGGCACCACCCCTCTGGGCCTGGCCATCGCCCGCAGGCTGCTGGACCGGGACGGCGGCGGCGTGGTCCTGGTCGGTGTCGAGCCCGAGCACGCGGTGCGGGACAGGCTCCCGAGCGGGGCCATCTACCACCAGGCCGATCTCACCCGGCCGCGGCGGGTCCGGCGGCTCCTGTTCGGCCCGTGCAGCGACCTGGACATCACGGCGGTGGCGCACCTGGCCTTCCACCGCTCCCCGAAGCTCGATGGCCGGCGGGCCCACCGGCTCAACGTCGACAGCGCTCGGCTGATGCTCCGGCTGGCCGAGGAGCACCCCTCGATCCGCGCCTTCGTCCTGCGCAGTGCCAGCCAGGTCTACCTGGACCGGTCCGAGCAGCCGGACCTGCTGCGGGAGGACCAGCCCCTGAACCTGGACCCGGAGTCGCCCCAGTGGCTGCGGGACCGGGTCGAGGTCGACGTGTCGGTGTGCGCCCGCATGGGCATGTCCCCGGTGCGCATCGCGGTCTTGCGGTGCTCGGAGATCCTGACTGCACGCATGGGCTCTCAGCTCTGGGACTACCTGGACTCGCGGGTCTGCGTGCGTCCGGCGGGCTTCGACCCGATGCTCAACGTGCTCAGCCTGGACGACGCCGCCGAGGCCTTCGTCCGGGCTCTGGACACCGAGGCCCAGGGGGTGTTCAACATCCCGGGGGCGGACACCCTGAGCCTGCGTCACCTGATCCACCTGTGGGGCCGGGCCGAGCTCCCGGTGCCGGGACCGCTCGTCGGGCCGCTCTACCGGGTGCGAGGCCGGGTGCGTAGGAACCGCGGCTTCGACTACGCCGCGAACCGGCGGCGCTTCCACTTCAACGGCGTGATCGACGGGACCCGGGCCCACAAGGAGCTGGGGTACCGGCCGCAGCATCCCCTGACCTGGCCGACGACATAGGTGTCAGAACCAGGGGTCAGACCCCACCACTTGACACTCTTGAAAGTGTCAAGTGGTGGGGTCTGACCCCTGGTTCTAGGGCATCTCCACCCGGTGGTGCTGCCCGATCGAAGCTGCCCACGCCGCGTCGACCCCCACCTCCGACGCCACCTGGGGCCAGGCCCGGACCGCGTCGGTCACCTCGGCGAGCAGGGCCCTGGCGCGGCCGCGCTTGAGGGAGATCAGCCGACCCACCGCCTCGAAGTCCGCGACCTCGAAGCCCTCCCGCTTGCCGCTCAGGCTCATCTGGTGGCGCGAGGTCCAGGCGCCGTCGGGGTTGTAGGCCCAGGTCAGGTCGTAGGCCGGCGCGAGGGTCCAGCGGCCGCGGCGGTCCATGAGGAAGGCGATGTTCTTCACGTGGTCGTCCTGGTTCCGGGCCACGACGTTGAAGGCCATGCGGCGGAAGAGCTGCTCCTTGGCCGCCATGCCCAGCCCCAGCCGCTGGAGCACCTGGAAGGCCTGCTCGTAGCTGTGGGCCCCCGCGGCGTTGAAGTCCAGGTGGGCCAGAGCGGCCAGGCTCTGGAGGTGCAGCTTGCCGCCGCTGGCCGGCCGGTCGAAGCGCCGGGTCATGAAGTGCCGGCGGCCGCCCTCTTCGAGCAGGTGACAGGGGGCCATCGTGATGCCGGCCGCGACCGCCAGGCGGTGGTAGGCGAATTCCACGGCGCCGTAGCCGGCCGGGTCCTCCAGCTCCTTGTCCCGGTTGCCCCGCACACCGTCGAACTTCAGCAGCCAGTGCTCGAAGCCGTCGCCGGGGTCGACCTGGCCCGAGCGCAGGACGTTGGTGGTGGGGTTCCAGGCGACCAGGGCCTTGGCCCGCGCACCGCCGGCGCTGGTGCCCACCCGCAGCAGGTGGCCCATGGCGGTGGTGCGGTCTCCGAGGTCGGCGGAGAGGGCCGCCCGATCGGTCAGCACCTCGCTGGCCAGGGCGTGCAGGGCGTCCACGGCCAGGACTTCGCCGCTCGATGGCTTCGGTCCGGTGGCGGGGGTGTACTCCAGGGCGCCCATGCCTCGGGAGCCGGTGTAGGCCAGGCGCTCCACCGCGTCGAAGGACGCCGGCGTGCGGCCCTGGCGTGCCAGCCAGGCGTCGATGAGGGCGTTGCCGTAGCGGTCGGGCAGGGAGTCGGCGAGCAGACCGGGCAGCCCGTGGAAGGACGCGGTCGGCAGGCCCGGGAAGGACCGGGGGGCCGGTGACAGGGGCATGGTGAGGGGGGCGACCTCGATGCCGCTGCGTGCGAAGGCGGGGTCGTACTGGAAGACCCCGACCCCCTCGCGCAGCGCCACCGCCCCGATGGTCCGGCCCCACAGGCGGACCTGGACCCGGCTCACCGGGGCACCTCCAGTGCCCCAGCCCTGCGGGCCGACACGCTGCGCGTGTCGCCGGCGCTGCGGCGTCCAGCCTCCGCGGTCACGGCTCGTCGCCCCAGGACCAGGGGGCGTCGGCGACGGTCCGCCCGCTCGCCCGCTGGCGGGGCTGGTCCCGCAGGGGGCTGGGAAGGGGCGCCGGCACCAGGCCCTCGAGACCCGCGATCAGCCCCAAGGCCCGCAGGACCCGCACCAGGGTCTCGAGCTGCACCGAGCGCCCGGACTCGAGGCGCTCCACCGTCCTCTTCGACACTCCCGCCTCCTCGGCGAGCTCGGCCTGGGTGCGGTCGGCCAGCAGGCGGTGGCTTCGCAGCCTCTCGCCGAGGGTGGCGAGCACCTGGGCATCTGGGGTCAGCGGTGTGAACGACATCTCGACATCCTCGACGACTTGTGGGGCTGCTTGGATGCAAGTCGTCAGTTCAGTCGAATCATGGTTCCCAGCCCACGGGCTGTCAAGTCGTCATGTCCGACGACTCCACCCTCGTGGCTCATGCAACTCGCCGAAAGTGACGACTTCAGTCACCAGAGTCGGCGTGTCTCCCGCGTCCAGCGCGAACCAGGCCCACCAGCGCGGCCAGGACCCAGAGACCGGCGGCCCGGCCGGGCACGGATGAGCAGGTGCCGCCTTCTGTGCCCTCGTCGTCGTCGGTGGATGCCGGGCCGTCTTCGCCTGGGCAGTGCTTCCAGGCCCGGGGCTCCAGGTCGTCGCAGTCGTCGCCGCCGTGTTCCTCGGCGTCGTGACCGTCGCCGTCCTGGTCGAAGTCGCTCAGGCCGCTACAGTCGCCGTTGATCCCGTCGTACCAGATCTCCGTGCCCCCAGGGTGGGCATCGCCGTCGTCG
Organism: uncultured Enterobacterales bacterium; assembly: GCA_964344945.1. Taxonomy (GTDB): domain Bacteria; phylum Myxococcota_A; class UBA796; order UBA796; family CAJQPC01; genus CAYFPX01. The sequence goes on from CAYFPX010000023.1 coordinate 35,328, forward strand.
TCGTGGCAGTCCAGGTTGTTGTCCCAGCCGTCGAGGTCCCGGTCGACCAGGGCCATGTAGGGGCCCCCGGTCCAGCCGATGTCGCTGGGGCCTTCGTCGACGTCGAGGATCTGGTCGCTGCCGGCGTCGATCAGCGGGCTGTCGACCAGGGGTCCCAAGGCGTCGTCGGACCAGTCGCCGTCGTCGGAGAAGGCCAACAGCGGGTGGGTGACCAGGTGGGGGGCGAGGTCCGCCAGGGTGCCCGCACCCTGGCCGGTGGGGTTGCCGTAGAAGAGGTTGTTCACGAATTCCGAGGCCGCGGAGGTGTCGTCTTCCGCGTAGACGGCGGCCAGGTCGTCCTCGTGGAAGGCGACGACGGAGTTCCACAGCCGCAAGGGGCTCTCGTAGAGGTAGATCGCGGCCCCGGCATCGACCGCCTGGTTGGCCACCACCGAGACGTTCTCCAGGCTGGTGGTCTCGCTCTCCACCAGGGCCAGGCCGCCGCCGTAGCGGGCGGAGTTGTCCTGGTACCGCACGTTGGTCCAGTGCATGTTCCCACCGGCGCAGTCCGCCTGGTAGAGCCCTCCACCGTACTTCGCGGAGTTGCCGGCCAGGGTCGCGTTGTGCACGTTGGACCGGGCGATGGCCTTCACGTAGGCGCCGCCGCCGGCGCCGCCGGCGTCGTTGTCCGCGACCACGACCTGGGACAGGACCAGCCGGTCGCCGTCGCGGTGGGCCACCCCGCCGCCTTCGGTGGCGGCGGTGTTGTCGGTGACCGTGGCGTCGGTGAGGCTGAGGTCGCCGTAGTCGGCCCAGATCCCGCCGCCGCCGTACAGGGTCGCGGCATTGCCTCGGACCTCGAGGTCGCTGAGGACCAGGTCCATGGTCGAGGTGTAGATCGCACCCCCCTGGTAGCTGGTGTTCCAGGTGAACTCGCCGTCGGCGATGATCATGTCGCCCTCGGCGAAGGCCTGGTAGTAGGCCCAGATGGCCCCACCGCCGGAGTAGGTGGCCTCGTTCGACGTGAAGACGTCGCCGGTCGAGCTGGCCGGGCCAGCCAGGTAGTAGAGGTACACGGCCCCGCCGGCGTAGGCGCCGAGGTTGCTGGCGTAGGTGCTGCCCTCGCTGGACCAGGAGGTCGGGTAGTACTGGTACATGGCCCCGCCGACCCCGTAGAGGGCCTGGTTCTCCTGGAAGGTCGTGCCGGAGAAGCGGGAGTCGGTGACCACGTAGTTGTAGAGGGCGCCGCCGCCGTAGTAGCCCGTGTTCGTGTCGAACAGGCCGTCGGTGACGTCGAGCAGGGCGGTGTAGTAGAGGTACCCGGCGCCGCCGTAGTAGGCGACCTGCTGCTCGAAGGTCGTGCCCGAGAGCACCACCTCGCCGGCCGAAGACGCGTAGAGGCCGCCGCCGTAGTAGCCGAAGTTCCGGACGAACGCGCTGTCGATGGCCGCCAGGTCTCCCTGGTCCAGGAACACGCCGCCTCCCTGGGTGTAGGCGGTGGCGTAGTCGGTGTGGCCGTTGCTCTCGACCGTGGTGCGCTCCAGGGTCAGCAGCGAGTCGGGGCCCACCCAGGCCCCTCCGGCGTAGAAGGCGCTGTTGCTGTAGATCGTGCTGTCCACCAGCGTGACCAGGACCTCGTAGGCGGTGAACAGGCCGCCGCCGTAGGAGGCGTCGTTGTCCGTGAAGACCGCGTCTGTCGCGGTCAGCTGGGCGGCGTTGACCAGGTAGATGCCGCCGCCGTGGACAGACGTGTCCTCCCAGACCTCGTCGCCGTTGTCGTCGAACACCGATCCGGACAGGGTGAGCACGCCGCCATCGGCGTACAGCCCGGCGCCCAGGCCGGCGTGGTTGTCGGCGAAGGTACAGTCGGTGCAGTCCAGGGTGGTCAGGGCGGTGTAGACGGCGCCACCGGCGTAGCCCTGGTTGCCGGTGAAGACGGCGGTGGTCAGGCTCGCGGTGCTGTTCTGCAGGCTCACGGCCCCGCCGTAGGCCCCCGACGCACCCAGGTCCTCGAAGACCAGGTCTTCGCCGGTGAAGGTGGCGTAGGTCCCGGTCACCCCACCGCTGCCGCTGTTGCGCAGGGTGAACCCGCTCAAGGAGTCGACCCCGCCGAGCCAGACCAGCTGTTCCGGGAAGCCGCCGCCGTCGATGATCGTGGCCGCGGAGCCGTCGACGCCGAGGATCGTGACGTCGACGTTCCGGAGGTCCAGTCCCTGGGAGTAGGTCCCTGGGCCGACCTCGATGACATCACCGTCCGCGGACGCCTCGATCGCGGCCTTGATCGAGTCGAAGTCGCCGCTGCCGTCCTGGTGGACGGTGTACGTGGCGGCCAGGGCCGCGGGAGTGAGGAGAGTTGCCCACATAGAAGTGCTCCACAGGCGGATCGGGATGATACATTCCCCATCCGCACCCGGGTGGCAAGATGCTCTCCTTGATGATCCTCGCGGCTGGCTGCGTCGAGAACGACGTCACCACCGTCGACGACGACCCCGTGAACTCGGACACCGAAGCGCCTGGCGTCTACGTCTACGACGACGACGGCGAGGTGATCGAGGTCGACCTGGACCACGTGACACTGGCGCTCGAGGACGCCGCGGACCAGCTGCTCGTGGTGGACCCCAACCTGTGGATCCAGGCCTACACCGAGGCCATGGCCTGGGAGGACACCTACTGCCCGTACCACTACGAGGACTACCTGGAGCTCTACGGGTACGACTACTGGTACGGCGGCTGCAGCACGGAGAGCGGCGGCAAGTACGACGGCTACGGCTACGGCTACCAGTACACCGAGCCCGTCGACACCGGCCTGTACTTCTACTGGACCTACGGCTGGCTCGGCGGCGAGCTGGGCATCGAGCACCCCGACGGCAGCCGCCTCGATCTCGCCGGCTACTTCTACGCCCAGGACTACGAGATCGCGGCCAACCGCTACCAGTACAGCCAGCTCGCCGGCTCGATCCTGTGGGTGGGCCCGGAGTTCGAGGGCACCTGGCTCGAGCGTGGGCTCAGCGCCAACCTGATCCTGTCGAGCGGCGCCAACGACACGACCGGCACCTACCTGAGCATCGACGGGGGCCTCTCCGGCTACGACGGCGAGAGCAGCGCGGTCTGGTTCGACGGCGTGCTCATGGCCCAGGAGAGCCGGGGCCACGACTGCGAGGTCGAACCCAGCGGGGTGATCAGCGTCCGCCAGAGCGACGGCCTCTGGATCGACGTGGTCTTCGACGGCGCCAACAGCATCGGCGGCGAGGTCTTCCCCGCGGCCTGCGACGGCTGCGGCGTGGCCTGGGTCGAAGGCGACCAGGTCGGCGAGGTCTGCCCCGACCTGAGCGTGCTCACCGCCTGGACCGGGAGGCCCTGGTGATCTGGATCCTCCTCAGCGCTTGTGGTGAGCCGGTCGAGGAGCCCGCGCTCGCGGTCGAAGTCGCGCCGGATCTCCCGGCGGCCCAGCTCCTGACCCGCGCGTCTCTCGATCTGCGCGGCGTGCGGCCTTCGGTCGACGAGCTCGACGCCATCGAAGCCGATCCCGGCCTGTACAGCGCCTTCGTCGACGAATTCCTCCAGGACGGCCGCTTCGGCGAGCGCGTCCGCACGATGTACTCGGAACTCTACCTGACCCGGCAGGACTACTACTACGTGTCCGCCGCCGACTACGGGCTCGACGACGAGGTCGCCTTCGCCCGCGCGGTGGGCGACGAGCCGCTGCGGATCCTGTCGCACATCGCCGAGCACGACCTGCCCTACACCGACCTGGTCACCGCCGACTGGACCATGGGCGACGCCAACCTGGTCCAGGCCTTCGACCTGGAGCGGGTGGACGACGTCAACGGCTGGGGCCGGGCCCGCTACACCGACGGCCGGCCGGCCGCCGGGGTGCTGGCCACCAACGGCATGTGGTGGCGCTACCAGACCAACAGCAGCAACGCCAACCGCGGCCGGGCCAACGCCATCAGCAAGATCCTGCTGTGCCAGGACTTCCTGTCCAAGCCCATCGAATTCGACCGGAACGTCAACCTGCTCGACCAGGGAGCGCTCAGCGAAGCCCTCAAGACCAACCCGGGCTGCGTCGCCTGCCACTCGGCGCTCGATCCGCTGGCCAGCTACCTCTTCGGCTTCAACTACTACTACTACGACAGCAAGATCGAGATCACGACCTACCACCCCGAGCGCGAGCAGGAGTGGCAGGTCTACACCGGCGTCGCGCCCAGCTACTACGGCCAGCCCGGCGACACCCTCGACGACCTCGGCCGGCAGATCGCCAGCGACGCACGCTTCACGAGCTGCGCGGCGGAACAGGTCTTCGAGCTGCTCAACGACCGGCAGCCGGAGCTCACCGACCTCGCCACGGTCGATGCTGCGCGGAGGGCCTTCCTCGACGACGGCCTGGTCCTGCGCACGCTCTTCCGGGAGCTCTTGACCGCCGACACCTACCGTCAGGGCCTCGGCGCCGACGGCGGCGTGACCACCCGCATGCTCTCCGCCGACCAGCTGGGCTCGGTCATCGAGGACATCACCGGCTTCCGCTTCGCCTACTACGGCTACGACCTGCTGGAGAGCGACACCTACGGCGTGCGCACCCTGGCCGGCGGGGTCGACGGCGTCTACGCCACCAAGGCCGCCACCGAGCCCACCGCCACCATGGCGCTGGTCATCGAGCGGTACGCCCAGGCCGCTTCGGACTTCGTGGTCCAGCTGGACCGGGACCTGGGGGAGAACGCTCGGCTCTTCCACCTGATCGACTTCAGCGAGACCCCATCCAGCGACCCCGACGCGATGGCCGAGCAGCTCCAGTCCCTGCACCGGCGGCTCTTCGGCACGACCATCGCCCTGGACGGTCCCGAGGTGGCCGCCAACCTGGACCTCTGGAGCGACCTCTTCGAGATCGAAGGCACCACCGAGGCCGCCTGGAGCGGCCTGCTGAGCGTGCTGCTCCGCGACCCCGACCTGCTGCTGTACTGAGGACGGACACCATGGCTCTCTCCCGACGCGGCATGCTCCTCTCCACCGCGGGTGTCTCCGCCCTCGGCGCGATGCCCTTCCGCCAGGCCCTGGCGGCCTCCCCGGGCGGCAACGATCTGAAGTTCATCTTCGTGATGAACTACGGCGGCTGGGACCCGACCCGGTTCTCCGTCACCGAGTTCGACAACCCGTCGGTGGACATGGAGCGGGACTCCTGGCTCGCCCACGCTGGTGACCTGCCCTTCGTCGAGCACGCGGGCCGGCCCTCGGTCACCGACTACCTGCAGCGCCACCACGCGCAGACCACCTTCCTCAACGGGGTGCTGGTCTCCTCGGTCGCCCACGAGAACTGCCTGCGCATCTCGATGACCGGCTCCACGGCCCAGGACCGGTCGGACTGGGGCGCGATCCTCGGGGGCCAGCGGACCGATCGCTACGCGCTGCCGCAGATCGTGGTCGGCGGCCCGAGCTTCCCCGGGGAGTTCGGCACCTCGGTCACCCGCACGGGCACCAGCGGTCAGCTCGACGCCCTGCTCAGCGGAGACATCGTGTCCTGGAGCGACCTGCCCGTCGAGGGCCCGGACTGGCGGGCCGAGGACGTGATGGACAGCTACCTGCAGCGGCGGGTGGCGGCGGCCACCGACAGCGCCCGCAGCAGCCACCTGCAGTCCCTGCGCGGCTCCTACGAGCTCGCCGTGGACCGGGCCCTGGAGCTCAAGGAGCTGCAGCGGGTCGTGGACTTCTCCGGGGCCACCACCTTCGGCGGCCAGGTGCAGCTGGCGGTGGACCTGCTGGCCCTGGACATCAGCCGGGTCGCGACCCTGCAGTACAGCCTGTACGGCTGGGACACCCACGCCACCAACGACCTGTACCAGTCCTACAACTTCGAGGGGCTGTTCAGCGAGCTCAACAACCTCATGACCAAGCTCGAGACCACCCCCGGCACGACCCAGGACACCCTGGCCGAGGAGACCGTGGTGGTGGTGCTCAGCGAGATGGGCCGCACCCCCAAGCTCAACGCCCAGGACGGCAAGGACCACTGGCCGTACACCAGCGTCATGATCACCGGTCCCGGCTTCGTCGGGGATCGGGTCGTGGGCGGGTACGACCTGAACTACTACGGCCTGCCCATCGACCTCGCGAGCGGCGACACGGTGGAGGAGGGGACCCTGCTCAGCTCCGACGTGGTGGGAGCGACCCTGCTGGCGGCGGCGGACATCGATCCGGAGCCGTTCACGAGTGGTGTGGAGCCGCTGACCGCGGTCCTGTCCTAGTGTTCTGGTCCAGGACACTAGGCGCTGTGGTCCAGGTGCCGGGGCGTAGTGGCCCTGAACTGCCGCCTGTCCCAGCGTAGCCGCCCTCAACTGCCGCTCTGACGCCGGTGAACCCCGGATCTGGGCCCGCTGAGGCGCCTGCGACCCCTCGTCAGGCCCTCAGTCACCCTCTGGGCGGCAGTTGAGGCCGACTACACCCCGGCGGGCGGCAGTTGGGGCCGACTACGCTCCGCCAGGCAGCAGCGCCGGGGCCCCCTGACTCGGGAACCCCGGCGCCTTGTCTTCCTACTTGGCGGCCGCGGCCAGCTCCTTGGCCTCCCCGCAGCGCACCAGCCAGGCGTCACCGCGGGTCCGGGCCCACACGACCCCCGAGAGCGCGATGATCTCGCAGGTCAGTGCGGCCCAGGCCCCCGGCGCTCCCCAGCCCATGGGACCGGTGAAGAGCCAGGCGAGGGGCACGTTGATGCCCCAGGCGACCGCGATGGAGGCCCGCATCACGAACTTCGTGTCCCCGGCCCCCGAGAGGGCGCCGTACCCGATCATGGCGACGGCATCGAAGACCTGGAACACGGCGGCCAGCAGCAGCAGGTCCAGCACGATGGCCTTGACCTCGGGCGACACCCCGAAGGGGTCGACCAGGGGCCCCGGCGTCAGCCAGAACACCACCCCCATGAGACTCATGAAGGCGATGCCCATGACCAGGCTCCACCGCAGGGCATCCCGCGCGGCCTGGGGCCGGTTCGCGCCGACCGCCTGGCCCACGAGCACCCCGGCGGCTTCGCTCAGGGCGTGGCCGGGCAGGAAGCTCACCATGATGATCCGGATCCCGATCACGTGGGCCGCCATGTGCAGGTCTCCGACCCGCGCCAGCAGGCCGGCGAAGACCGTGAAGGCCAGCACGTCGGTGACCCCCTGGACCCCCAGGGGGACCCCCAGGCGCCAGATGCGATCGAGGATGCCGCGGTCGGGCCGGGACGACACGCCACGGACCAGGGGCAGCATGCGGATCACCAGGAAGGTGACGCCGACGAGCTCGCCCAGGTTCGTGGCCAGCGCCGCACCGGTGACTCCCATCGCCGGAACCGGTCCCCAGCCGAAGATGAGGATCGGGTCGACGACGATGTTGACCACGTTGGCGAGCACCATCGCGACCATCGGGGTGCGGGTGTCCCCGCGCCCCTGGAACCAGCCGCTGAGCGCCTGGTAGCCGTAGCGCCCGGGCACGCCGAGCATGCGCACGGCGCCGTAGGCCACGGCCAGGTCGGTGACGGCGAGACCGGCACCCATCAGGGTCATCAGCGGGGGCAGCACTGGGATCAGCAGGTAGACGGCGAGGGTCAGACCGATCGCCATCCAGGTGCCCTGCCACGCCGCCGAGAGCGCCGTGTCGTGGTCCTCGGCCCCCGTCGCCTGGGCGACCGTGACCTTGACCGCGCGGAGCACGCCCTGGCCGAAGAAGACCAGGAGCATCATCACCGGGATGGCCAGGCCCACGGCGGCCAGGGCTTCGGTTCCGAGGCGCCCGACGTACAGCGTGTCGACCAGCGACATCGCGGTGTACGAGAGCATCGAGACCATGACCGGCCAGGCGATGTCGACCACCTGCCGGGGACCCACGCTGTTCAGGACCAGGTTGTTCTCTTCGCGCGACACGACGCACCTCCCGCAGGAAGGTGGAGGGGGAAGGGGGTGACCGATCGCGCACGGTCAACCCCGGAGACGGGACGCTTCAGCCCGACCGTCGGTCCGGCTGGGGTCTTGGGTGGAAGTCGCTAGGAGCGCGGCTTCGCGGAGACCCCGTTCATCGCCTGGTCGTGGCACCAGGTGAAGCCGGAGAGACGGTACTGGCCGATGGCAGTGCTGCTCATGATCCTCTCCGGTTGGGGTTCGAGGGCGCCGGGTGGCGCCGGGGGCGCACGGTGTCGTCCGTGCACCCGCTCACCCTTACGGATCCGTTCGGGGGTGGCAAGTGACGATGGCGTGACGCAGCGCGGCCGTCCCCGGCGGACCCGGCGCGTCCGGTTCGGACGGCGCAGTCGCCGTGGATCCGCATGGCGTGGACGTCGGTAGGGCTGGCACACATCCTGCTTTGCTGGGGGGCAACCCTCCTCCTGGTGTCGCCGTGCGGTCTCTGTTCGCCTCTGCTCCCTTCCTGATCCTCGCCACCGCCTGCCGCGGTCCGGCCCCCACCGACAGCGCGCCGGCCGCCGACTCGGTCGCCCCGACCGTCCAGGACTCGGCCGCGCCCCAGGACTCGGCGAGCCCGAGCGACACCGGCGACACCGCCGCGCCGCTCGAGCCGTCGACCAGCCTGCTCCAGCTGCCCGGCGGGGCCCCCAAGAACCTGCTGATCGTCAGCGTGGACACCCTGCGCCGGGACCACGTGGGCTTCTACGCCGGCGGTGGGACCACCCCGAACCTCGACGGTGTGCTCGCCGAGTCGGTGGTCCTGCAGGACCTGCGGGGCTGCTCGAACTGGACCTACTCCAGTCTGTTGTGCCTGTTCTCCGGTCGGTCGACGGTGGACCTCGGGGCGGAGCCGGTCACCAACGACCCCCAGGCGGCCGAGGTTCCCTACGACACCGAGCTGATGCCCCTGTGGCTGTCCGAGGCCGGCTTTCGGACCGTGTCGGTCACCGGCAGTCCCTTCCTGTCCGACGACACCGGGACCGTGACCGGTCGCTGGTTCGACCGCGTGGTCTACGACGACTGGGGCTCCTCGTCGGACTTCCCGACCGGGGACTGGACCGTCGACCAGGCCCTGGTCGAAGCCGAGTCGCTCATGGCCGAGCCCGACGAGCGCTTCTACCTGCACGTTCACTTCATGGATCCCCACAGCCCCTTCGCGGCGCCGGACAGCTACCGAGCCGGGCTCACGGAGCTGGATCCCATCCCCTACGACCTGACCAACGCCTCCGACTACGGCCAGGCCCAGCGGGACTACAACTCCCTGAGCACCGAGGAGAAGACCCTGCTGATCTCCCACATGGACGTCTACTACCGGGGCGACGTGATGTACATGGACGAGCAGCTGGGCCGGCTCTGGCAGGGGCTCGACGAGCTGGGTGCCCTCGAGGACACCCTGGTCCTGTTCTGGTCCGATCACGGCGAGCAGTACTGGGAGCACCACCAGGTCGGCCACGGGGCCTCGCTCTACCAGGAGGAGAACCGGGCCCTGGGCGCCTTCTGGGCCCGCGGCCTGGACGCGGCCTCCCTGTCGATGCCCGCCGCCCACCAGGACCTCACCCCGACCCTGATGGAGGCCCTCGGCCTTCCCCTCCGCAGCGAGTTCACCGGCCTGCCCCTGCAGGACATCTCCGCCGACCGGGTGCGCTTCGGCTTCCGCTACAACATCGACATCCCGGCCCGGTTCATGGCGACCGCCGGCGACCAGGCGCTGCTCTACAGCTCCGACGGCAAGAAGTTCTTCTACGACGTCGACCTGGACCCCGAGGAGCTGGTCGACCTCTACAGCGCCAAGGACCCAGAGCTGCGGGCGCTGTGGGACGCGCTGGACCCGGAGATCGACCGGGTGGCGGCGTACCTGCCGCACCTGGACTTCAAGAAGCGCGGGCCCTGACTTGGACCTTGGAGAAGCCTCACACCTCTGAGTGCGCCTCGCGCCTGCGGCCCTCGGCCTGTCTGTGCGGCTGGCTCCGCCAGGTCGCCCGACGCTGGCCGTGGCTTGCTGACAGCTGAACCCTGACAGGTGACAGCTGACAGCTCCGAGCGCTCTGGCGCTCAGGCCGCCCAGCTCGCCCGGTTCCCTCCACGCCCGCGCATGCCGGCGCTCGCTCGCATCGCCGCGGCGTGCAGGCCCTCGTGGTTGACCTCGCCCTGGAGGCTGCCGAGGGTCACGCCGACCACGGTGCCGCTGAGCAGGATGCGGCTGTCGCCCACGTCGACACGCAAGGCCTCGAGCCCGGCGCGGACGCGCTCGGCGAAGACCCGGCCGCCGCTGTGGTTGGTCTCGGGCAGGATCACCCCGAACTCGTCGCCGCCGATGCGGGCGAGGAAGTCCACGTCGCGCGAGATGCGACCGAGCAGCGAGGCGACCCGCTTGAGCACCTGGTCGCCGGCGGTCTGGCCGTAGCGGGCGTTGAGCGAGGTGAAGTTGTCCACGTCGACGATCACCACGCTCAGCTCGACCCCGTAGCGCTGGGCCCGGAGGGTCTCCTGGCGCAGGGTGTGGATGTAGCGGCTGCGGTTCGCCAGGCCCGTGAGCTGGTCGAACTGCGTGACGGCCTGGAGCTCGGCCTGGAGCCCTTGGACCTGCTTGTGAAGGTGGTCGCGCTCGCCGACGACCTCTTGGAGGTACGCCACCAGCTCCTCCCGGGACATGGTCTCCGGGTTGGCCATGCCGGTCTCACGGCGGATCAGCCGCTCCAGCTTGATCTGCTCGCCGATCTTGATGGCCAGCATGTCCGCGGCCGAAGCCATGTTGCCGGCCAGGCTGTTCAGGAAGGTCTCGGCGCCCTTCTTGTCCCAGCCGTCCTCGACCATCAGCACCCGCACGACCCGGTCCCGGGCCTCGCCCTTGTTGCCGGCGCTGTAGACCTCGGCGCAGAGATCGGCCCAGCGGGCCACCTTGGACAGGATGGGCAGCTCGTCCGCGGGCTCGTGGTGATCCCGGATGGCGTCGAGCAGCTGGCTGGGCAGGCCCCAGTCCTGGGCCTGGTTCAGGAAGATCTCGTGGTGCTGGTGCCCGAAGACGGCCGACTCGAGCTCCAGGCGCTCCTGGCCGTGCAGCTTGCGGAGCTCGGCGATGCGCATGACCTCGTGAGGGGCCTCGCCGAGCAGCATGATCCGGCCGAATTCCAGGGTCAGGCCCACGATGAACGCCATGTCCGTGTGGACTTCGGCGTGACGTCGCGCCACACCGACCGCGGCGCAGGCCCGCCGGACACAGTCGGCCCAGAAGGTCTTCATGGTGATCTCGGGCAGGTCCACCCGGCGGCAGGCCGCGGTCAGCGCGTGACAGACCGCCAGGTTCCCGATGACCTTGGAGCCGAGCAGGAGCGTGGCGCGGACCGGATCCTCGACCTCCCGCCCCAGCCCCAGGAAGGGCGAATTGGCGTAGCGCAGGATGCTCTCGGAGAGGTCCGGATCGCTGCGGACCAGCTCCCCGAGCTGGTGCACAGAGACCTCGGGGTCCCAGGCCGACTCGATGACTTCGACCAGCTGCTTGGGGGGGTGAACGAGCATCCTTGACTTCCCTGCTTCGGGCTCTCTTCCTTCTTCGATCCCGCGGGGGACGCTCTTGAGAGGATCCTCGCCCCAGGGGCCGAACCGGTGGCCGGGGGCGATCCGGGCTCAACCTCTCCGCGTTCCGGCCGATTGTGCGGCGGTCTCCCGCGACCGAGAGGACCTCTGGCGACCACCCGCGAGCGCTTCAAGCTGAGCCTGCCCGGCGGCGATCTGCTGATGGCCGCCGCCCTGTTCGGCGTGCTGGCCATCGTGCTCGTGCCGATGCCCCCGGCGCTCATGGACGTGCTCATCGCGGGCTCGATCTGCCTCTCGCTGTTGATGCTGCTGGTCACGCTCTACGTGAACAAGCCGGTCGAATTCAGCGTGTTCCCGACCCTGTTGCTCGGGGCCACCGTCTTCCGACTCAGCCTCAACGTGGCCTCGACCCGGCTCATCCTGCTGGGGGGCGGCGACGCTGGCTCGGCGGCCGCCGGTCGCATCATCGAGGCCTTCGGCCAGGTGGTGGTCGGCGGCAACACCGTGGTGGGCGTGGTGGTGTTCGCCATCTTCGTGATCATCAATTTCGTCGTGATCACCAAGGGTGCGGGCCGGGTGGCCGAGGTCTCGGCCCGGTTCACCCTCGACGCGATGCCCGGCAAGCAGATGGCCATCGACGCCGAGCTCAACGCCGGGCTGATCGACGAGAAGCAGGCCCGGCAGCGCCGGTCGGAGATCACCCGCGAGGCGGACTTCTACGGCGCCATGGACGGTGCCTCCAAGTTCATCCGCGGCGACGCCATCGCCGGGATCGTGATCACCCTGGTGAACATCGTCGGCGGCATCGTGATCGGCGTGGCCCAGAACGGCATGAGCTTCTCCGATGCCGGGCAGACCTACACGCTGCTCACCATCGGCGACGGCCTGGTCGGACAGATCCCCGCCCTGATCATCTCGATGGGCGCCGGCATCCTGGTCACCCGTGTCAACGACGAAGACGAGGTCTCCCTCGACAAGCAGCTCGGCCGCCAGGTCCTGGCCAACCCCCGGCTGCTCCGCATGCTGGCGACCGCCATGTTCGGGTTTGCCCTGGTGCCGGGCCTGCGGCTGCCCTTCCTGTTGCTGGCGACCGCCATCGTGGTCATCGCCTGGCAGGTGGAGCAGCACCCGAGTCCCGCCCAGCGGCTGGCCGAGGCCGAAGCCGAGGAGGACGGTGAGAAGAAGCGGGCCCACCGCCCGGAAGACCTGCTCAACCTGGAGCCGCTGACCATGGAGGTCGGCATCGACCTGGTCTACCTGGTCGACGAGCGCAAGGGTGGGGAGCTGGTGGAGCGCATCCAGCGGATCCGCAACCAGTTCGTGACCGATCTGGGCGTGGTGCTGCCCAGCGTGCACCTGCGGGACAACATGCGGCTCGAGAACAACGAGTACGTGATCCTGCTGCGCGGCGAGGAGATCGGCCGGGGCCACGTGCACGCTCGCCAGCACCTGGCCATCGACCCCGGCGGCGCCACGGGCAAGCTCAAGGGCATCCCTGCCAAGGACCCGGTGTTCGGGCTGGACGCCTGGTGGATCCCGGACGGCATGGTGCTTCGGGCCCAGAGCCGCGGCTACACCGTCGTCGACGTGCCCACGGTGCTGACCACGCACCTGACCGAGCTGATGCACCAGCACGCCTACGAGCTCTTCGACATGACGCAGCTCTGCCAGGTGCTGGATCGCCTGCGGGAGCAGCACCCCAAGCTGGTCGAGGATCTGGTGCCGGACGTGCTGGCCCGGCCCTCGCTGCTCAAGGTCTACCGGAACCTCATCCGCGAGGGCCTGTCGGTGCGCGACAGCCAGACCATCCTCGAGTCCCTCAGTGAGTACGGGACCCGAACCCGCGACGCGAACGTGCTCACGGAGTTCGTGCGCCAGGCCCTGGCCCGCCACGTGACCCGTCGCTTCGCCGACGACGGCGGCACCCTGCACTACATGGCCCTGGGCCCCGCGGCCGAGGAGGCCGTTGCCCGGGCTCTGCAGACCAGCGACTCGGGCTCGGTGACCCTGGCCCTGGATCCCGACACGTCCCGACACCTGCTGAGCGGCATCCGCCAGCAGGTCGAAGGGTGGACCGGTGCCGGCGACGTGGTGCTGCTCTGTCCGCCCCTGGCCCGGGGTCCGTTCCAGCGCCTGCTGGAGAAGGTCTTGCCGCGCACGCCGGTGCTCTCTCCGGTGGAGCTGCTGCCCGGCGTCAAGCTCGATCGGGTCGCGGTGATCGAGCTGCCCGGTCAGGCCTGAACGATTCCGCTCAAGGGCGGCCTCCAGCGGCCGATTCGGGCTCAGACGACCGACAAGGAGGCATCCCTTGCTGCGGACTGCCGAACGCTACAACCAGGTCAAGAGCGCCCGTTCCACCGAGCCGCGCATCGACGGCATGACGCGGAACGAGACGTGTCTCCACTACCACAACAAGGTCGTCCTGATCGCGCGGCAGCTGTCCGAGCGCCTGCCGCCGGGGGCCAGCCTGCTGGCCGAGGACCTGGCGTCCTTTGGCGCCATCGGGCTGCTCGAGGCGTTCGACCGATACGACGAGTCGCGTGGCATCCGCTTCTCCACGTTCGCGGAGTACCGGATCCGCGGAGCGATGCTCGACGCCCTGCGCACCACCGATCCCTTCCCCCGGCGCCGACGCCAGCTCGCCCGTCGGATCGAACACGCGACCACCACTCTGCGCAAGGAGCTCGGCGGCGAGCCGGAGCCCTCCCAGGTGGCCGAGGTGCTCGGCATCTCCCTCGAGGACTACCACGCGGCCGTGGACCGGGTGAAGCCGATCAGCCACGTGCCCATCGACTCCCCGGTCGGTGACGACGACGAGAGCCGCACCCTGATCGAACAGATCGCCGGTCCGATGCGGGACGACCCGAGTCTCCGCATGGACATGACGGAGATCCGGAACCGACTCAAGGCGGCGATCCAGGCCCTGCCGGAGAAGCAGCGCCACTGCGTGATGATGTACTACGGCAAGAACATGAACCTGGCTGAGATCGCGGCGGTGTACGAGGTGACCCCGTCGCGGATCAGCCAGATCCTGAGCCAGGCCCGCAAGAGTCTTCAGAAGAAGCTCGCGCCGCACTTCGACGCCTCGGACCTGCCCGAAGACCTCGACCTCTAGACCGGGAGCCGCGATGGGAAGCGACATCTACGCCAGCCTGTCGGGCGCCACCGCCAGCTGGGACCAGATCGATCTGTTGTCCCAGAACATCGCCAACGGCAGCACCGTGGGCTTCAAGAAGGCCCGCCTGACCTTCACCCTGGAAGGCGACGACCAGGAGGCGATGGCCCAGGCCTACACCTCGGCGGTGAACGAGGGCCCGGACCTGTCCGACGGCGTGCTGTCCCGCGACGGCATCCCCACCCACTTCGCCCTGCAGGGCGAGGGCTTCTTCGTGGTGGACGCGAACGGGACCGAGCGGCTCACCCGGGCCGGTGACTTTCGCCTCAACTCCGAGGGCACCCTGGTCAACCCCAGCGGCCACCCCGTGCTCGGCCAGGGCGGACCGATCGTGTTCGAGCCGGGCCAGGAGTTCGTGGTGGACCGGCAGGGTCGGCTCTACGACCCGGAGGGCGCCGAGCTCGACCAGCTCCGACTGGAGATGGGCGACGGCCTGGTGCAGGTCGGCGAGAACCTGTGGGAAGCGAGCGGCGCCACCCGCGAGGCGACGGACATCACCGTCGAGCAGGGTGCGCTCGAGGGCTCCAACGCAGACCCGGTGGGTCTGATGGTCGAGCTCATCGAGGCGAGTCGGTACTTCGAGGCCTACCAGAAGGCCATGCAGACCAGCGACGAGATGGACCAGAAGCTCAACAACACCGGGAGTCGATGATGAAGGCGCTCTACTCCGCCGCGACCGGCATGGCCGCGCAGCAGACCACGATCGACACCATCGCGAACAACCTGGCGAACGTGAACACGTCGGGCTTCAAGAAGTCCACCGCCAGCTTTCAGGACCTCTTCTACCAGGAGCTCGCCACCAGCGGCGAGGAGGGCGCGACCCCGACCTCCGCCCAGGTGGGCGCTGGCGTGCGCACGGTCGCCGTGGAGAAGAACCACACGATGGGATCCATCACCGCGACCGGCGAGCCCCTCGACGTGGCCATCAACGGCCGCGGCTTCTTCGTGCTGGAGACCCAGGACGGCCGCACGCTCTACACCCGGGACGGTCACTTCACCAAGGACGCCGACGGCTACGTCGTCAGCGCCGGCGGCGTGCAGCTCTCGGGGGGCATCAACATCCCCGACGACGCCATCGACATCGTGGTCGAGGCCGACGGCTCCGTGATGTACGCGACCCCGGACGACACCCAGATGATCAACGCCGGCCAGCTGGAGCTGGCGGCGTTCGCGAACCCGGCTGGCCTGCGGGCCCTGGGCGGCAACGTGTACCAGGCCACCAGCGAGTCCGGCGAGGCCCAGCTGCTCGACGTCGGCTCCGAGGTCAGCGTGGTCGGTGGGTCGCTGGAGGGCTCCAACGTCGACCCGGCCGGGGAGCTCATCGCCCTGATCCAGGCCCAGCGGGCCTACGAGCTCACGAGCAAGGTCGTCCAGGCCGCCGACGAGACCCTGCAGACCGCGGCCAACCTGCGCCGATGATCGGGCTCTGGCTGGTCCCTGCTGCGCTGGCCGTCGCCCCGGAGAGGGTGTCGGAGAGCCTGGTGGACTACGCCCTGGCCGTCTGCGAGGCGGAGACCGCCGAGGTCTCCTGGCTCGGGCTCGCCCAGCCGCCGCCGGGCAGCGCGGCCGCACAGCTGGAGTGGAGCGGCGACCCGTGCCGCAGCCGCCCGGACCTGCGCCTGCGGGTGGTCGAGGGCGGTCAGCTGCTCTCCACCGTGTCGGTGCGGCCGGGGCTGGACGTGCGCGTTCGGGTTCCCGTGGCTCCCGGGCGGATCGAGGCTGGACAGGACTTCACCCCCGAGTCGGGCCTGGCCCGGGTCGAGACCGTGCGCGGCACGCCGGTGGGCGAGGGGACCTGGCGGAGCCGGGTGACCCTGAAGCCTGGCCAGGCCGTCACCTCGAACCTGGTGACCCGGGTGCCCGACGTGGCCCGCGGCACCGACGTCACCCTCACCGTCGTGCGCGGGACCCTGCGCATCGACGCGCCGGGCCGCCTCGCCGAGGACGGCTTCGTGGGCGAGCCGGTGCGGGTGGTCAACGATGCCAGCAAGGTCGTGACCGAAGGCGTGCTCGTCGCGCCCGATCGGGTCCGGCTGTTGTAGGAGCGTGCGGTGAACCCCCCCCGTCGCCCAACTGCGCCTCTCACGCGTGGTCGGTCCCGTGCCTCCGGTCACGTGGCTGCAGCACGTTCCCATCGGCCCGACCGGCCGACCGACGCTGACACGGCGGCCGACCTGACCGACCACGCGGAAGATCTGCGACCGGGGCTCGGTCCGGGCTTGACCGCACGCTCCTAGGAGTCTCCATGTCCCTGCTCCTGACCCTCTGTGTGTTCGGTGTCCACGCGGCGCCGCCGGCCCCGCCCGAGCCGCTGTATCCGGACGAGGTCGCGGTCGACCCGGCGCCCGGCAGCCTCTACGTCGAGCAGGCGAGTCGCGAGGTCACGGGTGTCGACCTGAACACCTGGCAGCGCGGCGACATCGTGCGCGTGCTGGTGGTGGAGGCCACGAACACGGACCTGGCGTCGGCGACGACCACGGGCGTGAACAGCGAGACGAACGCGGAGATCAACGCCCTGTTCGGTGCGGACATCCCCCAGCTTGGGATCGGCGTCGATGTGTCGCCCTCCGTCGGCGTCGGCGGAGGCCGCGACCGGAGCTTCACCGGCGACGGCCGCACCACCAGCGACGCCCTGGTCCAGACCAGCGTCGCCTGCCAGGTCATCGAGGTGCTGCCCGGCGGGAACCTGCGCATCTGGGGCTACAAGGAGACCCGGGTGAACCGGGAGACCCAGTACGTCACCCTGGAGGGGGTGATCCGGCCGAAGGACATCACGATGGATGGGGCCATTCGGTCGGATCAGGTGGCCCAGGCCTACGTGGAGGTCACCGGGCGCGGCGTGGTGGCCGACACCCAGGGCCCGGGGCTGGGGACGCGGATCGTGGATCGGGTCTGGCCGTTCTAGAGCGCATCCGTCACCAGAGTCCTCCTGCGGCGGCGGATCCAGGGCGCTGCCGGCCCGTTCTCCCTCACCTCGCTACCTTCACTCGGCTCGCTCGCGAGCGGACCGGCAGCGCCTCTGGCTCGTGGACACTCGCTTGCCCTCGCCTCGCCTGGCGCCCCGCTCTCGCGTTGATGTGACTCGGCCACACCGGCCGCTCGAGCAGACCACCAGACGCGGCGATGGCTGCGCGATTGCCTCACGAACTTCTGGGGCAGGGGACTTGAGACGGGGATCAGCCGCGGCTGAATTCGGGCCGCGAGTCGGCCGCGGGAGGCGCTATGGTACGACCTCCTCCACCCGGGACCAGGATGTCCGGTCAGGCCCACGACGAGCGCAAGAAGAGTTCTGACGCCCCGGAAGAGGCCGTCGTCCAGGCCACTGCGGCCGACGAGAGCAACGCCGCCGTCGCCGAGGAGGTCCGGACCAAGGCGGACCAAGGAAGGCACGGCGGCCGGACTCGCAAACTACCAGGCGTCCCTGGGCAACTGGCTGGGCGGTGAGCTCTACAAGGCGGTGGCGCCGCACCTGACGATGGAGAAGATGTCAGGGTACGCGGACGACGCCTTCAGCGGGGGCCTCAAGGGGCTGGTCGGCCTGCTGACCGAGGTGCCCGGAGAGGTCGACGAGGACGCCGTCGGCAAGTTCGCCGACGAGCTGGCCAAGACCTACGACAAGACCGCCGGGGACTGGCTGGAGTCCGACGGCGCCGGCCTGCAGAAGAGCCTGGCCGGCTGGGTCGACGCCCACCCCAGGACCATCGTCACCGTGGCGCTGCTGGCGGCGGCGGCGGCCATTGCGGCCAACGTCGAGCTGCCGGAGCTCAAGCAGAAGATCGGGCTCGGCGGGGGGTTCACCGCCGAGGTCGAGGCCAAGCTCGGCAAGATCCGCGACATCGCCCTGGAGAAGATCAAGGCGAAACTCTCCTGGACCTCCGGGCCCCTGGTGGCGGCCATCCAGGTCAGCCACGACACCGGCACCGGGCAGAGCGAGGCCAACGTCG
>CAYFPX010000023.1:53920-54231 GCA_964344945.1 uncultured Enterobacterales bacterium
CTCAACGGCAAGCTCCAGGTCGACGCCGACGGGGTCAAGGTCTACGAGGTCAAGGGCCTGACCGACACCAGCATGGGCCAGGCCAGTGCCGGGGTCAGCGGCGAGCGGGACAGCGATCCGCAGATCACCGCCTCCCTGAAGACCGTCGACGGCGACCACACCGAGACGAAGTCCGTGACCTACGACAGCGGCACCGGGGTGCTCTCCCTCGGCCGCCTGGACGAGCTCGCGCTGGGGGACGAGGGGCAGGCCAAGCGCAGCGTGAACAACAGCGTCGGCTCCGACGGCTCCGGCGAGACCAGCGCTGCCCT
>CAYFPX010000024.1:0-34411 GCA_964344945.1 uncultured Enterobacterales bacterium
AGGGCCGGTAGCCCGGCAGCTCGACCCGGATCAGCGACGGCCCGGTGAAGGTGCGCACCTTGATCGACACCGGCGCGATGCCCGCGGGTTCGTTGTCCAGGTAGACCGACGCGCCGAACGGGTGGGTCTGCACGGTGGCGCTGTAGGCACAGCCGGTGGCTCCCAGCAACGCGAGGGTGGCGAGCGCCGCCCTCACTGCACCTGGCCGGTGGCGGGCTCCAGCATCGCCAGGACCTCGCCCAGCTCCGCATAGAAGGCCCCGCGAGAGGCGTCGCCCTCCACGATCTCGGTGCTCGCGATCTCGCCCATCGGCCCGTAGCGAATGGCCAGGGCGCCCTCGGCACCCTTGGCGATCTCCACGACGTGGCCGCTGGTGGCGAACTGAACGGCGACGGCTTCCCTGAGCTCGCGGTAGGCGCAACTCCCGCGTCCGACGAGCAAGGGGAGCTCTTCCTGGTCTGGGGCGGTGTCGGCCCGTGACTTCAGGCCGCCTGCCCGCCTGCTGCGTGTGCTGCCGATCCAGACCGGCCTGACCGAACATCGCGAGGCCCTCCGGGGGACTTCGGCCTTCTACGCCCCGGGGCGCGGTCGGCGACGTCTGTCCAGGTGGGCTGCCAAGGCGTCGCGTAGGGGCGCGTAGGGGGCCTCCACGGTATCGTACCCTGGCAGAGGGTTACTCCACATAGCCCAGCGGAGGCAGTGCTTCTCGCGTCCCTGGTTATCGAGGCCGGCTCCTCAAAGGTGTACACGCTGGCCAGTTGAGTGTACGACACTACTCAAAGTGCCTGGAATATCGAGACCACCTGACTAGCCCGCATCGGTCACGAGAATCCGTAGCGAGGCCGTGGAGCCAGAGGTGCTGGTGGTCCGCTCGCAGGCGAGCCGAGTGAAGGTGTGCCGGGTGCACATCGAGCGAGGTGAGCGAGAACGGGCCGCCAGCGCCCTGGATCCGCGGCCGCAGTAGGATTCTCGTGACCGATGCGGGCTAGGTGCAGTTGTTCCAGGAGCAGCCCAGCGTGGCCTGCAGGATGAAGCTGCGGGCTTCGCTCGGCGGTCGGAACAGTGGCATGACGTAGTCCATCCACCAGTCCTCCTCGCTCGCCGGCGGTCTCGGAGGGCGCTCTATCCCCGAGATGCCTACGGGTCACAGTCTCCCAACCCGACGTGGTCCACCTCCACCACGCTGCCCGCGGCCGGCGCCGCGTCCAGGAGCACGACGTCTGGCTCGGAGAGCGACCAGGCTTCGGTCGCGACCCCGTCCACGCCGCCCCGGTGGCATGATGAGCGCCGGAGGCCGACCTGACAGCCCTGCTGCTCACCTCCCTGCTCGGAACCGGCGCCTGCACGGCGTCCGGCACGACCGAACAGACCACCTGGTCCGAGCACGTCTGGCCGGTCTTCGTCGAACACTGCGCCGACTGCCACGGTCCGGAGGCCCTGGTCCCGGTCGTGGATCAGCCGTGGGACGTGGTCCGGGCCCTCGCTGAGCCCATGGTCGACGCGGTGCGGGAGGGGTCGATGCCTCCCTGGGCCTTCGACCCGGACTGTCGCGAGGTCCAGGGGGCGCGGGACCTGCCCGCAGACGCGCTGGCGGTGTTCGAGGCCTGGCAGGCAGACGGCTACCGCGAGGGCGACCCGGACCTGGCGGTGTCCCCCACCGACCAGGCGCCCGCCCTGCCCGCGTTCGACGTCGTGGCCACCCCGGCGGAGCCCGTGGAGGTCGACGGCAGCACGACCGACTTCTTCCGCTGCTCGGTCGCCCCCGAGCCCCTGGCCGAAGACGCGTGGCTCGTCGGCAACGACGTCCTGCTGGACCACGGCGACCTGGTCCACCACGTGCTCTTCTACGCGGTCCGCCCGGGTCACGACGACGAGCTCCAGGCCCTGGAGGACCACGACTCGGCGCCGGGCATCGCCTGCTACCAGGAGCCCGGGTTCTGGACCCTGCCCCTCGTGACCATCGGCCGCTGGGCCCCCGGCTTCCCGACCTGGCTGGAGGACACCGACGCCGAACACGCCGGGCTGTACCTGGAGGCGGGGAGCCGCTTCGTCATCGAGACCCACTACAACGTGGACGCCGGCCTGGGCGCCGGATCCGTCAGGGACGAGACCGGCTTCGGAGTCTGGCTCCAGCCCGGCGAGGCACGCCCGGACCGCGCCCTGTTCAGCTGGTCGACCCGAGACGTGGCGCTGACCCTACCGGCGGGCGAGGCCGACATCCGGGAGGGCTCCACGTCCCGCCTGCCCGTCCGCGCCGAGCTGGTGGACTCCAGCCCCCACATGCACCTGCTGGGCACCCACGCCGAGAGCACCCTGGTCCGGCCGGACGGCACGGAGGAGTGCCTGACGCGCGTCGCGTACGACTTCGACTGGCAGTGGCGCTACCGCTACGAAGAAGAGGCCCGACTGGACGTCTCCATCGACGATGTGTTCGAGCTCACCTGCGTCTACGACAACAGCGAAGGCTCCGAAGAGGTGGGCTATGGCGACCGGTCGCAGGACGAGATGTGCTTCGACTTCTTCACGTTTGAAGCCCCCCTGCCGGAGACCGGACAGACGGGGATCTGCGCGGGGTACGCCGAGTGCTGGCAGGGCTGCGAGCCAGCGGACCCGTTCTGTTCGGTCACCTGTGCCTCCCGCCTGGGCAACGCGTGCTTCGCCTGCGTCAACACCGCCATGAAGAGCCCCTGCGTCCAGGACGCCTGCCCCACCGAGTGGGAGGACCTGGACTCGTGCCGGGCTGCGGGCTGCCCGGACCGGATGAACACCCAGTGGGCCTGCGAGGCGGACACCTGCGCACCGGAGTGGCAGGCGTGGGAGGCCTGCTGGCAGGGGGTCTTCGAAGCGGGCACCTGCTGGCAGGAGCAGGCTGAGTGCCCGGGGTTCCAGGCGACGGAGGAGTAGTCGTCACTCCCCCGATCGCCGCAGTCATCTCAGAACCCCGCGCCCACCGTGAGCGCCCCGAACACGACCGCCGGGCCGCGGGTGCCGGCCACCGCCGGGGCACCGGGCACGTGGGCCGCCCCCACGGTCAGGTCCGCGGTCACGTAGGCCCGCTCGTGGGCCCACCACCGGCCCTGGGCGCCGACGGCCAGCTCGGGCCCGGCGGCTTCGACGGGGTTCCGTTCGGTGGGCTCGCCGAACTTGAACCCCGGCGCGTCGGGGCCGGACTGCAGCTCGACGAAGCCCGCCGCCGCGATCACGCCGCCCTCGAGGGGGCCACGGGCGCCCTCGGCGACCACGGCCCGGGCCCGGAAGTGGGCCAGGTCCGGCACGTCCTCGCTGTGCCACCAGCCGGAGCCGTTGCCGCAGGCCTCGAGGCCCACCCGGGCCAGGGGGCTGACCTGGGCGCACACCACGGCCGGGCCGGCGCCCGTGCCCGGGGCCGCGGCCACCCCCACCCGGAGGTCGAGGACCGGGTGGCCGAGCAGCGGCTGGGGACGGACCTGGCGCAGGCCGGTCTCGGCGGCGAGGGTCGGCAGGACGAGGAGGCTCAGCCACACAGGGACAGCCTACCTGGGAGGCCTACTCCGTCGGCGCACAGGTCGAGACCCCGGCCCCCACCACGTTGATGCCTGGCGGCCAGCGCTGCACCCCCGAGCCCGCCATGACCGCCCGATCCGCGGCGGTGAGGCCGAACGCAGCCTGGACCGCGTCCTCGCACGCCCGCTCCGCCGCGAGCCGGGCCGCGCCGTCGGCCATGCCCGACACCAGGACCGCGACCGCCGCCGCCACCGCCTCCCGCTGAGCGTCGGTCGGCTCGGGAATCGGCGCCTCCCGCACCCGCACCTGGTCCATGGCCACGGTCTCGTTCAGCTTCCGGGGGAAGGTGTGCCAGGCGAGGAACCAGAACACCCCGCTGTTGAGCACCGCCAGGACCCAGGGGTCGTCGGAGGGGATGAAGGCCAGGGCGTCGTTGATGAGCAGGTCTCCGTCGATCAGACCGAACTTGGACTGGTACTGGTAGCGGTGGACGCCGATCTTGGGCGCCTGCAGCGCGTCCCGGTAGCGACAGGCGATGAGCTCCCACCAGAAGCGCCCCTGGCCCCGACGGGCCCGCAGCCGGGCCTCGTGGGACTTGAGGTGGCGGAACAGCCCGGGGTGCGCCTCGGCGAGGATGCGTTCGGCCTGCTCCACGGTCGCTGCGTTCGCCCAGGGCCAGGCCACGTCGCTGCTCGAGGCCAGCCAGAGCATCCAGCGCTCCGCCCAGCGCGGCCGCCAGCGGGCCATGTCCCGGCCACGCAGGTAGGGTCGGAACAGCGGCCGAACGGAAGGGTCCTCGGCCACCAGGGCCTCGAACGCAGACCGATCGAACAGGAAGGCCTCGTTGAACCCGGTCTTGATGCCGTACAGCGGGCGCAGCCCGGGCAGGCTGCCCAGGGCCGGTCCAGCGGTGCGCAGGCGGGCGAGCAGCGCCTCGACCCGGGGCGGCTGCAGGGTCCACGCGGGGGCGGACAGCCGGGCCTGAGGCACCGGGAAGGCCTCGGCGTCGATGCGCTCGGCCAGGCCGTCGGGGTCGAGCACGTCGCGGGGGATCCGGGTGACCGACACCCCGTGGGCCGCCGGAGCCGGGGTCTTGCGCAGCACCACGACCACCGGGTGCACCTCGGCGTCCGGGAACACGGGCGCGTGGCCGAAGTCCACGATGCGCTCCACGGTCGTGCGCTCGGCGAGCAGCCGCCGCAGCGGGCCCGCGTAGTCCCCGCGCAGCCACTTGTTGGACACGATGAAGCCCAGGCGCCCGCCCGCTCGGAGGCGCTGGAGGGACCGCTCGAAGAAGTAGACGAACAGGTCGGCCTTGCCGTGGAAGGCGTCGAAGGACTGGCGCCAGTGGCCCTTGTAGGGCGTGAGCAGCTCCTGCCGGACGTAGGGCGGGTTGCCGACCACGGCGTCGAAGGGCTCGGACCAGGGCGCCGAGCCCCAGGCCAGGGCCACCGGGTCCACAGCGGCGTCCGCGACCACCGCGTTGCCCCGCCGCAGGTGGAAGTCGACCGGCCTCGCGACCCCCGGCTGGTGGGCCAGCGCCAGCCGCGCCACCGCCAGGGCGTCGGGATCCAGATCCACCCCGAACACGGCGCCCGGCCGACCGGCGTCGGCCAGGGCCGCCAGGGCGGGCACCAGGAAGGCCCCGCCGCCACAGGACGGATCCAGGATCCGCAGGGGCTCCGAGCTCCCTCCGGCGAGCAGCGGCCCCAGGGTCTCCCGGACCAGGAAGCGGGTCACCCACCCTGGCGTGTAGAAGACCCCGTCCGCCTGCCGGTGGTCCGTCGCCAGCCCCTGCTCGAAGACGTGGCCCAGCACCGCCGGGGAGAGCCCCGGCTCCTCGGCGAAGGCCGCGGTCAGGGCCTCGAGGCCGCCCCCCCGGGCCCGCACCTCGGCGGTGAGCCGGAGCACGGCCTCGCGCTCCTGGCGCCAGCTGAGGGGAGGGACGGACACGCCGTCCCCCTAATGGCCCCGGATCAGCGGCTCATGCAGAAGGTGTAGGGCCCGCTGCCGGAGTAGCTGTACACGCTCCAGTAGTCGTTCGGAGCGTGTCCGCCCGAGGTCAGGCGGCTGTCAGGGCCTCGTGGCCCTGTCGTGGCACATCTCTCTGAATGCACCCGGGGGCCGGCGACGTCGCACGTTCATCACCCCCGGTGCTGCGATGACCCCGACCCTGCTGCTGATGTCCCTGACCCCCAATGCACTCGCCGAGCCCGTGGCGCTCGATGTCCCCCTGGAGGGCTTCCGCCGCCACCAGCCCAGCGACGACGACGGTCCGGCCACCTGTGTGACCCTGTGTTCGCCCCGGCCGGACAAGCGAACGGACTTCAACCTGACCACCAGCCGGGGCACGCTGGCCGTGAACGGCTCGGTGCTGCTCACCTCGGGCGGCAGCACCTCGGTGTACGCCTACGGCGAAGCGGGCTTCCTGCCCACGCTGAGCGGCTGGACGACCATGGCCGGCGGTGGCGCCGTGGTGACCGTCGGCGGGTCCAGCCTGGGCCACCTGGAGGCCAGCGCCTCGGTGTGGACCCAGCGAGAGGCCGACTGGCGCGGGGATCCGACCCGGACCGTCGACACCGAGCTGGCCGTGGCCGTCCACCTGAACACCCAGCCCGACGTGACCTGGGAGGTCATCGGCCGGGTGGACCCCTACGAGAGCCTGACCACCGACACCTTCGACGGCAGCGTGGCCGTGACCCGCACCCGCGCCCCCTGGGAGGGCACCTGGCACGACGTGCGCTTCACCGTGGGCTTCGAGCTCCGGGACTCCAGCGGCACCCAGGCCTGGGTGGACAAGCGCTGGGACGAACCGGTGGATCTGCCCGAGGTGCTGCCGTACCCGACCATAGGCGTCACCTGGGCGTTCTGAGTCAGAGTTCGCTCACCGCAACCGCTCCGTCGAGGAAGTGCAGGACCTCCACGCCGGTCAGCGTGTCCCGGCCGGTGTCGCCGCCCTCGACGACCACGGTCTCGCCGACGACGGTGATGGTGAAGTCCGCGCGGTCCCGACACCAGGCGACGGTGTCCTCGCCAGCGCCACCGTCGAGGGCGTTGTCGCCAGCGTTCGGCAGGAACAGGTTGTCCAGGTCGTTTCCCAGGATCCCGGCGTCGCCGCTGCCCAGCAAGCGCACGGCCTGGAAGTACTGGGACTTGTGGGTGTAGGGCTCATCGGGATCGAAGACCAGCGAGAGCGTGTCGGCGAAGTCCGGGTCCACCGGTTCCTCGACCGTCAGCTGCGGCCCCAGGAAGGCCTCGAGCAGAGCGAGGCCCGCCGGGTCCTGGCCAGCGATCTCGTCGCGGGTCTTGGCGATGTAGAGCCCCCACATGCCGCCGGCGCCTTCGTCCCAGGGGCCCCAGAGGCCGTAGTAGCTGTCGATGACGCTGGCGATGTACTCCTGGGCCAGGCTGCCCTCGCGCTCGAGCTCCTGGAGCCAGCGCTCGACCTCTGGATCGATGGCGATGCCCCAGCGGCCGTCAGCGATGGCGGCCTCGGCCTCGGCGAGCAGCTCCGCCTGGTAGTCGGGCAGGGCGCCCGGCAGGTAGGTGCCGATGCCCGCGTCGTGGACCAGGTGGAAGATCTCTTCGAAGGCCGCGTCGCGGTGCTCGTAGTCACTCTCCAGGAACCAGACGGAGCCCGCCACGGGGGTCTCGGCGTCGTAGAGGGGCTGGGCGTCGACCCGGGGCTCGTTGCCCTCCCGGTGCTCGCCGGCGGGCATGGCCAGGGCCGCGCCGTTGTCGGCCATGGCGTCGGCGACCGCGGACTTGTCCGCGCCGTAGCGACTGCCCGCGTGGTCACTCAGGTAGAAGCGCAGCAGGTTCCGGGCCCGGAGGATCTGGGCGTCGGAGAGCTCGGGATCGGCGAAGATCCCGATGGCGTGGCCGTTGGGCGCTACCACCTCGGTGTAGCGGGTGAGGCCTTCGCGCAGATACGCGGTCTCGCTCTCCGGGGTGGAGATGATCACCTCCGGGCCATGCGCACAGGCCTCAGGAGCCCCCTCGGGCAAGTCGACGACCGGCACCGAAGGGTCCCGGGGACCCTCTTCAGCGGCCCCACAGGCCAGCAGCATCCATCCGATCCCGATCACGGCGTCTCCTCCGTCTTCACCCGCTGAGTGTGCGCGGGGGGCCGGAAGCCATCGTCAAGAAGCTGCACAGGTCCTGCACGAGCGATGCGGGGAAGGTGCACCGGCGCTGCGCGGCGCCGTGACGCGGGCGCCGGATGCTGGGCCCGCACCCGGAGGTCCGATGTCGTCCGTCACCGTCTCCCTTCCCCGCCCGGTCGTGTCCGCACCGGTCCGGGACACCCTCGCCGCCTGTGGCGGCTTCGCCCTGCTCGGGGCCGCCGGCGCTCTGGGCGGCGGCGCCTGGCCGCGGGTGCCGAGCTTCGCCCTCGGTCTGCTCCTGGTCCCGGCCGGCGCCTGGCTCGTGACCGGCCTGTCGGTGCTGGTCGTGCACCAGTACCTGGACCTGGACGCCCGGCCCGAGAGCATCGGGCGGGCCCTGCTCGCGGGCTTCGTGCGGACCGGGCACCTGGCGGCCGCCCTGGTGCCGGTCGCGCTGTTCTTCACCTCCACCAGCCCGATGTGGCCCCGCCTCACCGTGGGGCTCTTGTGCCTCGCCGGCGCCTGCGGTCTGCCGGCCACCGCCCGGGCCCTGCAGGCGGCGGAGCCCCAGGCGGACCACCGGGGCTTCGTGTGGCTCCTGCGGGGCTGGCAGCTCTTCGCCGCGCTCATCGCCCTGCGCATCCTCGTCGACCTGAGGCCGTGATGGACCGGACCCTGCTCAGCCTCGCCGCCGACGTCCTGCGCCGGCCCCTGGTGGTGGTCGAGGCCGTGACCCACGACCGGGAGGCCCTGGCCTGGGCCCTGCCCCGCCTGGTGCTGCTCGTGCTCCTGGGGGGCGCCGTCTTCGGAGCCGTCGCCGGCATGCACCGGGGGGGCCCGCAGATCCTCTTCGCCGCGGTCAAGCTGCCCCTGCTGCTGCTGATCCCTCCGCTGATCGTCATGCCCGCCGCCCGGGCCCTGGTCGTCCTAGAAGGCCACGTCCTGTCCCCCGAGCGCCTGGCGGCCGCTGCGCTGGTGGGCATGGCCCGCACGGCGGTGCTCTCCACCGCCCTGACCCCGCCCCTGTGGCTGCTCTACCGGGCCGGCCTGCCCCACCGGACGGCGCTGCTGGTGCTGCTCGGCGCCCTGGCCCTGGTCGGCCTGCCCGGGCTCCTGACCGTCACCCGTGCGGTCTTCCCGCCGTGGGTCCCCCGGGGGCCCCGGGCGGCCCTGATCCTGCTGCTGGGCATGACCTTCGCCCAGACCGGCTGGCTGCTCCGCCCCTTCATGTCCCTGCACGGGGACGACTACCCGGTGGTCTGCGGCGTGAACCGAGACATCTTCCAGGGGCTGGCCGGGCGCCTCGGTTCGTCGCGGGCCCTCGACCGCTCCTGGGACTGCCCGAACCCCTTGGTCTGGGGAGGTGCGGAGTGACCACCGGGGTGCCCGAGGTCGAGCTCACCTGGCTGGGGCTCTGGCTGGTGGTGGGCGCCGTGGTCGCCTGGCTCCTGGTCCGGGGCGACATGCCCTGGGCCTGGGCGGTGCTGGCCCTGGTCGGGTGGCCGGCGCTGCTGCCGCTGCTGCGGGCGCCCGAGCCGCGGGAGGAGCGGGCCGGCGGACCGCTGGGGGAGGAGATCCGGCGGACCTTCGCCGCCCTGGCCCAGGCCCAGGCGGACCCGGCGGCGACCCACCTGGACTGCGACGACGCCCTGGGGGCGCTCCAGTCCGCCCTGCTCCGGGTCGACGCGCGGCTGGCGGTGGTCGACGACATCCTGGCCGACGGCGGGCCGGAGCTGGGTCCGCTGAAAGAGGCCCGGGAGCGGGCCCTGGCCGAGGTCCGGGCGGTGCTCGGCGGGGTGAGTGCGCTGCGGGTCCAGGTGGGGCTGCTGACCCTGGCCGGGGACCGGACGCCGGTGCGGGAGCAGCTGGCGGAGCTGCAGGGGCGGGTGGCGGCGCTGGAGGAGGTAGGGTGACTCAGACGGCGGCGTGCCAGGTCGCGACCTCTCCCCCGTGCTTGATGGTGACGGACACCGGACCGTCCAGGCCCTCCGGGGCCTCGAGCAGGGAGACCAGGTCGTCCGACGCGCACAGGGCACCGTCCCTGGCACCCTTCTCCATGCGGGCCGCCAGGTCGATGCCCTTGCCCGTGCCCTCGAAGGAGAAGCCCTCCTCCAGCACGTACCAGGTGACCTCGCCGGCGTGTAGGCCGATGCGCAGCTCCCAGCCGAACTCGCTCCCCGCGATGCGGAGCATCTCCCGGGCGCCCCGGAGGGCTGCCGCGGCCGCTCGCCGCTCGGCCCCCGGGCCCCCCTCCCCCGACCAGTCGGTCCAGATGAAGATGCCGCCGTCGCCCGTGAACTTGTAGAACCAGCCGCCCTCGCGCTCGCAGATGGCGATCATGCGGGCGCTGAAGCGGCGGATCTTCTCGGCCATCTCGTGGGACTGCAGCTGCCAGGACTTGACCGTGAACTTGACGACGTCCAGCAGCAGCACGCACGTCTGGAGGCGCTGGGGCTCGTACTGGCCCTCGAGCACCTCGCGGGCGATGCGCTGGGTGGGGAAGCGGCGGCGCAGGTACTCGTCGGCGAGCTCCAGCCGGCGCTCATAGGTGGCGACCTGCTGTTCGCTGGCGGCGTGTTCGACCTCGGCCGCGATCTGTTCGGTGAAGCGCCGGCGGTGGCCGGCGAACAGGCTCTGGAACCACCGCTGGAACCAGCTGGTGCGCCAGCGGAGCTCCACCAGGGTGCCCGGCAGAGGATGGTCCGGGTGGGAGTACAGCTCGCCCTCGCGCAACAGCGGCAGCGACTCCCGCGTTCGGGTGGAGACCGTGTGAAGGGTGCGTTCGATGCGCACGCCCGGGGTGGCGCCCGACGCGCTGCGGGCATCGGGCGGCAGATCCTCGAACTCTCCGAGGTACTCGCCGGTCTCCGGGTCCGGCAGCAGCCAGACCACCCGGCCCACGGCCGCGCCGTCCACCGTGAGCACGCCGTCCTCCAGCTCCCGGCGGGAGCCCGGCAGCACCACGTCCAGCGCGGAGAGCACGTCACACTCCGAACGCACGACGTGGACCCAGCCCGGGTCGGGCTGGCCTGCCCATTGAGGGGCCACCTGTTCCCAAATGCCCCGGATCCAGTACAGGACCGAGAGGATGTCGCTCGACGGCTCTCGTGGGGTCTCCCCGTTCGGTCCGCGGATGTAGCTGAGCTTGAAGACCTCGCGGCCCCGCTCACGGCCGCCGAGCACGGCCTCGAAGCGCTTGTTCGTGGTCCAGCGGGGCGCCGTGGAGACGATCTCGCGGACGGCCATGCCCGGGGTGGTCAGGTAGCGGACCGGACCGAAGAGCAGGAAGCGCTTGAACGCTTCGGACCCGAATTCGATCGCGGCGATGTGCAGTCCGCACTCCACCAGGTGCGCGGGGTGGCCCGCCTGGGCCACGAATGCATCGACCAACCGGTTGAAGTCGGCCAGCGAAGACCAGGCCTTGGACAGCCCACGGGTGTCCGTGGGCACGCCGTGGGGGAGCTGGGCCACCAGCGCCGCGCGGTCCAGACCCATGCGCTCCGCTGCCACGAGCAGCAGAGCCGCGTTGCGAAGGCTCACGTCGAGCCACTGTCGATTCCTGCCCATGTGGGGCGCAGTCTAACCGACTACTCCTCGCTGCCGATCCCCTCCAGCCGGCCCACCACACCGTCAGCGTCGCTCTCCAGGCTGTCCTTGCACGACGCCGAGCACGAGTGGAATTCGTAGCCGTGGACCTGGGAGCTGTGGGCGGCGTCGCCCTCCATGCCCAGGCCGCAGCTGGCGCAGCGGTGCACGACCTTGTCGACCGCGCCGTCTGCGGCGTCGGCTGCGGGCAGGACGGCGATGGCCGCGGCGTTCGTGAGGGTGATCTCCGTCGCGGAGACAGCCGGCGGGGGGGCGGCGGGCGGCGGGGCCTCCGACGTGGGGGAGTCGCCTCCGCAGGCGAAGAACAGGGCGATCAACGTGGTCATGCTCGGACCTCCAGTGCGGCTCTCTATCCGCTCCGGGGGCGGCGCCGGGCCCCGATGACCACGAACCCCCCGGGTGTGCCAGAAAGTGTCCGGGGGGTCCCGGAACCCCCTTGTTGGCGCCGCGGCCAGGGATACATGGGCAGCATGACCAACGAAGACGCCACCCTCGCCGCAGCGGCGACGGAGGCGCGGGCCTGGGATCTGGTCGCCGAGATCGGCGACCTGCTCACGGCTGCGCCTGCGCTCCAGCTCCGACTCGCGCGCCATGCCGCGTGGTTCAAGCGGCGGGACCTGCTCGCGCTCGGGTACACGAGCTGGGCGGCCTTCGCGCGGGCGCGCCTGGATCTGAACGACTCCTGGTCCCGGGACCTGGTGCGCCTGGCGGAGTCGGACCTGCCGCTGGTGAAGGCCGCGGTGAGCGCCGGGGCGCTCCCGCTGAGGGACGCGGTGAAGGCTCCGGGAGTGGCCGAGGGGCGGGAGTCGGCGTGGCTGCTGGCGGTGTACGAGCGTCAGCTGCTCGGACCCTCGAACCCGCCGCGCCCGGCCCCGGCGCCGGTCCGGGAGCTCGATCCGTCGGAGCAGCGCCTGCTCGCCGCCGCCCGGGACCGGGTGCGCCTGCTCCGGGGGGTACCGCTGGGGGATCACGCCGCAGATCGTCAGCTGCTGGACTGGTACTGGAGCCGGGAGACCTCCGAGACCCTGCTGGCAGCCGCGCGACAGGTGCCGGCACCTCCGGATCACCAGCCGCTGCCTCCGTGGCCGGGTCGCGATCTGGCGGATGAGCTGGTGGGTCCCTGGGTCGAGCCGGAGTCGCTGGCTCAGGGGCTGGAGCTCCTGGAGGGACTGGTGCGGCGCCTGGACACCCTGGAGCTCGACACCGGGCGGGCCTGGCGAGAGTTCGTGGCGACGGGGCTGGGCGCTGCGTTGGGTGAGACGACACTTGCCGGCGTGGCGGGGCGGTTCTGGGGGGCGTCGCTGCGCACACTCCAGCGGCGACAACGGCTGGCGAACGATGTAGACCGCTACCCCGAGCTGGCCCGGGCGGTCGGCGCGGGAGAGCTCACGGTGAAGCAGGCGCGGGTCCTCGTCGAATTCGTGGACGAGGAGTCCGTGGGGGACTGGATCGAGATCGCCCGGCGGGTACCCTGCGCCGAGCTGAGAGAAGCCGCGACACATGCCGGCGCCCTGCGCGAGGCCTACGTGGCGGCCATCGAGCAGGCGGGCGACGGCGCGGGGGTGAGCCTGACGGCCAGCATGCGGCCGGCGCCTCCCAGCGGGGCCGTGGAGGCCACGGAGGAGCTGCTGGCGGCCGCCCGGTGGTTGCTGGAGACGGTGGAGATGCCGCGACATCCGATCAAGGACCGGGACGGTTGGTGCTGTCAGAACCCGGAGTGTCGAAGACGCTCACTCCGGCTCGAGGCGCACCACATCGTGTTCCGCTCAGAGGGCGGCGGCGATGAACCCGAGAACCTGGTGACCCTGTGCCGAGCCTGTCACCTCCGGGGGGTGCACACAGGGGTGATCCGGCTGACCTGGGAGGAAGACCGCCTGGTCTGGGACTACCCGGGCAGGCGCATCATCCAGTTCACAGCGCCAGCATCCTCGCCATCGACGTCGCCGTCGTCGTAGGCGCAGATAGGATGTCCCTTGCGCCTGCTCGCTCTGTGCCGGAACAAGGACACCCGCGTGATCGACCTCGACAGCGCGGGCCTGGCTGATGGGCTTCCGAGCGCAGCCACGCCGTCGCGGGAGGTCGTCCACGGCGACGCGCTCGCCTGGCTCCGGGAGCACCCGTCCGGGGCCGGGGTGTCGCTGATCACGTCGCTGCCAGACCAGGCGGAGCTGGGCGTGCCGGAGCCCGCGTGGCACGACTTCACCCTGGAGGCCGCGCGGCTCTGCCTGCAGGCGGTGCCCCCCGAGGGCATCGCCTTCTTCTTCCAGACCGACAACCGGATCAACGGCCGCTGGGTCAGCAAGGCCGGCCTGGTGTTCCAGGCGGCCGCGGCGCTGGCGGTGCCGGTCCTGTGGCACAAGATCGTGTGTCGCCGGCCCCCGGGCACCCGCCTGCCGGGCCGACCCGGCTACGCCCACCTGCTGGCGTTCTCGGCCCGGGCCCACGTGCCGGCGAACCACGCCACACCGGACGTGCTGCCCGAGCTGGGCGAGCAGCCCTGGAACCACAGCATGGGGCGAGCCGCCGCCGAGGAGGCGGTCGAGACCATCCGCCGGGCCTCGCCGACCACCACCCAGGTGGTGGCCCCGTTCTGTGGCACCGGCCTGGCGCTGGCGGTGGCGAACGCCCACGGGCTGGACGCCGTCGGCATCGAGCGGAACCGGAAGCGCTCGGAGAAGGCGCGAACGCTCTCGCTCGATGGCTGATCCCGGGTGGGATCCTGGCCCGAACCCCTGTGCGAATCCCCACACATGGGGTGCCTCGCGGGACGCCGAGGCCCGGCCCCCGGGCTTCGGCCCGTTCCTTGCACTCCTCGGGAGCAAGGAGGTCCTCCGATGTCGTCCGAAGCACTCTTCGAGCAGATCCTGGTCCCCATCGACTTCTCCCCCTGCTCCCGGGAGGCCCTGGTGATGGCCGCTCGCCTCGCCGAGTCCCAGGGCGCGAGCCTGACCCTGGTGCACGTGGCGCCGCTCGCCATCGCCACGCCCCCCACCGGTCTGTTCGCCGAGGGCCTGATGGACACCCTCCAGGAGGTCCAGGACCAGGCCTGCCAGGGCGCGCTGGAGACCCTCTCCCGTTGGGCGCTGGAGGTCGTCCCGGAGAGCGTGTCCACCCGGCTCCGGGTCCGGTCGGGACCCGCGGGCATGGCCATCCTGGAGCTGCTCGACCAGGGCGGCATCGACCTGGTGGTGATGGGCACCCACGGCCGCACGGGGCTGCCGCGCCTGCTGATGGGCAGCGTGGCCGAGCGCATCACGCGGCTGTCGCCAGTCCCTGTCCTGGTCGCCCGGGCCAAGGCCGCCGCGTAGCCCTCAAGCCCCCGGCCGAGGACGGAGCCGGGCATCGACCCGCAAGAGCTTCTCCCCCAGCCCGATCGCGAGGTTCCGGTGGATCACCAGCCCGATGTCCGGGCGCAGGCGATTGAGCTCCGCCAGGGCCCCGGCCTGGAGCACGCCCAGCTCCACGTCACCGACGGCGTCGGCGTGAGCGGAGTGGGGCCGACCGGTCAGCACGCCGATCTCGCCCAGGGTCTCCCCCGCGCGCACGCGACCGACGGCCTGGCCGTCCCGGAAGCGGACCTCGACCGTGCCCCGCAGGACCAGCAGCACCTCGCTCGAGGGGCTGCCCGCCTGGAAGATGCGCTGCCCGGCGGCCACCGAGCGCACGCTGCACGACCCCGCCACACGCTGGACCTGCTCCGGTGACAGCCCCTGGAACAGGGCGGTCTCCGGGACCACCGCGGCGATGCGCGGCAGCACCGCCTTGCGGCGGAAGCCCAGCCGGACCAGGTCGGCGAAGGGCACGGACGCTGGCGCCAGGGCCAGCTGGTCCAGAGCCGGTGGCCGGCTGAGGTGGGCGAACTTGATCACGTCGAGCCGCTCCACCTGGTGGAAGACCCCCGCCGGGACGTAGGCCACCGGCACGAAGCCCAGCTGCTGGACCGTCGCCTGCATGCGCGTGGCGTGAGCGCTCACGTCGACCTCGGTGTAGATCACACCCAGGGCCTTGCTCGCCTGGTCCATCAACGCCTCGAGCAGCTGGCGCACGACCTGGTCGTCCAGGGCGATGAACTCGAAGATGCGGATGGCGCTCTCCTGAGGGCTGTGCAGGAAGCCGATGGCCCCCGCCAGGGCCCCGCCGGGGTGGCGGGCCATCAGGTAGGTCGCCTGCCGGGCCGCCAGCTTGAAGAAGCCGTAGTGCAAGCGCATCGGCCCGAAGATCTCCCGCTGGCGCACCCTCCCGCGCTCGATGCGCAGCAGGTTGCTGAAGCCCTCGGCCTGGAGCTGCTCGATCCGGAAGGCGCCGCCCGACGGGTAGGCGCAGGCGCCCTCCTCCACGATCAGGTCCGGCTCCAGGCCACAGGTCGCCAGGGAGAGGTGGGCGAGGGGGTAGACCTCGGGGGTGACCCGGGGGTGGTTGCAGCGCAGCCGGAGCGCGTCGCCGAAGTGCCGGACGTAGAGCGCGACCGACTCCCGCCCGCTGCCCAGGTCGTGCTTCTCCGGCAGCAGCCCGACCGGCACGAAGCCGTGCTTCAGGCTGATGAGCTGGGAGTACGGGTGGGCGGTCCGGTTCTCCACGATGCCCGCGTGGAGCCGGGTCTCGATGAACCGCACCCGCGCCTCCATCAGCTCGCGACCGACCCCGCGCTGCCGGGCATCGGGGTGCACCGCCAGGCGGCCGAACTCCCCGATGAGGTCCGAGTGGGCCCCCACGTCGAAGACCACGCTCGCGGTGCCGAGGATGGCGCCGGTCTCGGTGTCCTCGGCGACCAGCAGCAGGATGTCGTCGGTGGCCACCGAGCGGCGCAGCCAGTTCAGCTCGTAGAAGTCGGCGTAGGGGTAGTCCTCGCCGTAGGTGTGGACGTAGATCTCCTGGATCGCCTCGACGTCGCCGTAGTCGGCCTCGCGGACGAGCAGCTCAGGGCGTGCCATGGGCCCTCCTGGACCCCGGTCGGCTGCAACGGCCGTGCCGCAGAGCTGGCCGAGCACCTGGTGGTTCGCGGGGGGGGGCCACGCCCTGGGCCCTGGCACGAAGCGGGACGGCGCTGGCACGCCCC
This sequence comes from uncultured Enterobacterales bacterium, assembly GCA_964344945.1. Taxonomy (GTDB): domain Bacteria; phylum Myxococcota_A; class UBA796; order UBA796; family CAJQPC01; genus CAYFPX01. Next base: position 16,252 of record CAYFPX010000024.1, read on the forward strand.
TTGCTCCACCACCGGGCATGTTCGCCCACCTCCTGGACCGTCATGGATGCCTGGCCGCCTGCGTCGCCCGACGCCCGGGTGGCCCCGGCCGTGTGCTGGGCCATGTCGCACAGCCCTGGGGGCGCGGAGACCCGGGCCCGCCGAGGCCCCCAACCCCGAGGACCCGATGACCCCGACCCTCCTGATCTGGCTGGGCTGCGCCCACACCCCGGAGCCTGCGCCCGAGCCGGCATCCGAGCCCGAACCCGCCCGGGCGCCCGCACCCGCCGAGCCCCTCGACACCCACACCCTGCACATGGAGCTGCACTACCTGGCGGCGACCGCGTCGGTGGAGGCGGTGGTCCGCGGCGACCTCGACAGCGCCCGGGAGCAGCTGGGCTGGCTGGGCGGACACCCACCCCAGGCCTCGATCCCCGTGGCCTGGTGGCCGGCCATCGAGCGCATGCAGCGGGCCTCCCAGAACGGCCTCGCCTCGGGCTCCGGGATCGGGCTGGCCGAGGCCCTGGGCCAGGTCGGGGCCGCCTGCGGTGGGTGCCACCGGGACCAGGGCGCCCAGGTGGACTTCGGCCCGCCGCCGCCGGCACCCGACGGCACCGACGTGCTGCACCACATGGCCCGGCACGCCTGGGGACTGGATCGGATGTGGGAGGCCCTGATCTCCTCCCGGGACGACCGCTGGGACGAAGGTGCCCGCATGATCGCCCGGGAGGGCCCCAGCTACCGCCACACCGGCGGGCACGAAGGGGGCGACCAGACCAGCCTCCTGCTTGCAGCCGAGCTGCACCAGGCCGCCGAGGAGGCCCTCGGCGCCCCCCTCGACCGCCGGGCCGGGCTCTTTGGCGACGTGCTCGGTCGCTGCGTCGCCTGCCACGACCACACCGGCGGAGGCCCGCCGAAGGGCCCCGGCGGCGCCCCGACCCCGCGCTGAGCCCAGGAGTCCCCTGGTTCCAGGCGACCCGCGGCTGATCAGGCGAGCTGGGCGGCGCAGTCGTCCAGACGCTCCTGCAGAGCCGGGGGCGTGTCGCCGCGGAGTCGCCCGACCAGGGTGTCGAGCGCCGCCCGGTTCGCCTCCAGGCCACGCCGGGCCCCGATACGCCGGTTCAGATCGATGGAGCGGCTGAGCACGTCGAGCGCCCGCTTCGGCTCGTCCACCTCGACCAGCACCTCGGACAGGGCACCCGCCACCCGGGCCATGCCTTCGGCGTCGCCCAGGTCCTCGAGCACGTGCCACATCGCCAGCAGCTCGCCCATCGCCTCGTCGAAGAGTCCCTGGCGGCCCAGCAGCCGCCCCCGGGTCTCCCGCACCCGCGCCTCCAGGCGCACCTGGCCCAGGCTGCGCAGGGTCTCGATGGCCTCCTCGCAGTGGGCGACCGCCCGGGCCAGGGCGTCGTCCTCCTGGCCGGGACGAGCCGGGGTGTAGAGCGCCAGCCGGGCCAGCAGGTGCTGGGTCTCCGCGTGCTCCAGGCGATGAGCGACCGTGGTGCCCTCGCTGGTGAACAGGCGGCCGGCCTCCTGCAGCAGGTGGGCGGCCCGCACCGGGTCACCACTGCGCATCCAGATCGCCGCCTGGTCGTTGAGCAGGGCGGCCGCGGGCAGCACCTCGCCGGCCTGGACCAGCGCTCGGGTCGCCTGGGCGAGCTCGCGCAGGGCCGCCGCGAGGGAGTCCCGATCCCCGATCATGCCGTGGATGCCGGCGAGCAGGACCAGGGCCTCGGCCCGCTCGGTGACCGGATCCTCGGGGGTGAGGGCGGCGTGGGCCGCCGCCGCGGTCTGCAGGGCTTCGCCCAGGGTGACCGTGTGTCCGGGCCGGTCCTCGCTGCCCGCCACCGCCCACAGCACCCGGGCCTGGGTGCGCAGGGTGCGCGCGGACCAGCGGCGGGCGGGCTCCGGATCGCTCAGCTCGGCGCAGAGCTCCCGGGCGGTGTCGGCAAAGGCCAGGGCCTCCCGACTGGCGCCAGCGCCCAGGGCCTGCTCGGCAGCGTCCAGGTAGGCTCGCACGGCGTCGACGGCGCTCTCGGGGGTCGGCTCGGTGGGCCCCTGTCCCGGACCCCGGTAGCGACCGAGGATCTCCGCCAGAGACGGCAGCAGGCCGGCCGCGAGCTCCTCGCACAGCGCGGGCGGGAGCCGCAGGCGCCCGCCGCCCAGGTCCTGGACCGGCCAGCCCTGCTCCGCGGCGGCCTGCAGGGCCATCAGCACGCTGAGCTCGCCGAGGCCCAGGACCTCGGCCAGCCGGTCCACCTGCAGCTCCGGACCCAGGTGGGCCGCGATGCGCAGGAGCGCCAGGGTCTCGGGATCCAGGGACGGCACCCGCGGGCCCTCGGTGGCCGCCCGGGGCGCCCCCATCACCGCCCCACGGGCGGCGAGCCGCCCGATCAGGTCGTCGAGGCGCGGATCCCGCGGACCGGGCCCCACGGCCAGCAACACCGCCACCGGCCAGGCCTCGGCCCGGGCCACCAGCCGCAGCAACACGTCGAGGGTGTCCGCGTCGGCCCGCTCCAGGTGGTCGAGCACCAGCGCCACCTGCTCACCCGGCCGGGCCTCGGCGGCCCGACCCACCAGGGTCGCCAGGGTCGCCAGGGGGTCGGGCAGGCCGCCCTCGCCCAGCAGACGCCGGCGCAGCTCCTGCCGGCCCGCGTCCAGCACCCGCTCCCGGGTGCCACGCCGCACGCCGTCCAGCCGGTCGAGCTGACGCCGCAGAGCCTCCAGGGGGCCCAGCGCGCCTTCGGCCGGACGGCACACCGCCCGGGCCACCACGGTCCCCGACGGGGCCGCCGGCACGCGCCCGTCGTCGGTGAAGAGGGCCACCACCCGGCCCGGTCCTGCCGCCTGCCAGATCCCGCTCGCCTGCATGCACACCTCCTGGTGTGCGACTTGCACGGAGCGTGCCGGCGCCGAAGGCCACTCGTGAGGGCCGCGGGCCTACCCCCGCAGCCAGCCGGCCACGCGGTCGGCGCCCCAGCGCTGCTGCGCTTCGGCCAGCAACAGCTCGGCCATCGGCTGTCCCGAGAGCGACCGCAGGATGTCCCGCAGGGCCCGCGCTGCCTGGTCCTCGGCGCCCTGGGCCAGGGCCAGGGTCACGAGCGGGAGGGCGACGGTGCCCATCAGGTTCGGATCGCTGTGACGCCTCGCAGCGTCGAGCGCCAGCCCGAGGCAGCGACCGGCCCGGTGGTGCTGGCCAGCCTGGACCCGCTGGCGGCCGAGCTGGAGGGCGATGCGGCCGAGCACCGGGCTGGGCTCCGCGCTCGGGTCGGCGCCACGCAGGGCCCGGTCGTAGACCCGGCGAGCTTCGGCGACGTCGCCGAGGATCTCCAGGGCCTGGCCGTGCATCAGGGACATCCGCTCGGCGAAGGCGGCGTCGCCCTGGTCTTCGGCGAGGGCCAGCGCCTGGGCCAGCGCCGCCCGGGCGGCATCGTGGCGCTCGGGGAAGCGGGCCAGGCAGGCGGCCTCCTCCAACCGGGTGATCGCCGCCTGCGGGATGGCGCCCTGGGCGGTGGCCAGCTCGGCCATGTGGTGGGCGAGCACGGCGACGCGAAGGTAGTGGTCGGCCCGGATCGCCGCGGCCTGGAGCCGCTTGCCCGCGAGCCACACGGCCGCCAGCTCGCCGTGCTGGCGACCCAGGTCCCAGGCCCTCTGCCAGCGGTCGACCACGGCGGGGGCGTCGAGGCCCTCCAGGGACTCCGAGACCCGGGCGGCCTGCACAGCCACGGCCGGGGCCGCCGGGTGGCCCCGCTCGGAGGCGAGGGCCGCGGCGGCGTCGATGAGCTGGGGGACCCGGGTGAGCAGCGGCTGCAGGGACTGCTCGAGGGCCCTGGCTTCCTGTTCCAGCTCCCCGGCCTCGGTCGCCAGGTCCACCGAGGCCAGGGCGTCGGCGTCGCGGGTCATCGGGGTCGCGGCGAGCTGATCGGTGAGCCGGCCGAGGCGGTCGGAGAGCGAGCTCGCTGCGGCCCAGGGGGCTTCGTCCTCCAGCAGGGATCCGGCCTCGACGAGCAGCGCGGAGAGCTCGGCGTCGCCGGCGACCAGCTCCTCGAGCGGCCTCAGCGACTCCCGGTAGCGGGCCCGGCGGGCGTGCAGGCCGTCGACCCCGAGCTGGATGGCCGAGACGTTGAGCCGCAGGGCCTCGACGGCGTGTCCCACCAGATCGCGCACCGGCGCGAGGCGGGCCTCGAGGTCCTCGGCGTCTGGCAGGCGGTCCAGCGCGTTGGCCAGCGCGTCGTCGTCGCCGGTGGAGAGCGCGTCGGTGACGCTGCCGAGCACACCGCCGAACTCACCGCCGAGCTGGTTGGCGGCCTGCTGGAGGTCGGCCAGGGGCACCCCGGCGAGGGCGGCCTTGAGGGCTGCGAGGCGATCCTGGCGGGTGCTCACGAGGAGGCCTTGCGGGACTTGAAGGCGGCGATGGCGAGGTGGAGGAGCCAGCACCCCACCAGGAGCAACGCCACGAACCGGCCCAGAGTCAGCTTGGCGCGCACCTGCTTGGGGCTGGGCGCGAAGACGTAGTGGGGGGCGTCCGCCACCTGCTCGAGTCCGTGCTCGCTCATGGCGGATCGGGCTGCTTGTCCGCGCTGCCCCAGCCCGCCTTCGCCTGGCGCCAGCAGGGCCTCGATGAACAGGTCGTTGGGCTCTTGGGGACAGATCTCCTCCCACGACGTTCCGTAGGGCGCCTTGTCGAAGCCAGCGATCCACGCGGGGACAGGCTGGTCGGGCGTCCACTCGCTTCCCACCAGCGGGATCACCCGCGTGGTGATCTTGGTCTCGTTGCCATGCTTCACGCTGGTGCCCACTCGATCGTGCAGGCAGCGAGCCTTCGTGAACAGGACCAGGGTCCGGCTGTCGGCCTGCGCCGCCTGGGACGGCTCCAGCTGGACGATGGCGGACGGATCGATCACCCGCACGTGGCCGTGCACGTAGCCGCCGTAGCCCAACGCGATCCCGACGCTGAACACCGCGGTGGAGACGATGCCAAGGCCTGGCTTCTCGGCGGGAAGGTTGAACCAGATCGCGATGCCGGAGGCGAGCACGACCTGGATGGGGACCGGCGCCCAGGAGGGGGTGACGGCCGCGATGAGCGACACCAGCACCCCGAGCCCGAGCAGGCCCAGCACCACACGGAATTCGGCGACCACGCGCCGGATCCCGGTCGCCTCCCGGCGATCCAGAGCGAACAGGGCTTGGGCCATCGCCACGACGGCGATGACCAGATCGACTCCGAGGGCTTCGAACATGACTTCGCCCTAAGCGGTCCAGCCGGTCAGGAGTACTCCGCCTCCAGCGCCGCCTTGCGGGAATTGTACTCCGTGCGCCACGCTTCGAGCTGGGCGTGCTCGGACATGAAGGCGTTGGCGTTCTCCTCGACGATGCCCTTCTGCTTGTCCCGCTCGGCGAGGTGCTCGGCCTTCTTGACCTTGATCTCGTCCTGGATGCCGAGCTCGACCTTCTCCCGATCCTCCATCGCGGTGATGTTGGCGTCGAGATCGCCCTCCTGGGCGCCCTGGAGCTCCGAGGCCTGGTCCAGGAACTGGGTGTTCGCCTCGGACGCCTGCTTGATCTGGTCGCTCTTGTCCTTGGACTCGTCCTTGGCCGTGTTCTGACCGTCGGCCATCGCCTGGCCGGCGTCGTCGCCGCCGGTGGTGGGCTGCTCGTCCATCTCGTCGGAGTTGTCGCCGATCTTGGAGATGAGCTCCACCACGAAGCCACCCAGGCCGCCGTCGGCCTCGGGCACCTCGCTGTTGGAGCCGTCGATCTGGGACTTGCGCTGGGTCTCGGTGGTCTTGGACTCGGCCAGGGGGCCGGCCATGGACTTGCTCTGGTCGCGGACCGGCTTGCCCTGTTCGGCGATCGACTTCGTCGCCGCGGCCACCTCGCCCACGGTCTCCTCGGCCTTGAAGGCCCGCAGCGCCTCCGCGTGGGAGTTGATGTAGGCCTCGTGCGCCGTGACCGCCTTGGTCCGGTGATCGGTGAAGGTCTGGAAGTCCACGGGAGCGGTGAAGGACATCAGCGCCTCGAAGGCCGCCCGCCGGCGCTCCTCGACCGAGGCCTGGTTCTCGCCGAGGGCCTTGAGCTCCTGGGGGGTCTCCCGGTGGCCCATGCCGACGGCGTCGAGCGCGCTCTGGACGCCGTCCTCGGCCATGCCACCCACGGTGAAGCCGCGTTTCTGCGCGTGGGCCGAGTTCGCGATGTTGTCCGGGAAGATGCTCTTGATGTTGTCCAGGCCCACCAACCAGTCGGCGGTCTGGGCCAGCACGCTCTCGCCGATCGCCTTGGACGAGGAGCCGATGCCGCCCATGGCGTTGGCGGAAGAGGTGGACCGGAAGTGCTCGGCGACCGCGTTGCCCCGGGTGGCGTGCTCGCCACGGCGGAAGGAGACGTTGTCGCGGTGGCGGTTCACGCTGGCGGCGTTCGGGTCGTTCTCGACCTCGGCCGCGGCGGAGGCGCTCCGACCCGAGGCGGCCTCGAGCTCGGCGGTGAGGGCCGACTGGTTCGCTTCGGCGGTCTCCAGCCGGGAGCGGGCGTTGGCCAGGGCGTCGTCGTCCGGGGCATCCGGCGTGTTCTGGTTGAGCTGGTCCAGCCGCTCCTGGGCCCGCAGGCCGCCCTCGGCGTCCGAGGTGGCCTGGGACCGCAGGTCATTGACCTGGTCCTCGGTCATCAGCCTGTCGGACCCGCCGATCAGCCGATCGATCTCGGCCTCCTGGGTCCGGGCGTTGGACTCAGAGGCCTGGGCCTCCTCCATCTCGATGCGGAAGCGGTTGTTGGTGATCTGGTCAGAGCTGACCCACTGGGGGTCGGACTGCCCCCGGGTCTTGTCGACCTGGACCTCGATCGAGCCGTCGTCGTTCACGCGCACGTCGGTGACCCGGCGCTGGCGCGACGTGCCGTTGATCTCGACGTTGGTGTTGCGGCCGGTCAGGCCGTTGACCTGGTTGTCGGCGGTGGTCCGGGCCTCGGCGGCCTGGGGCACCAGCGGGCGGGCCTGGTCCTGGTTGCCGGCTTCGGTGTGCTTGTCGCCGGCGGACTGGCTGAGGCGGGTGGCGTCTCCCTGGGCGGTCTCGACGTCGGTGGTGTGGCGCTGGTTGGCCTCGGTGGCCAGGCGGTGCTCGGCCTCGGCGTTGCGCACGACCTGGCGGGCCTCGTCGACCTCCTTGTTCGCGGCGTCGAGCTCCCGCTGGATGACCCGCTGGTCCTGCTCGCCGTCCTCGGCCCGGTTGAGCCGCTGCTCGGTGTCCTCGACCCCGCGCACGGTCTCCCGCAGATCGGAGATGCGCCGGTGGGAGTCGACGATGTCCTGGCGGGTGCTGTTGAGCTGGGTCTGCAGTCGCGCGACCTCCATCGGATCGGCGTTCGGGTCGCTCTCCAGGGCCCGCACCTGGTCGGCCAGGTTGGTGGCGCGGGTGTTGAGGTCTTCGATGCGCTGGGACATCTGGCCGTCGACGTAGGCGCGGGCGGACGGGCTCAGGCCCTCCTGGGCGAAGCGGGCCGGATCGGAGAAGCCCCGGTTGATGTCGGAGATGCCGTCGCGCACCCCCCGGATCGAGGTGCCCATCATGTCGAGGGGCTTCATGACCGCGTTCATGAGCCGGCTGCGCTGTGGGGCTGCGCCGTCGTCGCCGTCCTGGGCACGGGTGCTGTCGTCGCCGTCCGCCGCCCTCGTCGTGTCGTCGCCGTCCTGGGGGCGGGGGGTGGAGCCGTCGTCGTCACCGCCGCCGTCGCGGGGGATGGCGGCCTGGTCCGAGGGCATCGGCATGTTGTCGCCGGTGTCGTCGTTCAGCGCCCGCTGGGCGCCGTCGGCAATCCGGTCGAGATCCGCCTGGTTCTGGGTGTTGACCCGGTCCGCGAGCTCGGCGCCCTCGCCGGCGTCCGGTTCCTGACCGGCGGGCGGGGAGGTGCGGGTCTCGAAGCGGCTGGCGATGGCGCTGTTGGCCTGCTCGGCCAGGCTGTCGCCCACCTTGGCGCCGACCACCTCGCCGAAGGCGCCTGCGTCTTCGCCCACGCCCTGGAGCTGCTGGGCGTAGAGGTCGCTGGGCACCGTCAGCGCGGCGATGGTGCTCAGGAGCGTGGCCAGCCCGCTGAGCACGATGACCGCCGGTCCGAGCACCGTGTTGATGCGCGAGAGCACGCCGCCCATCCGGGTGAGCCACCCCCCCGCCGAGACCAGGGGTGCGCCCACGCCCGCGAGCCAGAGCAGCGCGATGCCGACGATGATCAGGATGCCACCGACCACGTAGCAGAGGCTGCTCAGGGTGCTGAGGATCTGGCGGATGCCCTTGATGAAGTCCCGCAGGAAGCCGACCAGCTCCGCGGCCATCGCACACAGGATCGCCAGCTGGTCACCCAGGTCCTCGGCCTCGCTGAAGGCGCTGCCCAGGTGGCCGAGGTTGCCGATGGCCTGGCCAGCACTCGCGAAGGGACTGCCCTCGCCGAAGCCCCAGGCGCCGGCCGTCCATGGCGGGGTCTGGGCCAGCGCGATGACCTGGCCGACGAACGGGGTGCCCAGCTTGCCCTTGGTCAGGGCCGACATGCCCATGTCGCCGAGCTTGCCGATGTTGTCCCAGACCATCCCGTCGATGAACTGGTCCGTGGCGCCGGAGACCATGCTGCCCAGGAAGTTCTCGGTCAGGGCCTCGAAGACCTGAGCGCCGCGGCCCTCCTCGAAGTCCGGTGGGTTGGACGACAGGTTGGTCTGGTGGTCGACGGCCTGGGAGATCAGGTCGAATTGCTCGTCGGTGATGGTCTGGAAGTTCGTGAAGGCGCCGATCTCGGGGGCGACCTCCTCCACGTCCTGGTCGAGCAGCGCCGCGATGGCCGCGGGGAGCGCGGCGGCCTCGCCCCCGGCCCCACCGCCCTCGCCGGCCTCGACCCCCTCGCCGCTCTCGCCGCCGTCCTCGACGGCCTGGTCCTTGTTGGCCGCTGCGGTGGCGGCGTCGGCCTTGGCCGCTGCGGCCTCGGGCTCCGGGCGGGCCATGGACTTGGCCCGGCGGCAGATCATCTCGAAGGCCTTCTCGGTCTCCTCCCAGAACCCGCGGCCGTCGAACTCGCTGTTGAAGGCCCGCTGCATGGGGCCGGCGACCTCGCCACCCTCGAGCGCGCCCTGCCACATCTTGGGCAGCCGGGCGGCGTGTTCGTTGGCCATGACCCGGCTCAGGTGACCCTGGGTGGGCTCCTCGTCGTCGATGGCTTCGCACAGGTCGTCGAAGGCGTCGAGATCCTCGATCATCTCGCAGACGCCGTCGACGCCGTCTTCGTATTGCTCGAGCTTGCGCTCGCTGTCCTCGCTGGCGTTGGCGTTGCGGTCGCCGCCGGGGGACTGGGGCGCGGGGGTGATGGAGCCCTTGTTGGCGTCGAGGGTGGCCTGGTTGGCCGCGCGGGTGGCGACCAGGCCCGAGGCGTCGACCCCGCCGCCGCCCTCGGCGGCCACGTGGCCGGTGGGCAGGCCGTGGGTGGGGGCTTCGATCGCACCGCCGGACGCGGCCCGCCAGGCGGCCTCGGCGGCTTCGGTCTCCGCCAGGCGCGCGGCGTCGGCCCCGTGGGCCGGGGCCAGGAATTCCTGGGCGAGGTGGGTGAGCTCGTGGGCGACCAGGCCGCGGGCGTCGCGGGTGGCCGGGTCGAAGGCCCGGGTGTCGAGGAAGATCGCGCCGTCCTCGGCGAGACCTCGGGTGCCAGCGGAGCGGGTCTTCTCCCCTGCGGCGGCGTCGAGGTGGACGTCGACCCGGTTCGCGGAGAGACCGAGCTTGGGGGCCAGCTCGCTGACCAGGGCCAGGGTGCGCTCGGTGCGCACGGTGTCGGTGTCGAGCTCGTCGGCGCCGGGCAGGTCCTCGGCGGGGACTTCGCCGCCGCCCAGGGTGTCCAGCAGGGCCTGGAGCTGCGCGGTGAGGCTCGGGTAGGGGGCGAAGGACTCCTGGAGGTGCTCCAGCTCGGCGGCCGTGGGCGCACCGCCCAGCTCCAGCAGCAGGCCCAGCCCCGCGGAGGTGGCCGGCGCACCCGCCACGGCCCGGCGGAGGTCCGCCAGCTCACCGCTCACCCGGGCTTCACGCTCGGAGGCGACCAGGCCCGCCCGCAGGGCGAGGGAGGCGTCGGCCAGCCGCTGCTCAGCGCGGGCGGTGAGCAGGATGCGCAGGGCGTCGCGGACCAGGCTGTCCGGCGCCGGGCCCGCGGAGTCGGGCAGGCGCCCGAGCATGGTGGTCGAGAGGAATTCCGCCCGGGAGTCCAGGCCGCCCGGCGGGGTGAAGCGCCAGGCGCTGCGGCGCTCGTCCCAGGTGCGACCGGCCACGCCCTCGGCGATGGTGGCTTCGTGCTCCAGGGCATCCCCCGGCTCGGAGACCCGGGACTCCGCCGTGGCGCCGCGGCCAGCGCGGTTCTGGAGCACGTGGGTCGCCTCGTGGGCCAGGAGCTTGGCGCCCTCGCGGGTGCCGAGATCGATGGACTCCCCGACCCAGATGTCGCTGTCGACCGTGAAGGCCCGAGCGGCGATGTCCTGGGAGGCCTGCTGGGCGGCGCTGCCCTCGTGGATCCGGGCGTCCCGCAGGGCGTCGCCGTGCACGCGCTCCATGAAGGCCTGCTCCGCGGCCGAGAGCGGGCGACCGCTGCCGGAGCGGGACCGCAGGGCCTGGAACCAGGCGTCGAGCTGGGCGGGGTCGTCGAGGTCCGGGGAGCCCGGCCCCGCCGAACGCTGGACCGCGGCGGGCTCGGGGCTGGGGGCGCCGGCGACGGGGGCGATCGACTCCGGCGCTGGGGCAGCCGGCGCGACGGCGTCCGGGGCCTCCAGCGCCAGGCCGAGGTCCGTGGATCCGAGCTCGGGGGTGGCGGCTCCTCGCTCGGCCCACAGCACCCGGTACCAGGCCTGGACGAACCGGGACCACTCCTGGGGCGCCTGGCCCGGCAGGTAGGCGCTGAAGTCCACGCCGGTGGCCCGCTCCGAGGCGAGCAGGTCCGCCAGGTAGAGCTCGAACTCGTTCGCCGGGGCGTCGAGCAGCAGGCGCTCCGCCACGGCGTTGCCGAAGCGCTCCTGGAGCTGCCGGAGGACTTCGTCGGGGCGCTGGGCCAGGTCCTGGGGCGCACCCCGACTCGCATCACCCTGTTCGCCTCGTGTGCTCCTTCGCGCGCGCGTGCCCATGGGATCCCTGTTCCGTGTCGAAGCCAGGCCCAAGGTAGCACCGCTCTGGCCGCCATGACGGACCTCTGGGCCCAAGGCAGGAGGAGCGTCGCTCTGCGGCGAGCCGCGGTGCGCCTCGATAGGCACTGGGGAGATGGCGCCGAGCTCCGACAGCACCGCCCTCCCCCGGGACTGGGGGCCGTACCGCCTCACGGGGCTGCTGGGTGTCGGAGGCACCGCACGGGTCTACGAGGCTCGCCTGATCGGTCCAGAGGCCCTGGCGGAGCCGGTGGCCCTGAAGGTGCTGCGCGAGGACAGCACCCTGCCCAAGGCCCGGGAGATGCTGCTCCACGAAGCCCGGGTCTGTGCCCTGGTCCGGCACCCGAACGTCGTCGACGTGATCGACGCCGGCGAGACCGACGGCCTGCCCTGGATCGCCATGGAGCAGGTCCGAGGGCAGACCCTGAAGCGCCTGCTGCGGGACCAGGGGTCCCTGGAGCCCGGACCGGCCCTGGATCTGCTGCTCCAGGTGGCCTCCGGACTGGCGGCCCTGCACGACGTGCGGCTGCCCGAGCGGCGTACGGTGGGGCTGGTGCACCGGGACCTCAAGCCCGCGAACGTGATCGTGGATCCCGAGGGCCGGGTGCGGCTCGTGGACTTCGGGATCGCGGTCGCGGCCGACTCGGAGCAGGTGACGGAGGCCTGGGGCACCCTCGCCTACATGTCGCCGGAGCAGGCGACCGGAGAGCCGGTCACCGTGACCAGCGACATCTTCAGCTTCGGAGCGCTGTTCTACGAGGTCCTGACGGGCGAGAAGCTCTGGCCCGGGCGCAAGCCCAGCGAGGTGATCCAGGCCCTGCTGCGGGTCGACGAGCGCCTGGCCTCCGGAGAGCCCCAGGCCGCGGTCGACGAGGTCCTGGCCGGAGCGGGCGAGCTGCTGAGCGACTGCCTGGGCCTCGAGCCGAGGGCCCGCCTGCCCCACGGGGCCGCCCTGTGGGACGCCCTGGACGCCCTGCAGACCCCGAGCATGGGCGACGCCTCCCTGCGTGTGGTCACGGTCGACACCATCGACCAGCCCCTGCCCAGCATCCGCAGCGCGGTCACGCCGCGACCTGGGGGCGCCCTGGTGGGCCGGAGAGCGCTCCTGGACACCCTCGCGAGCCTGGACGCGCCCCGCGCGTGCCTCTGGGGGCCCCTGGGGGTGGGCAAGTCCGCCGTGGCCGGGGAGCACGTGGCCCGGGTGCGCGGTCTCGGCCACCGGGCGATCCGCGTCCCCCTTCGGGCCGCCCTGTCCCCGAGCAGCGCGCTGCAGCTCGTGGCCCAGGCGCTCGACGTGCCGACCGCGGGGCTGAGCTCGGTGAACCGCGGGATCTGGATCCTGGCCGAGACCCTCGCTGCGCGCGGCCCGCTGCTGCTGGTCCTGGACGACGCCGACGGCTGCCTGGCGTCCCTGCCGGAGTGGATCGGCGCCTGGCGGACCCGGGCCCCCGAGCTCCGGGTGCTCGTCACGGCGCGGCAGGCCCTGCCCGGCGACACCCACGCCCTCGAGGTCCCCCTGCTCGAAGCCGCGGACGCCGTCGCCCTGCTCCGCAGGCTCGCGCCGCAGGGCACCGACGAGGTGGCGCTGGCGGCCCTGGCTCACCGGGTCGGCGGTCTGCCCCTGGCCCTCCACCTGGCCGCGGACCACGAGGGCACCCTGGGGACCGGCAGCGGCACGATCGACCTCACCGACGAGCTGCCCAAGCAGGTCCGCCGCAGCCTGCGCATGGCGTGGAACGCCCTCTCCATCGACCAGCAGGAGACCCTGGCGGCGTGCAGCCGCTTCGCCGGAGGCTTCACCCTCGCCGATGGGGTCGAGGTGCTGACCCGAGCGGGACTGGAGCAGCCGGGCGCCTCGCTGGAGGCCCTGACCGAGCGGGGGCTGCTGCGGGGGCGCAAGGCCCCCTCCGGGCGGCGCCTGGTGCTGGACCAGCCTCTGCGTGGCTTCGCCGCCGGGCGCCTGGCCGAGGACCCGAAGCGAGAGGCCCGGGTCGTGCTGCACCACGCCGGCCACTACGCCCGCCTGGGCACCGACGCTGCGGTGCGGCACCTCCGGGGCCCTCGGGCGACGGAGCTCCAGTCCCGCTGGGTCGACGAGCGGGAGAACCTGCGCACCGCCCTGGTGGCCGCCCTCGACAACCGCTGGTCCGACGCCGCGCCTCTGCTCGGCCGGGCCCTCTACGAGACCTGGAACCTGGGCCACCCGGTCGACGAGCTCGACGCGCTCGGCCGTCGCCTCAGCCGCATGCGGCGGATCGCCCCCGCGGACCGGTTGCGCCTCGACCTCAGCCGGGGCCGGGCCCAGGTCCTGCGCAACCGCAGGCAGAGAGCGCGGGATCAGCTGCGCACCGTGATCCAGCGCGCCCGGGAGCGCGGCGAGCCGACGATCCTCTGCGACGCGCTGATCCAGCTCACCCGGGTCCACACGAGCAGTGGGCGCTACCCGGCGGCCCAGACCTGCATCGACGAGGCCCAGGCGCTGGCCGAGCAACACGGCTTCCGCTCGCTGCACGCCCAGACCCTCCGCGCCCAGGCGAGCCTGCTGCGCCGCTACGGGCGACACCACGAGGGTCTCGAAGTCATCGAGCGGGCCTCGGCCCTCTGCCGGGCCCTGGCCGATCGACACCTGCTGGCCCAGGTGGACAGCCTGGCCGGCCTGATCCTGCTCGGCATGGGCGAGATGGCAGAGGCCGAGCACCGCCTCGAGCGCGCGGTGGGCATCCTCCGCAACACGCCGGACTCCCACATGCTGGCCCGCCAGCTGGGCAACCTGGCCCTGGTCCAGCACCGGGCCGCCCGCCTGCTCGAAGCCAAGGCGAACCTGGCTGAGGGCCTCGCGCTCTTCGAGCGCATGGGGGCGCTGGGCGAGGCGGCCTACCTGCACCAGACCTTCGGCAGCATCTGCATGGAGCGCGGCGAGCTCGAGGCCTCGCTGTCGTCGTACTGGCGGGCCCTCGAGCTCTACGAGGGCCTGGACAACCGGGACCAGCTCGCGGGCGCCTGGTGCGACCTGGCCCTGGCCCTGCGGCACTCCGGCGACCTGGAGACGGCCCGGGAGAAGATGGAGCGGGCCCGAGACATCGCCGAGGGGCAGGGTCAGGCCCTGACCTACGCCCTGGTCCGGGTCAACCTGCTCGACATGTTGATCGGTGAGCGTCGGCTTGCCGAGGCCGGCGACGAGGCCGAGGCCCTGCTCCGGGACCCGGTGGTGCTCGGCAACAAGCGGGTGTTGGCCGTGGCCCGCGGCCTGGCCGGCGACGTGGCGCGCCTTCGAGGTGACCCCGGCGCCGCGCGCACCCTGCTCGACCTGGCCTGCTGCGAGCTCGAGGGCGCCGACCACGCCTCGTGGGCCGACATGGTGCTGCGCCGGGCCCGGCTGGATCTGGCCGAGGGTCGGCTGGACGCCGCCGCAGCGGTCTGGCGAGAGCTGATGCGCTTCGCCCGAGACCAGGAGCTGATGCGCCGGGCGCCCATCCGCCTCCAGGCGGAACACCTGGGCCGGGAGCTCAAGCGGGCGGGCTACCCGCGCTGACGGCGGCGGGTCACCCCCGTGGGCGGGGCCACCGAGGAGGCCGCCCACGCCCGGCGCCTCACCCCCGAGCCCAGCCATCCTTGACGGTCGGGAGCGATGCATTACCATTCAGCACCCTGAATAAAAATGCATGAGCGAGGAGACACCCCATGCACCGCTACCGCACCTGGAGGAGCGCCGTCGAGGCCATCCTGTACACCCGCTTCGGCGTCTACAGCCCGGGCATGTCGCCCCGCCCCTGGGACGATCTCTTCGAGGCCGGCGCGACCCCCGAGCAGGCGGTGGATCGCCTCTGTGGACGGACTGGCCAGGAGTTCTGGGCCCGCGAATTGCGCTGATCGACCTCAGCGCTCACCGCGGCGACGGACTACCTTCGACCCATGGGCTTCTTCGACCGTCTGACGAACGTGGGCAAGGGCTGGGTCTCCAGCAAGACCAAGGCCGCGCGCGACGCGGACCTCGTGGGCGCGGCGGAAGAGAAGCTCGCCAAGGCGCGGGACGCCCTGGGGAAGATCGGCGAGCAGGACCACAAGCTCGACGACGCCGAGGAACGCCTGCGGGCCGCCACCGCCGCCGAGGTCGCCGATCCGACCCCCAGGGCCGTGCCCGGCGCACCGGCGGCCGAGCCGGCGGTCACCCCGCTCCCGGAGACCGAGCGCCCCCTGGCCCCGGAGAAGGACGAAGACGGCAACATCAAGAAGCGCCTGTAGCGGGTGCCGACGGTCTGGATCGACGCCGACGGCGCCCCCGGCGCCATCAAGGAGGTGACCTTCAAGGCGGCGCTGCGCCGCGGCGTGAAGGTCATCGTGGTCGCCAACCGCTGGCAGCAGCACCCGAAGAGCCCTCTGATCCAGATGGTGGTGGTCGGCAGTGGGATGGACGTGGCCGACGACCACATCGCCGCCCACTGCATCGCCGGAGACCTGGTGATCACCCAGGACGTCCCCCTGGCCGCCGAGGTGGTGGAGAAGGGCGCCGAGGTCCTGCAGCCCCGCGGCGGCATGCTCACCGCCGAGAACGTGCGCCAGCGCCTGAGCACCCGGGACTTCATGGCCGAGATGCGCGCCAGCGGCCTGACCGGCGGCGGCCCGCCGCCCTTCGGGCCGAAGGACAAGCAGCAATTCGCGAACCACCTCGACCGGTGGGTGACCCGGGCGCTGAAGGGCTGAGCGCGAGCGCTACTCGGTGTCCTCCCCCGGCGGCGTGCGCTCGGGCAGCGCCTCGCCGTGGGCGAAGGCGCGGGCGTCTTCGTACAGGTGCTCGACGTACTGCACGATCGGCTCGGCCCCCCGCTGCAGCGCGACCATCTCTTCGATGATGTCCAGGTGGGTGTGGCCGTCGTCGGTCTCGGAGAGGATCACCGAGCCGACCATCTGCTCGATCACGGCGGAGCCTTCGATCTTCTCGAAGCGGATGCCCACCACCTCGGGGGCGTCGGAGGTGCCGGCGACGGTGCTCTGGCGCCACTCGCGGGTGTACTCGACGGTCAGGATGTCCAGGACGGTGTTGTGGACCTGGAAGGAGACCTCGTACTCGGCGTTGGTGTCGGGGGTCCAGTCGTACTCGTGCACCGCAGCCCGATCCACGACCACCTCGAGGTCCTGGAAGGCCGCCCAGACGTCCCCCACCGGGGCGTGGATGTAGCCCTGGCCGTGCACCCAGTCGTGGTCGTGTTCCTCGCCCCAGACGGTCTGGAAGTCCTCGGCGCCGTCGGCGGGCGCCGAGGCGGTGTTGGTGGCCAGGGCCGCCAGCCCGTCCGGGAAGACCAGGACCTCCTCGCTGTCCCCGGTGCAGGCGATTGAGAGGAGCAGGACCACGGCGGGATGGTATCCGACGAATGACCGATGCGGACCCGAAAGCGTTGACGGTCGTCAGCGGGCTGGGAAGGCCCTGCGCACGGCGGCCAGGATGCGGGCGTCGTCGCCCCGGAGCCGGTAGTCCCGGGCCACGTCCAGCCACTGCACGACCCCGTGCTCGTCGAGCAGGAGCGTGGTGGGCACCGGCAGACGACGGCGGCGCCCCCAGGGCAGTCCAATGGGGATGCCGGCCACCGTGAGGGTCTTGTAGGCCTGGCCACCCTCCATCACGAGGCCGAGGGCGCCGATGGCTTCGAGCTCCGGGTCCGCGTAGATGGGCATGCGCAGGCCCTCCCGAGCCCGGAGGTAGATCACCAGGTCCGGCGAGTCCTGGCTCAGGCCCCGCACGACCACGCCGTGCTCCGAGAGCGCCTCTCCGAGCGCGTCCAGCCGCAGCAACTCTGCGACGCAGTACGGTCACCAGTGGCCGCGGAAGACCTTGAGCAGCAGCCGCTGCCCCCGGAAGGAGGCCGAGGACACCGGGTCCCCACGCTCGGTCAGCAGGGTCAGCTCTGGCATCGGTTGGCCGACCACCACGGCTGGGGTCAGCGCCGGCAGCACCGAGTCGCCCAGGGTGCGCAGGTGGAGCCCCGCGATGACCGTGGCGAGCAGCGCGGCCGCGACGGTGACGATCACCGGGCGGAAGGCGACCCCCACCCACGCGATCACGGCTCCCCCAGCGAGCCCCACCCGGTGGCCGGTCTGGTCCTCGGGCACGGCCTCCCGAGGGATGAGCCACAGGGCGTGCAACGATGCCGACGCGCTGATCACGAGCCCGGTGATGGCGACCAGGACGCCCACGCTGGGACTGTAGTGGATAGCCGGTGGCATGCCGACCGCAGACGCCGCCGTCGTAGGCTCGGGGCCCAATGGCCTCTGCGCCGCCATCGCCCTGGCACGGGCCGGCTGGCGCGTGGTGGTGCTCGAGGCGGCGGACACCGTCGGTGGCAGCGCCCGGACCGCCGAGCTGACCCTCCCGGGCTTCCGCCACGACATCTGCTCGTCGATCCACCCGATGGCCATCGGCAGCCCCTTCCTGAGGACCCTGGCCCTGCACGAACACGGCCTGCGCTGGCTCCAGCCCGAGGCCCCCGTCGCCCACCCCTTCGACGACGGCACCGCGGCGGTGATCGAGCGGGACATCGCCGCGACCGCCCACGCCCTCGGCGAAGACCACGAGCGCTACCGCCGCCTCTTCGAGCCTCTGGCCAGCCGCTGGCAGGACCTGTTCGAAGACGGCCTGGCGCCCCTCGGCGTGCCGTCGAAGCCGTGGCTGCTGGCCGGCTTCGGGCTCAAGGCCATGCGCTCGGCGGAGGCCCTGGCCCGCAGCACCTTCAAGACGGAGCGGGCCCGGGCGCTCTTCGCTGGCACCGCGGCCCACAGCGTGCTCCCCCTGGACATGGCCCCCAGCGCCGCCGTCGGCGTGATGCTCCAGGTCGCCGCTCACGCGGTGGGCTGGGGCTTTCCGGAGGGGGGCGCCCAGGCGATCCCCGACGCCCTGGTGCGTGTCTTGACGGAGCTGGGCGGCGAGGTGCGCACCGGGCACCCGGTGCACCGCATGGCGGACGTGCCCACCGACGGCCCCGTGCTCTTCCAGACCGGTCCCCACGCCCTGGCCCGGATCTGCGAGGACGCGCTGCCCGCCCGGTTCCG